>JAISIK010000022.1 GCA_031262065.1 Oscillospiraceae bacterium | reverse complement strand
AAAAGGACACTATGACCGGGCATTAGGGTGGTATAAGAAGGCGCTGACGGTCTTTGAAAAAGTGCTTGGCACGGAGCATTCCGCTACGGCAACGACCTACGACAACATCGCGGGTATCTACGGCAGCAAAGGCGACTACGACGAGGCATTAGGGTGGTATAAGAAGGCACTGATTATCCGTGAAAAAGTGCTTGGAACGGAGCATCCCGATACGGCGACGACCTACAACAACCTCGCGATGGTCTACTACAGCAAAGGCGACTACGACCGGGCATTAGAGTGGTATAAGAAGGCGCTGACGGTCTTTGAAAAAGTGCTTGGCACGGAGCACCCGAATACGGCGGCGACCTACAACAACGTTGCAGCTGTCTATCATAGCAAAGGCGACTACGATGAGGCGTTAGAGTGGTGCAACAAGGCGCTGGTTATCCGAGAAAAAGTGCTTGGAACGGAGCATCCAGATACTGCAACGACCTACAACAATATCGCGGCGGCCTGTCACAGCAAAGGCGACTTTGAACGGGCGGTAGAGTTTTATAACAAGGCGCTGGCTATCTGTGAAAAACTGCTTGGTATGGAGCATCCCAATACGGTGGCGACGCGCAACAATATTGCGGCGGTCTATGAAAAAATGGGCGGATTGCCGCCCGATGAGGCATCGTAAAATTGTTCACCTTTTGTGACTCCGTGTTCCGAGTTTCTCAAAGTAAATCCAATTGTAAAATCTCCCTCTGCCGGATAGAATTTACCTGCGGCTATTCTCTCTTTACAATTCGGACATGGTATGATATACTCTATCTGGTTTATATTGGCTTACTATTGCCACGCGTTCTACATATACTCTATTTGAGAGGGAAGTATATGAATAAATACGTAATTCAGGGCGGCACGCCGCTTTCAGGCACAGTGACCATCAGCGGGGCAAAAAACGCGGCTGTCGCGATCTTGCCGGCAGCGCTTTTGGTCAACGGCACTTGCAGAATTGAAAATGTTCCGAATATCTCCGATGTGTGCTTGCTTGTCGAGATTCTGCGCGACATGGGCGCGAAAATCAGCTATCTCAATGCAAACACGCTCGACATCGACTGCACGCACGTGCGCGATGTGGAGTCCTCGGATGAACTGGTGCGCCGCATTCGCGCGTCGTATTACCTAATCGGTGCGCAGTTGGGGCGCTTTGGGCATGCAAGAGTTGCGCTGCCCGGCGGCTGCAACTTCGGCGCGCGCCCGATCGACCAGCACATCAAGGGCTTCGAGGCGCTTGGCGCAACGGTGGATTTGAACAACGGTTTTGTCTGCGCCTATGCGCCGGAAAACGGTCTTCGCGGCGGGCGCGTGAATTTGGACGTGGTTTCCGTCGGCGCAACGATGAACATCATGATCGGCGCGGTGCTTGCCGAGGGCACAACGATTATCGAAAATGCAGCAAAAGAGCCGCATATCGTCGATTTGGCAAACTTCCTCAACGCCATGGGCGCGAAAGTTTCGGGCGCGGGCACGGACCACATCAAGGTGCGCGGCGTGCGCGCGCTGCGCGGCGGCAGCTATTCCATTATTCCCGACCAAATCGAGGCGGGAACGTATATGGTGGCGGTTGCTGCAGTTGGCGGCAACGTGCTTGTGCGCAACGTTATTCCGAAGCATATGGACTGCATTTCCGCAAAGCTGCGCGAAATGGGCGCAAAGGTTACGGAGTACGACGATGCCATTCGTGTGCAGCGCACGGGTTTGCTGCGCCGCGCGAATGTAAAAACCATGCCCTATCCCGGCTTCCCGACGGATATGCAGCCGCAGATTGCGGTGTGCATGGCGCTGGCGTCCGGCGTTAGTTTTATCCGCGAAAGCATTTATGATACGCGCTTTGGCTACTGCGCGGAGCTTAACCGCATGGGCGCGTCGATTAAGGTCGAAACGAAAACTGCGGTGATTTCGGGTGTTGCAAAGCTGCAAGGCTGCGCGGTGCGCGCCTGCGACCTGCGCGCGGGCGCTGCGATGGTCATTGCGGGGCTGGCTGCGGAGGGCGAAACGGTGGTTGAAGACGTCGAGTATATCGAGCGCGGCTACGAGGATATTATCCACAAAATTTCCGGCATGGGCGGGTCAATCCGCCGCATGGAAACGGCAGCGGAGCTGAGCATCCCGGCAGCGGTATAATAAGAAAGCCCATCCGAAAATCGGATGGGCTTTTCAGCCTGACAAAATAGTCCGTAGGACTATTTTGTCAGGCTGCTTCAGGTTTAGAGATCTTTGAAAAAGCTCTCTAAACCGTCTTTATTGAACGCGAAAGACAACCCTAACGGTTTTCTGATACTCATTCCAAATTGGAATTTGGAATGCTGGTGCTACGCGCCACGCAGCGCCTATGGCGCTGCGACGTCTCATAAGTTCCAAACGCGCTACCGCGCTATAAAAATCGCAGTAGCGATTTTTAATTGGAACTACTCTTTCACACGATCTTTCCCTCCGTAACCTTTGGTATCCCGTTTTTTGACAGCCGGAAAGCCCATCCGAAAATCGGATGGGCTTTTGCATCAAATTGGGAAGCGGAGAATCAATAATTTGCCTTGCGGACTTCAAAATAGCTCTGCGGATGGCTGCAGACAGGGCAAAGCTCAGGGGCTTTTTTGCCCATGGCGAGGTGACCGCAGTTTCTGCATTCCCACATGGTTTCCTCTGCTTTTGCAAAGACGGTTTGCATCTCGACGTTGTTCAGAAGGGCGCGATAGCGTGCCTCGTGCGCTTTTTCTACAAGCGCAACGCCGCGAAACTGCGCAGCAAGCTCCGTGAAGCCCTCTTCGTCTGCGTCCTTGGCGAAGCGGTCGTACATATCCGTCCACTCGTAGTTCTCGCCTTCGGCTGCCGCTGCGAGATTTTCTGCGGTGTTACCCAGTTCGCCCAGCGCTTTGAACCAGAGCTTTGCGTGTTCTTTTTCATTCTCGGCGGTTTTCAGGAACAGCTCCGCGATTTGCTCAAAGCCCTGCTTCTTTGCAACGCTTGCAAAATAGGTGTACTTGTTTCTTGCCTGGCTCTCTCCCGCAAATGCCTCGCGCAGATTTGCCTCTGTTTTTGTGCCTGCGTATTTCATTATGTATTACCTCCTCGGAAATTTTTTACATACATTAAATATAGCACAAATTGTGGATATTTTCCATAGCTTGTGCATAAAGTATAGAGAAAAAATTTCTGATTTTTTCTCGCGGGGATTGACACGAAGAAAAAAGTATGCTTTAATAATGAAAACCGTTGAGGACGAGTGAGTAAGAATACTTCGGAAATCGCAGAGAGTCGCCGATGGTGGGATGGCGGCATGGAAGGGTATTTTGAATGGGCGTCTGAGGGCGAACCGAACGCGCAAGCCGGTAGGGAAGACGGAGAGGGCACTTCGTTAACAAGGGTCAGCGTATGGAAGTACGTGCAGAGTGGGCGCGTTGCGCCAAGCCGGGTGGTACCGCAGGAATAGATGAATTTCTACTCTTGTCCCAGCAGAAAACTGGGATAGGAGTATTTTTATACCCTTTCCCGCTATTTTGAAAGGAGAAACCCCATGAAAGACCAAATTCCGTACAAAATCTTTTTAGAAGAGAGCGAGCTGCCGAAGGCATGGTACAACGTCCGCGCGGACATGAAGAACAAACCCGCCCCCATTTTGAACCCCGCGACCCTGCAACCGGTCACCGTGGAGGACATTTCGCCTGTTTTCTGCGAGGAGCTTGCCAAGCAGGAACTCGACAACGATACCAAATTCGTCCCCATTCCGCAGGAGATTCTCGATTTCTATAAGATGAACCGCCCGTCGCCGCTGGTGCGTGCGTATTATCTGGAAAAGATGCTCGGCACGCCTGCGCATATCTACTACAAATTTGAGGGCAACAACACCTCCGGCAGTCACAAGCTCAATTCGGCAATTGCGCAGGCATACTACGCCAAGAAGCAAGGGCTCAAGGGCGTAACCACGGAAACCGGCGCAGGGCAGTGGGGCACGGCGCTTTCCATGGCGTGTGCATACTTTGATTTAGACTGCAAGGTCTATATGGTCAAGGTTTCCTACGAGCAGAAGCCCTTCCGCCGCGAGGTCATGCGAACCTACGGCGCGTCTATCACGCCCTCGCCGTCGGATACGACGAATATCGGGCGCAAAATGCTCGAAGAGTTCCCCGGCACGGACGGTTCGCTGGGCTGCGCAATCTCCGAGGCGGTCGAGGCTGCGGTGAGCACGCCGGGCTACCGCTATGTGCTCGGCAGCGTTTTGTCGCAGGTGCTGCTGCACCAGTCGATTATCGGTTTGGAAACCAAAACCGCGCTCGATAAATACGGCATTAAGCCCGATATTATCATCGGCTGCGCGGGCGGCGGCTCCAATTTGGGCGGTCTGATGGCGCCCTTCGTAGGCGAAAAGCTGCGCGGCGAGTCCGATGTGCGCATCCTTGCGGTCGAGCCGAAATCCTGCCCCAGCCTGACGCGCGGCAAGTATCTTTACGACTTCTGCGACACCGGGCGCGTTTGCCCGATGGCGAAGATGTATACGCTCGGTCACAGCTTCATGCCCTCTGCAAACCACGCAGGCGGACTGCGCTATCACGGCATGAGCACCATCATCTCCCAGCTTTACGAAGACGGCTATCTGGAGGCAATTTCTGTCGAGCAGACGAGCGTATTTGAAGCGGCGCAGATGTTCGCCCGCACCGAGGGTATCCTGCCCGCGCCAGAGAGCAGCCACGCCATTCGCGCGGCAATTGATGAGGCGCTCAAGTGCAAGGAAAGCGGCGAGGCGAAGAACATCGTCTTCGGTCTGACCGGCACGGGCTACTATGATTTGACTGCGTACAAGAAATATAACGACGGCGAAATGACCGACTACATCCCCTCCGACGAGGAGATTGCAAACAGCTTGGCAAAGCTGCCGAAGGTCGAATAAAGCAATCGAAGCAATCGTCTGATGCAGCCGAACAAATCCTTTGTTCGGCTGCATTTGTGAGCGCCCCGACGGGCGGAAAGGAAGAGCCTATGCGCGTAGCAATTTCAACCGACAGCAACAGCGGTATCACACAGGAGCAAGCAAAACAAATGGGTATTGCGGTTGTGCCCGTCCCGTTTCTGATAAACGGGGAGAATGTCTTAGAGGATATTTCGCTCAAGCAGGAGCAGTTTTACGAGAGGCTGCTTACAGGCGCGGATATTACGACTTCGCAGAGCAGCCCCGCCGATTTGCTGGACTGCTGGGACGCCTTGCTGGAGGACTATGACGAGGTGGTGCACATTCCGATTACCACCGGGCTGAGCAATTCCTGCGAGACTGCCATTATGCTTTCGCAGAGCTACGACGGCAAAGTGCAGGTGGCTGACAATCAGCGTATTTCGGTTACGCAGCGGCAGGCGGTTCTTGATGCGCTGAAGATGGCGCAGCAGGGGTTTAGCGCGGCGGAAATTCGGGTGCGCTTGGAGCAAATGAAGCGTATGTCGAGAATCTACGTGATTGTAGATACGCTGAAATACCTTTTGAAGGGCGGGCGCATTTCGGCAGCCTCGGCTGCCATGGGCACGATTCTGAATATCAAGCCCGTGCTTACGCTGGTTGACGGCAAGATTGAGCCGCTTGCCAAATGCCGCGGCAAGAAGGCTGCGAAGCAAAAGATGCTCGACCTTATGCACGCAGATTTCGACGATGCCTTTGTAGAAGAAGCTGCTGCGGGCAAGATGCGCATTATGATTGCCTATTCTGCAAATTCCGAAAATCTGGAAGAGGCGGAGAAGTGGAAGCAAGAGGTTTCGCAGAGCTTCCCCGGCTATGAAATCCATATGGACCCGCTTTCTCTGAGCGTTGCCTGCCACGTCGGACCGGGCGCGCTGGCACTGACCTGCAGTGTAGTTATATAACGAAACGCCCCTCGCCAAGACTTGGCGAGGGGCAGTTTTTTAGTTAAGGAGCGCTTCGCCGACTTCGTAGATGTCGCCCGCGCCGACGGTGAGCAGAATGTCGCCGTCTGTGAGGACGTTTCGCAGATAGGCGCTGATTTCGGGCAGGGTTTCAAAGAACAGTGAGCCGGGTACTTCCCGAGCCAGATCCCGCGAACTGATGCCGACGGTATTTCGCTCTCTTGCTGCGTAGATTTCTGCAAGCACCGCAAGGTCGGCGCGGCGCAGCTCCTGCACAAAATCGGGAAACAGCGCCTTCGTGCGGGTATAGGTGTGCGGCTGGAAGGCGAGGACTATCCGCGTATATCCCATAAGCTTCACGGCGTTAAGCAGGGCGTGCAGTTCGCCGGGGTGGTGGGCGTAGTCGTCGAAAATGTCCGCGCCGCGGAAATGCCCCTTGAATTCCATGCGCCTGCCCGCGCCCGTGAAGGAGGCAAGCCCCGCTGCGATTGCAGCGCCGTCAATCTCCATGACACAGGCTGCTGCGGCAGCTGCAAGGGCGTTGAGTACATTGTGCCTGCCGTAGACCTGCATATCCACATGGCAGCAGTTCTTGCCCATGAAGATGATGTCAAAGCTGCGGCAATCGGCAGAGAGGTTTTCGGGGTGGACGTCGTTTTTCGCATTGATGCCGAAGGTGGTGCAGGGAAGGTCGCCCAGCGCCTCTACGGTATTCTCGTCGTCGCCGTTGGCAATGACATACCCCGTTTGCGGCACGAGCCCCGCGAACTTGCGGAAGGAGCGCTTCACGGCGTCTAAATCCTCGAAGTAATCCAGATGATCCGCCTCAATATTATTGACAATGGCAATGGTGGGGCAAAAGTTCAAAAAGGAGTCGCAGTATTCGCAGCTCTCGGCGATAATCGTATCGCCCGCGCCCACGCGGTGTCCCGCGTGCAGCAGCGGCAGGTAACCGCCGATCATGACGGTGGGGTCGCGCTGCGCCTGCATGAAAATATGCGTCAGCATAGCGGTGGTGGTTGTTTTGCCGTGCGTGCCGGAGACACAGATGGCATTCTTGTAAGCCCGCATCAGAAGCCCCCAAGCCTCTGCGCGTTCAAAAACGGGGATTCCCTGTGCGCGGGCTGCGGCAATTTCGGGGTTATCGTTGTGCACGGCAGCCGTGCGAATGATACAGTCCGCGCCGCGGATGTTTTTTGCGCTGTGACCAATGTGGACGGAAATGCCCTTGTCCATCAGTTCCGCCGTGGAGACCGAGGCGTTCATATCCGAGCCGGAGACGACCAAACCCATCCCGCGCAGCACCAATCCGAGCGGACGCATCGAAACGCCGCCAATGCCGATGAGGTGCGCATGCTTGCCGGGGGTGAGGTAGGCGTCGAGTTTTTGTTTCACCATGCAGCTTCCTCCAAGAAAGGGGAGAATTGCCGCGAACACGCGGCATTCAGATATTATAGAGCAGAATCGCCGATTTTACAAGCGAAATCTGGAGGAAGATATTCCCGCGGCAGGGTATGGCTTTTCCCGCCCGGCAGGGTGAGTCGCCAAGCGTAGAGCTGCAGCGCCCCGGCGGTTTTTGCGCCGTATTTTCGGTCGCCGCGCAGCGGGCATTTGCGCTGCGCCAATTGGGCGCGGATTTGCTGCGTGCGCCCGGTATACAGGCGGATATGCAGCCACGCACCGCCGTCCGGCAGGGTGCACAGCGTGCGGTAGGAGAGCTTTGCGGTCTTCACGCCGCGGCGGTCGCGGTTGACGACATAGGTTTTGTTTCGCGTGCGGTCGTAAAAGAGCAAATCTTCCAAAACGGCAGAAGGCGGCGCGGGCGCGCAGTCGCACAGCGCCAAGTATTCTTTTTTGCAAGAACCGTCTTGCATGGCTTTGGAAAGCGCCGCCGCAGCCTGCTGCGTTTTGGCAAAAACCATGACGCCGAGCGTGTCCGCATCGAGCCGATGCACGGGGAAAACCCTGCGCGGCGCGAGCAAATCCGCCATATTGCGCTTGCCGGAGGCGTCTGCGGCAGCCAGCACGCCGCGCGGTTTGACGCATACGACAAGCGCAGCGTCTTCATATAGAATCATCATAGTACAACCTCTGTATCCCCCATCATAGCAGAAGCGCGGCGGGGAAGCAATCGCTTTTTCCTTCGGGGGGAATTTCTTGAAATAAAGCCTGACATTTTCGGGAAAATGTGATATAATCAATAAAAGGATACCCGTAGTGTGGATGAAAAATCATGGAAGAGGGGAGCTGAGAGGATGCAACTACAGGTTGGCGATGCGGTTCTTTATGGCTTAGAGGGCGTATGCGCAGTCGCCGAAATCCGCAAAATGAAGATTGGCGGCAAAATCGGGCTGTATTATGTCCTGCAGCCGATTTTCCGTGAGAATGCAACCATTTACGTCCCCACGACGAACGCGGAGCTTCTTGCGCGTATGCGCCCCGTGCTGACGAAAGAGGAAATCGAGGCGCTTCTGTCCATCTCTACGCAGGAAGAGCTTGATTGGATCGACGACCCCGCCGCGCGCAAGGCGGAATTCGCCCGCATTCTAACCAGCGGAGACAGAAGCACCATGGTGCGCATGATTCGCATGCTGTATTTGCACCGTCGGCAGCTGCAAGACGCAGGGCGTCACCTGCGCACGGGCGACGATCAGGTTCTGCGTGACGCGGAGAAAATCGTGAACGATGAATTTGCGCTGGTTTTGGGCATCGCGCAGAAGGATGTCCCCGCCTATATCCGCGCGCGCATTGCGCAGGGCGAGGAGACGTAAAGGAGATAAGTTATGGAAAAGATTTTCACTGAAAAAGCGCCAGCCGCTATCGGACCGTACTCGCAGGCGATCGTGGTGCAGGGCATGGTGTATACCTCCGGGCAAATTCCCATCAACCCGGAAACCGGGAATGTCGATGCGCAGGGCATCACCGCGCAGAGCGAGCAGGTCATGAAAAACCTCGGCGCAGTGCTCGAGGCTGCGGGCGCGTCTTACGGCTCTGCGGTGAAGACAATGTGCTTTTTGAAGGATATGGGCGACTTCGCGGCATTCAACGAGGTGTATGCCCGCTACTTCACCGAAAAGCCCGCGCGCAGCTGCGTTGCTGCAGCCGCGTTGCCGAAGGGCGTGCTGGTGGAAGTGGAAGTTATCGCAGTTGTCTTGTAATGATACGAAGCGCCTCGCGGAAATTCTGCGGGGCGCTGTGTTTTTGTAAAAATGCCCGACTTTCGCGAGTCAAAGAATTTTTTTGTTGACAATGAACGGTTTCATGGTATACTTGTAGGAAAGCGTTGAAGGGAAAATAGGTACACTTCACCATCGCAGAGAGTCGGCGGTTGCTGTAAGCCGATATGAGGGTGCGCCGAACTCCTCCCGGAGCTGTCGCTTGAACGGTATAGGTGTACTTAGTAGCTGCGAACGGGTCTCTCCCGTTATAGAGAATCGCATTGCTTGATGCGACTGAGTGGGCGATTTTTTCGCCAAAAAGAGTGGTACCGCGGAGCGAACGCTTCGTCTCTTTTACACAACTGACTTGATTGGTTTTGTGTAAAAGAGCTTTTTTTTACACAAGGGAAGGAATTGTGCATGCAAGGATACCAAAACTACACAAGACAATTTTTTGAGCCGCCGCTTCAGGATTTCGACTGGATGAAAAAGTCCTATATCGACCATGCGCCGCGTTGGTGCAGCGTGGATTTGCGCGACGGCAATCAGGCGCTCATTACGCCCATGAGTTTGGAGGAGAAGCTGGAATTCTTCCGCCTTCTGGTGCAAATCGGTTTTAAGGAGATTGAAATCGGGTTCCCCGCAGCCTCGGAAACGGAATATACCTTCTGCCGCACGCTCATTGAAAAGCAAATGATTCCGGACGATGTGTCCATCCAAGTGCTGACGCAGGCGCGCGAGCACATTATCGCCAAAACTTTCGACGCTTTGCGCGGCGCAAAAAACGCGGTGATACATTTATATAATTCCACCTCCCTTGCGCAGCGCGAGCAGGTTTTCCGCAAGAGCCGCGCGGAGATTATTGAGATTGCGAAAACCGGCGCGCACCTGTGCAAGAGCTACCGCGAGAAAACGCAGGGCAATTTCCGCTTTGAATATTCGCCCGAGAGCTTTACGGGAACGGAGCTGGACTTCGCCGTGGAGATTTGCAACGAGGTGCTTGCCATCTGGAAGCCTACTGCGGAGGATAAGGTGATTATCAATCTGCCCGTTACGGTGTCGGTTTCCATGCCGCACGTGTACGCGAACCAAGTTGCCTATATGTGCAAGCACCTCAAGGGGCGGGAGAATGTCGTCATTTCTCTGCACCCGCATAACGACCGCGGCTGCGCGGTTGCAGACAGCGAAATGGGCTTGCTTGCAGGCGCGGATCGCATCGAAGGCACACTCTTCGGCAATGGCGAGCGCACGGGCAATGTCGATATCATCACCTTAGCGATGAATATGTATTCGCAGGGGGTAGACCCGCAGCTGGATTTTACGAATCTGCCGAAAATCACCGCGAAGTACGAAGCCATCACGCGCATGCATGTCTACGAGCGCCAGCCCTATAGCGGGCAGCTGGTCTTCGCAGCCTTCAGCGGTTCGCATCAGGACGCCATCGCCAAGGGTATGCACTATCGCGGCGAGAATGCGCCCGCGTACTGGACCGTGCCGTATCTGCCGCTGAATCCGGCGGATGTGGGCAGGGTTTACGAGACCGACGTGATTCGCATCAACTCCCAGTCGGGCAAGGGCGGCATCGGCTATCTGATGCAAACGATGTTTTCCTTTGATCTGCCGCAGAAGATGCGCGAGGAATTCAGCTACCATGTGAAGCATATTTCAGACGTTCGCCACTGCGAGCTGCAGCCGCAGGAGGTATACGAGATTTTCCGAGAAGAGTACGTAAACCTGACAAAGACGCTCTCGCTGAAAGAAGTGCATTTCCGCCCGCAGGGCGGGCAGTTCTTCGCGGAGGTTACGCTCGAATACCGCGGCGAAACGATTTTGCAGGAGGCTTACGGCAACGGTCGCTTAGACGCTGCCGAGAACGCCATTAAGAAGCTCATCGGAGATAGATACACCTTCGATTCCTATAGCGAGCATGCTCTTGAGGAGCATTCGCACTCCAGCGCGGCATCCTATGTCAGTCTGCGCCGGGAAGACGGCTCGCTGGTTTGGGGCGTCGGCGTGGATACGGACATTATCGTTTCCTCCATTTATGCGCTGATCAGTGCAATCAACCGACTTTTAGAAGAGACAGAGGAGGTAAGCAAATGAAGATGACAGGTGCACAAATTATCATTGAGACCCTCATTGAGCTGGGCGTGACGGACGTTTTCGGTTATCCCGGCGGGCAGGCGATCAATATTTATGAGGCGCTCTACGAAAAGCGCGACCGCATCCGCCACTATCTGGCGGCGCACGAGCAGGGCGCGGCGCACGCTGCCGACGGGCACTTTCGCGCAAGCGGCAAGGTCGGCGTGGTTTTTGCCACTTCCGGCCCCGGCGCAACGAATTTGGTCACAGGCATTGCAACCGCAATGCTCGACTCCGTGCCGATGCTTGCCATCACCGGCAATGTGCCGCGCAGCCTGATCGGCAAGGACAGCTTCCAAGAGATTGATATTACGGGAATTACGCTGCCCATTACGAAGCACAACTATTTTATTAACGATATTGCCTCGCTTGCAGACTCTATCCGCGAGGCGTACCGCATTGCGCGCTCCGGCAGACCCGGACCTGTGCTTATCGATGTGCCGAAGGATATTCAAATGGCGCAGTACGATTACGAACCGCAGCCGATTGCGCCGAAGTTTGACAATCTGCATGCAGCGCAGGCGGACATTGCGCTGGCTGCGAAAATGATTGACGAGAGCGAGCGTCCCTATCTGTATATCGGCGGCGGCGCAATCGGCGCGGGTATCGCAGACGAGATTGCAGCCTTTGCCGACAAGACCGATGCGGTAATCGGCTGCAGCCTCATGGGAATTTCCGCTGTTTCAACCGATTGCCCGCGCTTTCTCGGCATGCAGGGCATGCACGGGCGCTACGCCTCGTCCATGGCGCAGCACAATGCGGATTTGATTGTAGCAATCGGCGTTCGCTTCAGCGACCGCGCCACGGGAAATACCGCGAAGTATGCAACAAAGGCGAAAATTATCCATATCGATATTGATTTCTCCGAAATTCGGAAGAATATCGGCATCTCCTTAGGCATTGTCGGCGACGTGAAAGACACCTTCGAGCGAATCGCTGCGCTGGTTCAAGGCGGTAAGCGCCCGAAGTGGATGCAGTTTGTCGATACGCTGAAAGAAACCGAGGCAAGCAGCGCCCCGCAGCCCGACGCCATGGTTCCGCGCAATGTCCTTGCGTGCATCAACAAGGCGGTCACCGACGACACCGTGATTGCTACCGACGTGGGGCAGCATCAGATGTGGGCTGCGCAGTATTGCCGCTTTAACAAGACGCGCAAGTTTGTCTCAAGCGGCGGCTTGGGCACGATGGGCTTTGGTATGGGCGCCGCCATCGGCGCTGCAGTTGCGGCAAAGGAGCGCGTGGTGCTCATCACCGGCGACGGCAGCTTCGGCATGAATCTCAATGAGCTGGCAACCGCTGTAAGCTACCGCACTCCGCTGACCATTGTCCTGATGAACAACGGCGTTTTGGGCATGGTGCGGCAGTGGCAGACGCTCTTCTTCAAGCAGCACTACAGCGCGACGACGCTCGGCAGAAAGACCGACTTTGTGAAACTTGCCGAGGCATTCGGCGCGCAGGGATACCGCGTATCGTCCATTGCCGAGTTTGAAGAGGTTTTCCAAAAGGCATTTGCCGTCGACGGACCTGTGCTTATCGAATGCCCGATTGACAAGGACGAATTTGTGCTTCCCATGCTCCCGCCCGGCGGCAGCATGGACGACATCATCACGAAGGCGGAGGTGGCGAAATGAGCAAATTTATCATTGCGGTTTACGTTGAGAACAAATTCGGCGTTTTGACCCGCGTAACGAGCATGTTTACGCGCCGCGGCTTTAACATTGACGCCCTCACCGTCGGCGAAACGGAATCCCCGGCGTATTCGCGCATCACGATTTCCCTGAGCGGCGACGGCTACGCCCGTGACCAGCTCATCAACCAGCTGCGGAAACTTTTCAATGTGCGCAAGGTGGAAATTCTCGAGCGTGGCTCGTCGATTGACCGCGAGCTGATGCTCATTAAGATGAAAAATTCCAAGGATACCCGCAACGACATTATGAACGCGGTGAGTATCTTTCGGGGAAAAATCATCGACTATTCGCAAGACGCCTTGTGCATTGAAGTCACCGGCGACCCGGAGAAAATTGACGCGTTTATCGGCGTGATGAAGCCCATCGGCATTATCGAGATTTGCCGCACGGGAATCGTTGCGCTCGAGCGCGGCAGCGGCAGTATATTAAATAAGTAATTATAAGAAAAGAGGAAAATTATCATGACAGATGCAAGAATTTATTATCAGCAGGACTGTGACCTCGGCAAACTCAGCGGCAAGACCGTCGCCATCATCGGCTACGGCTCGCAGGGACATGCACACGCACTGAATCTGCACGACTCCGGCGTAGACGTAATCGTTGGGCTTTACGAAGGCAGCAAGAGCTGGGCAAAGGCGGAAAAGGCGGGGCTGAAGGTTATGACCGCCGCGCAGGCGACAAAGAACGCAGACCTCATCATGATTCTCATCAACGACGAGCTGCAGGCAAAGCTCTATAAGGAGAGCATTGCGCCGAACCTCTCCGAGGGCAAGACGCTCGCATTTGCACACGGCTTTAATATCCACTACGGCTGCATCAAGCCGCCTGCTGATGTGAACGTCATTATGGTCGCCCCGAAGGGACCCGGGCACACCGTCCGCAGCGAGTATCAAGTGGGCAAGGGCGTTCCGTGCTTGGTGGCGGTCGAGCAGGATGCAAGCGGCGACGCGATGGAAATCGCGCTTGCCTATGCGCTGGGCATCGGCGGCGCGCGCGCAGGCGTTTTGGAAACCAATTTCCGCACTGAGACCGAAACCGATCTCTTCGGCGAGCAGGCTGTGCTCTGCGGCGGCGTTTGCGCCCTGATGCAGGCAGGCTTTGAAACGCTGATTGAGGCGGGCTATGATGCGCGTAACGCGTACTTCGAGTGCATCCACGAGATGAAGCTGATTGTCGATCTGATTTACCAAAGCGGCTTCGAGGGCATGCGCTATTCCGTGTCCAATACCGCCGAATACGGCGACTATATCACAGGTCCGAAGATTATCACCGCCGAAACCAAGAAGGCGATGAAGAAGGTTCTCTCCGATATTCAAGACGGCACTTTCGCAAAGGACTTCCTGTTGGATATGTCCGAGGCAGGTTCGCAGGTGCACTTCAACGCCATGCGCAAGGCGGGCGCGGAGCACCCTGCGGAAGTCGTCGGCAAGGATATTCGCAAGCTCTACAGCTGGAGCGACGAGGATAAGCTGATCAACAACTGAGTTTGGAGGCAGAACAATGGTCAAAGACACCGTAGTCAACGGTGCGTCCAACGCACCGCACCGCTCGTTGTATCACGCCCTCGGACTGACGCCCGAGGAGATGCAGCGCCCGCTCATCGGCATTGTCAGCTCGTATAATGAAATTGTTCCGGGGCATATGAATCTGGACAAAATCACCGAGGCGGTCAAGCTGGGCGTTGCCATGGCAGGGGGGACGCCGATTATGTTCCCCGCGATTGCCGTGTGCGACGGCATTGCCATGGGACACCGCGGCATGAAGTATTCGCTCGTAACGCGCGATTTGATTGCCGACTCCACGGAAGCAATGGTGCTGGCGCACGGCTTTGACGGACTTGTGATGATACCCAACTGCGATAAGAATGTGCCGGGGCTGCTGATGGCTGCTGCGCGGTTGAATGTGCCGACGATTTTCGTCAGCGGCGGGCCGATGCTCGCGGGGCGTGTGGGCGGGAAGAAAACCAGCCTTTCGAGCATGTTCGAGGCAGTCGGCGCGTATATGGCAGGCAAGCTCGACGAGGGCGGTCTGTGCGAATATGAGAACAAAACCTGCCCTACCTGCGGTTCGTGCTCCGGGATGTACACCGCCAACTCCATGAACTGCCTGACAGAGGTTTTGGGCATGGCGCTGCGCGGCAACGGCACGATTCCTGCGGTCTATTCCAAGCGCATTGAGCTTGCAAAGCATGCCGGCATGCAGGTGATGGAGCTGCTGCGGCAAAACATCCGCCCGCTGGACATTATGACGCCGGGCGCGCTGCGCAATGCCATTGCGGCGGATATGGCGCTGGGCTGTTCCACAAACAGCATGCTGCATCTTCCCGCAATCGCCAACGAGTGCGGCATCGATTTCGACTTGGAACTGGTCAATGAAATCAGCGCGCGCACGCCGAATCTGTGTCATCTTGCTCCTTCCGGACCGACGTATATGGAGGATTTGCAGGAGGCTGGCGGCGTACATGCGGTGCTTGCGGAGCTTGCGAAGAAAGACTTGCTCGATACAAGCTGCATGACCTGCACCGGGAAGACGCTTACCGAGAACCTCGCGGGCGTGCAAAATCTCGATGAAACGGTCATTCGTTCTATCGACAATCCCTATACAAAAACAGGCGGCATTGCCGTCCTTCGCGGAAATCTGGCGCAAAACGGTTGCGTGGTCAAGCAGGCGGCGGTTGCGCCGGAGATGCTGGCGCACGAAGGACCTGCCCGCGTGTTTAACAGCGAAGAGGAATGTATCCGCGTGATTTACGAGGGCGGCATTCAGGCGGGCGATGTGGTCGTTATCCGCTACGAAGGCCCGTCGGGAGGACCGGGGATGCGCGAGATGCTCTCGCCGACCTCGGCAATCGCGGGAATGGGGCTGGACAAGCAGGTTGCCTTAATTACGGACGGGCGCTTCTCCGGTGCAACGCGCGGCGCATCGATTGGGCATGTTTCGCCCGAGGCTGCCCGCGGCGGGCTGATTGCCTATGTCTGCGACGGCGACCGCATCAAAATTGACATTCCGAACAGAAGCATTACGCTGTGCGTCGGCGACGAGGAACTCGAGCGCCGCAAGAAGGAGATGCCGATTTTGCAAAAAGAGGGCATCACCGGCTACTTAAAGCGCTATGCGCAGACGGTGTCCTCTGCGGACAAAGGCGCGATTATCAACTACAAAGGAGCGTGACGGTCATGCCAATGACAATGACGCAGAAAATCATTGCTGCGCATGCGGGGCTTGCCGAGGTCAAAGCCGGGCAGCTGGTTCTGGCGAAGCTGGATCGTGTGCTGGGAAATGATATTACCTCGCCCGTGGCAATCCGCGAGTTTGCGCGTATGGGCTTTGACGAGGTCTACGACCGCGACCGCGTGACGGTCGTGCTCGACCACTTTGCGCCGAACAAGGACATCAAAGCTGCGCAGCAGTGCAAGCAGTGCCGCGAGTTCTGCGCGGAGAAGAACATTACGCATTTCTACGACGTCGGCGCGATGGGCATTGAGCATGCGCTGCTCCCCGAGCAGGGGCTTGTGATTCCCGGCGATATTGTAATCGGCGCGGATTCGCATACCTGCACCTACGGCGCGCTTGGCGCATTTTCCACGGGCGTCGGCTCGACGGATATGGCGGCGGGCATGGCAATCGGCAAGGCGTGGCTGAAAGTGCCGTCCGCAATCCGCGTGAATCTGCGCGGAAAACTTGCGCCCTACGTATCCGGCAAGGATGTGATTTTGCACCTAATCGGCAAAATCGGCGTGGACGGCGCACTGTACCGCTCGCTCGAATTTGCGGGCGAGGGCGTCGGCGCACTGTCGATTTTCGACAGACTCACGATTGCAAACATGGCAATCGAGGCGGGCGCGAAGAACGGCATTTTCCCCGTTGACGAGCAGACGCTTGCGTATGTAGCCGCGCGTACAAGCCGTACGCCTGCGGTCTATGAAGCGGATGCGGACGCGGTCTATGAGCGCGAGGTGGATATTGACCTCAGCGCCCTTCGCTCCACGGTTGCTTTCCCGCATTTGCCGGAAAACACATTGCCTATCGACGATATCGGCGAGATTCGCATCGACCAGGTGGTTATCGGCTCTTGCACCAACGGGTATTACCGAGATTTGGAAGAAGCTGCGTCCATCCTGAAAGGCAGGAAGATTGCCCGCGGTGTGCGGGCGATCATCATCCCCGCCACGCAGCAGATTTACTTAAAAGCCATGGAAAACGGGCTGCTCAAAACCTTTATCGAGGCGGGCTGCGTGGTTTCCACGCCCACCTGCGGCCCGTGCCTTGGCGGGCACATGGGCGTGCTTGCCGAGGGCGAACGCGCGGTTGCAACGACGAATCGCAATTTCGTCGGGCGCATGGGACATACAAAATCAGAGGTGTATCTCGCAAGCCCGGCAGTCGCCGCGGCAAGCGCAATTGCAGGCAGAATTGCCGGTGTGCAGGAGGTTCTCGGATGAAATTTCACGGTCATGTCATTAAGTACGGGAACAACGTCGATACCGACGTCATTATTCCCGCTCGCTACCTCAACACCAGCGACAATCAGGAGCTGGCCGCGCACTGCATGGAGGATTTAGACCCGACGTTCTGCGAAAGGGTGCAGCCGGGGGACATCCTCGTTGCGGGCTGGAATTTCGGCTGCGGCTCATCGCGTGAGCATGCGCCCATTGCCATTAAGGAAAGCGGCGTGCGTTTGGTAATTGCATCGAGCTTTGCCCGCATTTTCTACCGCAATGCCATCAATATCGGGCTTGCCATTGTCGAATGCCCCGATGCCGTAGAGGCGATTGCGGAAGGCGACATGGTTGCTGCCGATTTGGGAAAGGGCGAGATTCTCGACGAGAATTCCGGCGCATGCTTTGCTGCAGAGCCGTTTCCCCCGTTCATTCAGAAGATTATTGAAAACGGCGGGCTGGTGCCGTCCATTCAAAACGGCAGTATCCGCTGAGAGGAGGCACTTGCCTTGCAATATAAAATAGCGCTTCTGCGCGGCGACGGCATCGGTCCGGAGATCGTTGACAGCGCGGTAGAAGTTTTAGACAAAATCGCGGCGCGATTCGGGCACGAATTCCAATACGAATCCTATCTCATCGGCGGCAGCGCCATCGACGCCTGCGGCGAGCCTCTGCCGAAGGAAACAGTCGAAGGCTGCCTTGCTTCCGACAGCGTGCTTCTCGGCGCGGTGGGCGGTCCGAAATGGGATACGCTTCCCGGAAATCTTCGCCCGGAAAAGGCGCTTTTGGGTATCCGCGCGGCGCTTGGGCTTTTTACGAACCTGCGCCCGGCAAAGCTGTATCACGCCCTGCGTGAGGAATGCCCGCTTCGGGCGGATATTGTAGAGCGCGGCTTTGACATGATGATTGTCCGTGAGCTGACGGGCGGCATTTACTTCGGCGAGCGCGGCATGCGCGTGGGGAAATACGGCGAGGAGGCGTTCGACACCGAATGCTACAGCCGCATGGAAATCGAGCGCATTGCGCGGGTTGCTTTTGAAGCTGCAAGAAAGCGCCGCGGTAATCTCATCAGTATCGATAAGGCGAACGTGCTCGAAACCTCCCGCCTGTGGCGCAAGGTTGTGCATGAGATTGCGCTGGAGTACAGCGATGTGTCCTGCGCGGATATGCTGGTGGACAATGCTGCCATGCAGCTGGTGCGAAATCCCGCGCAGTTCGACGTGGTCGTCACCTCGAATATGTTCGGCGATATTCTCTCCGATGAGGCATCGCAGATTACAGGTTCTATCGGCATGCTTCCCTCCGCCTCTCTGGGTGAGGGGACGCGCGGGATGTACGAGCCGATTCACGGCTCTGCCCCCGATATTGCGGGGCAAAATAAGGCAAACCCCATCGCAACCATCCTCTCTGCCGCGATGATGCTGCGCTACTCCTTTGCGCTTGCCGACGAGGCGGACGCCATTGAGCAGGCGGTTGACCGCGTGCTTGCGGCAGGCTGGCGCACGGCTGATTTGGCGCACGGCGGCGCGCCCCCGCTGACGACAAAGGAAATGACGCAGAAAATCCTCGCGGAGCTTGGAGAGTAAAGGCGGGATACGCATGCAGTATACTTGGGATACAATTGCCCCTGCGCTCGGCGCGGTTGTGGTGTTTCGCAGGCTTGTGCAGCAAGCGCCTTTGCAGGCATTGCGGGCGTTTTTGCTGTGCGATGCGGACGCCGCGCAGCTGGCGCAGCGCTACGGCGCGTTTGTCAGCGCGCTGATTGCCTATGACTTCAGCCTGAGCGCCTTCCTGCAAACCGCGCTTGCTGAGGACGAAAATGAATATGTGATTGCCTGCGCGGGCAGTGCGGAGCCCTCGCCCCGTCTTAGGCAATGCGCGGTTGCGGAGCTGACGCTGCTTTCAGAACTCACACAGCTCGATGCGAACGCCTTGCGCGAACGCATCTGCTTTGACGGCTACTTGCCGGAGTTTGAAAATACGCCCGTGGATTTGCTTTCTTTCTACGAAAAGCGGCTTGCGGATGTAAAGCGCGTGGGCTACGGCGTGTTTGCCTGGCATACCATGTTCCGCATGGAAAACGGCGAGATTACGCCGGTTTCCAATGCAGACCGCATTGAGATTTCCGACCTCACGGGCTACGAGCAGCAGCGGCAGCTGGTGATTGAAAACAGCAAGGCGCTGCTTGCAGGAAAACCCGCTGCGAATGTCCTTCTTTCGGGCAGCGCCGGGACGGGGAAATCCTCTACGGTGAAGGCGGTGGTGAATCTGCTTGCGCCGGAAGGGTTGCGCCTGATTGAGCTGCGCAAGGAGCAGATTTTGCTCTTGCCCGCGCTCATGGCAAAGCTCAAGTCCAACCCGCTGAAATTTGTGATTTTTATCGACGATTTGTCCTTTTCCGACCGCAGCGACGCCTTCAGCACGCTCAAGGCGATTCTGGAAGGCTCGACTGCCGCGCGGGGAGACAATGTCGCCATTTACGCCACCAGCAATCGGCGGCATTTGGTGCGCGAGAATTTTGCGGAGCGCAGCGGCGATGATGTGCACCGCGAGGACACGATGCAGGAGCTTTTGTCACTGTCTGACCGCTTCGGGCTGGTTGTGCGCTTTTACCGCCCCGACAAAGCGCTGTTTTTGCGCATTGTCCGCGCACTTGCCGAAGAAAAGGGCGTCGCGCTTGCAGGCGAGGTGCTCGATGCCCGCGCAGAGGCGTACGCCCTGCGCCGCGGCGGACGCTCGCCGCGCATTGCGGCACAATTTACCGACAGCCTGATTGCCGGAGAAGAATAGAGAGGCATACCGAATGTTAACTTTAGACAAAATCTACCACGCAAGCTATGTTCTGCGCGATGTGCTGCGCATGACGGACGTGATTGCAGCGCCGCACATCAACCCCGATGCGCAGATTCTCTTGAAAACAGAAAACTTGCAGGTGACAGGCTCTTTCAAGGTGCGCGGCGCGTACTACAAGATGTCGCAGCTCAGCGCAGAAGAGCGTGCGCGCGGCGTAATCGCCTGCTCGGCGGGAAATCACGCCCAAGGCGTCGCCCTTGCGGCGCAGAAAAACGGCATTCAGGCGTACATTTGCCTGCCTGACCTCGCGCCGATTTCCAAAATCGAGGCAACCCGCAGCTACGGCGCAGAGGTCATTATGGTCAACGGCATTTATGACGATGCGTATAACAAGGCGGTCTCCCTGCGCGATGAGAAGGGCTATGCCTTTATCCACCCCTTCGACGACGAGTTTGTCATAGCCGGGCAGGGGACGATTGCCCTCGAGCTGATGGATCAGGTCGAGGAGATGGACGCTGTGATTGTGCCGGTCGGCGGCGGCGGGCTGATTTCCGGCATGGCATTTGCCATTAAGCAGCTCAAACCATCCATTAAGGTCTACGGCGTGCAGGCATCGGGCGCTGCGAGCATGTTCCGCTCTCTGCGCGACGGACATATCGGCAATTTGCGTCAGGTTGCCACCATGGCAGACGGCATTGCGGTCAAGCGCCCGGGCGATTTGACCTACGAGCTTTGCAAGGAATACGTCGATGAAATCGTCACCGTCACCGACGACGAGATTTCGGCTGCGATTCTTGCCCTGATGGAGCAGCAAAAGCTGGTTGCCGAGGGCGCAGGCGCGGTTGCGGTTGCGGCTGCGATGTTTAATAAAGTCCCCGTTAAGGGCAAGAAGGTCGTCTGCCTTGTTTCCGGCGGCAATATCGATGTGACGATTCTCTCCCGCGTGATTGACCGCGGCTTGATGATGTCCGGCAGAACGTGCAAGCTCAATATCGAACTTGCGGACCGCCCGGGGCAGCTTGTGCTGGTTTCGCAGATTATTGCGGAGCTCGGCGGCAATGTCATCGGCGTACATCACGAGCACACGAACGAAGGCTCGGATATCAACGGCTGCTATCTGCACATTACAATGGAAACGAGAAACCACGAACACATTCAGCAAATTCGAGAGGCGCTGCTTGCCAAGGCATTCAAGCTGATTGATTAGCAGCGGACTTCCGCTAACAAGAATCGCCGCAAAATGCGCTGTTTCGGTCGTATTTTGCGGCGATTTTCTGCTGCGCGAAACGCGCAGGCGTTTTCTCCGCTTTTACCAAAAAATATTCCGCATTTTTGTAAAAAATCGCGAAAAAGTTCTTGACATTCGCGGCTGCGTGTACTACTATAAACGGGCGCGCGTTTGCAGTAACTGCGCGCAATCGTGCGATGAAGCGGGAGATTGCGCCATAAGGCGGTAACTTCCGTGGAGTATGTCCGACAATCGGGCGGCTGGGGAATCAAAGTGCGTGGCGTATATCGCCATTGCGTGAATCCGGGTCGGCAACTGCCGACCGTTTTTCATGAGATGGAGTGATACGCACGGCAAAGCGTACAGCAAAATCCCCCACCGTACCCAGAAAAAACGAAACTGAGTACGTTCATCAAGGAGGAAACACAAAACATGGCAAACGAAATGATCAGAATTCGCCTCAAGGCGTATGACCATCAGCTCATCGACTCCAGCGCAGAGAAAATCGTAGAATCCGCAAAGCGCAACGGCGCAACCGTCTCCGGTCCTATCCCGCTTCCCACGAAGAAGGAAGTCATCACCATCCTGCGCGCTGTGCATAAGTACAAAGATTCGCGCGAGCAGTTTGAACGCAGAACCCACAAGAGATTGATCGATATCCTCAACCCCAATGCAAAGTGCATCGAAGCTCTTCAGAAGCTCGACCTGCCGGCAGGTGTTGAGATTGAGATAAAGCTGTAATCACTATATTATATAGTATACAGCGCACCATGGCTGCACTTGCGGCAGTCCTGGGTCATGTTGGCAAATCGGCAATGCGCCGCGTCTGCCAACCAATAACCTACAACAAAGGAGTAAACAAACCATGCAGAAAGCAATCATCGGCAAGAAAGTGGGCATGACCCAAATCTTCGATGAGCTTGGACGCGTTATCCCGGTTACTGTCATTGAGGCAGGCCCGTGCGTCGTTGCTCAGAAGAAGACGATGGAAAATGACGGCTACGTTTCTGTGCAGTTGGCTTTCGGCGACGTCGTCGAGAGAAAGCTGAGCAAGCCCGAGCTGGGACACCTGAAAAAAGCAGGCGTAACGGCAAAGAAACATTTGAAAGAATTCAAGCTCAACAACGCAGACGAAATCGAAATCGGAAGCGAAATTAAGGCAGATGCCTTCGGCGTCGGCGACCGTGTAGACGTCACCGGTACTTCCAAGGGTCACGGCTTCCAAGGCGTTGTTAAGAGATGGAACGCACAGCGCACCCCGATGACCCACGGCGGCGGCCCGGTTCATCGTCATGCAGGCTCTATGGGCTCGTCCTCCGATCCTTCCCGCATTTTCAAGGGAAAAATCGGCGCAGGACAGATGGGCAACGAGCAAATCACTGTGCAGAATCTCGATGTTGTCAAGATTGACAGCGAGCTGAACATGATCGTCGTCCGCGGCGCAATCCCCGGACCCAAGGGCGGTCTTGTCTATATCAAGAGCACTGTTAAGAACGTTAAGGCACATGGCGATGCCGGCGTCAGCAAGAACCCGCAGAAGGCTTCCGCACGTAACCCGCAGAAGGCTTCCAGAGGCTAAGAAAGGAGAGTTAAATCATGCTTAAAACAACCATTTACGACATGAACGGCAAAAGCGTCGGCGAGATTGAACTCTCTGAGGCAGTGTTTGGCATCGAGCCGAACAACTCTGTTGTTCACGATGTTGTGAAAAACCATTTGGCAAATTGCCGGCAGGGCACACAGTCTGCGCTGACCCGCGCGGAAGTTTCTGGCGGCGGCAAGAAGCCTTGGAACCAAAAGGGCACAGGTCACGCCCGCCAGGGAAGCACCCGCGCTCCGCAGTGGACGCACGGCGGCGTCGTGTTCGCCCCGAAGCCCAGAGATTACAGCTACACCCTCAATAAGAAGGTGCGCCGTCTGGCGCTGAAGTCCGTCCTGAGTGCAAAGGCTGCCTCGAGTGACATCGTCGTTATCGACGAAATCAAGATGGACGAAATCAAAACCAAGAAGTTCGCAGGTTTCCTCAGCGCAGTGAACGCAGACAGCAAGGCGCTGGTCGTAACCGCTGAAGTATGCCAGAACGTAGTCCTGTCCGCCCGCAATATCCCCGGCGTCAAGACAACCTTCGCAAACCTCATCAACGTTTATGACATCCTCACCGCAAAGAAGCTCGTGCTTGACAAGGCAGCGCTTGAGAAGATTCAGGAGGTGTTCGCATGAAGTCGGCATATGACATCATCATCCGCCCGGTAATTACGGAGCAATCCATGGAAGCCACGGGCGACAAGAAGTACACCTTCATCGTTGCAAACGACGCCAACAAGATTGAAATCAAGAAGGCGATCACCGAAATCTTCAAGGTGAAGGTCGAGAAGGTCACAACCCTTCGCACCCACGGCAAAGAGCGCCGTCAGGGCAGATATCCTGCCGGGCTGACCTCCGCGCACAAGAAAGCCGTTGTAAAGCTGACCGCTGATTCAAAAACCATCGAATTCTTCGAAGGTATGGTCTAAACAATCTCAAAAAGGAGTGTAACGCAAAATGGCGATTAAATCTTACAAGCCTTATACGCCCGCGCGGCGCGGCATGACCGTGTCTGCATTCGACGGCGTAGATAAGAAGGCAAAGCCCGAGCGTAGCCTTGTTGAGACGCTGAAGAAGCATTCCGGTCGCAACAGCTACGGCAAAATCACCGTCCGTCACCACGGCGGCGGCAACAAGCGCAAATACCGCATTATCGACTTCAAGCGCAACAAGGTGGATATGCCCGCCGTTGTTCAGCGCATGGAATACGACCCGAACCGCAGCGCCTTCATTGCATTGGTGAAGTATGAGGACGGCGAGCTTCGCTACATCCTCGCCCCGGTCGGTCTGAAAGTCGGCGACAGCATCATCTCCTCTGCAGGCGCGGACATCAAGCCCGGTAACTGCCTGCCGATTGCAAACATCCCCGTCGGTACGGTTATCCACAACATTGAGCTGCAGCCCGGTCGCGGCGCACAGCTTGTCCGCTCTGCGGGTGTTGCGGCGCAGCTTCTGGCGAAGGAAAGCGAAATGGCGCAGGTTCGTCTGCCGTCCGGTGAAGTGCGCTTCGTGCGCGTCAACTGCATCGCGACAATCGGGCAGGTCGGCAACGTCGATCACGGCAACATCCACATCGGTAAGGCCGGACGCAAGCGCCACATGGGCATCCGCCCGACAGTCCGCGGTTCTGTTATGAACCCGAACGATCACCCGCACGGTGGTGGTGAAGGTCGCGCGCCGATTGGTCGCCCGGGTCCTGTGACGCCGTGGGGCAAGCCTGCAATGGGTCTGAAGACTCGCAAGGCGAAAAAGGCAAGCAACAAGTTCATCGTCAAGCGCAGAAACAGTAAGTAAGGAGGAAATGAATAATGAGCAGAAGCATTAAAAAAGGCCCGTTTGTTGCTCCTGAGCTGTACAAGCGCATCGAAGAGCTGAACAAAAGCGGTGAAAAGAAAGTGCTGAAGACCTGGTCGAGGTCCTCTACCATTTTCCCCTCCTTTGTCGGTCACACAATCGCTGTCCACGACGGACGTAAGCACGTTCCCGTCTATGTGACAGAAGACATGGTTGGTCATAAGCTGGGCGAGTTCGTTCCCACCAGAACGTACCGCGGACATTCCGGCAGCAAGACCTCCAATGCGAAGTAAGGGAGGAGAAATTATGGAAGCAAAAGCTCACCTGAAACACTTGCGCATTTCCCCGCGCAAGGTTACGATCCTCTGCGATCTTATCCGCGGCAAGGATGCCAAAACTGCCTGCGTTTACATGATGCAGACACCCAAAGCAGCTTCCGAGCCGATGCTCAAGCTCCTAAAGAGTGCGATTGCAAACGCCGAAAACAACCATGGCATGGATGCAGACAGTCTGTTCGTGTCCACGGCTGTTGCCAACCCCGGTCCGACGCTCAAGCGCGGCAGACCGAGAGCAAAGGGCAGATACAATCGCATTCTGAAGAGAACTACTCACATCACCATTGGTGTGAGTGAGAAAGCTTAACAGGAGGTTACTATGGGACAAAAAGTTAATCCCCACGGATTGCGCGTCGGCGTAATCAAGGATTGGGACTCACGTTGGTATGCTCGCGAAGATAAAGTCGGTGACCTCGTTGTTGAAGACTACAACATTCGCAAGGATCTCAAAAGCAAGCTCTACTCCGCAGGCATCGGCAAAATCGAAATCGAGAGAAGCGATGCGCGCGTAAAGGTCAATATCCACTGCTCGCGTCCCGGTGTCGTCATCGGTCGCGGCGGTCAGGAAATTGAGAAGCTGCGCGGCGAACTCGAGAAGAAGCTCGCAAAGCCGGTCGCGCTGAATATCGTGGAAATCCGCAACCCGGATCTCAATGCGCAGCTCGTCGCGGAAAACATCGCAGCGCAGTTGGAGAAGAGAATCTCTTTCCGCCGCGCAATGAAGCAGGCAATGCAGCGCGCGACCCGTCTGGGCGCAAAGGGCATCAAGTGCTCTTGCGGCGGACGTCTCGGCGGCGCAGAAATCGCCCGCAGCGAGTCGTATCATGAAGGCACGATTCCCCTGCAGACCATTCGCGCAGACATTGAATACGGCTTCGCAGAGGCAAACACCACCTACGGCAAAATCGGCTGCAAGGTTTGGATTTACAAGGGCGAAGTCCTGAACACCACGCTGCGCAACACCACGCCGGAGGCTCCGCGCCGTGACCGCCGCAACGATCGCCGTCGCGACGACAACAGAGGCTCCGACCGCCGCGGTGGCGGCAGACCCTTCAATGGCGACCGCCGTTACGGCGATCGGAGGGAAGGAGGCAACCGCTAATGTTAATGCCGAAAAGAACAAAGTTCCGCAGAGTGCAGCGTGGCCGCATGAAGGGCGCAGCAAGCCGCGGTAACACCCTCGCTTACGGCGAGTATGGCATCCAAGCCGTTGAACCCGGCTGGATCACCGGCAACCAGATCGAGGCCGCTCGTATCGCAATGACCCGCTACACCAAGCGCGGCGGTAAGGTTTGGATCAAAATTTTCCCCGACAAGCCTGTTTCCAAGAAGGCACTCGGCGTCCGTATGGGCTCCGGTAAAGGTGCGCCGGAATACTGGGTTGCAGTCGTAAAGGCACAAAAGGTTATGTTTGAAATCGGTGGCGTTTCGGAAGAAGTCGCCCGCGAGGCGCTCCGCCTTGCGCAGCACAAGCTGCCCATTAAGACCAAAATCATCGCCCGGGAAGTTGCAGTATCTGAGAATGGTGGTGAATAGTGATGAAGGCAAAAGAGTTCAGAAAAGATTTGAGAGCAATGTCCGTGACCGAGCTTGAGGCGAAGGCGGATGAGCTGAAGAAGGATTTATTCTTCCTGCGAATGCAGCATTCTGCAAATCAGCTCGATAACCCCATCAAGATCGCAGCTGTCAAAAAGAATATTGCCCGCATCAAAACTATTATTCGTGAGAAAGAGACCGCAGTCTGAGGAGGTAAGCGTAAATGAGTGAAAATACAAGAGCTTTCCGCAAAACCAGAGTCGGTCAGGTTGTCTCCGACAAGATGGACAAGACCATCGTGGTAGCAATTGTGGACAGCGTGCAGCACAAGCTGTACAAGAAAATCGTTAAGAGAACCTACAAGCTGAAGGCGCACGACGAGAACAACGCGTGCGGCATCGGCGATACCGTTAAGGTGATGGAGTGCCGCCCGCTGTCGAAAGACAAGAGATGGCGTCTCGTTGAAATCATCAAAAAAGCTGAGTAAGGAGGTCGACAACTATGATTCAGGCTGAAACCTATCTGAAGGTTGCCGACAATACCGGCGCGAAAGAGCTCAAGTGCATCCGTGTGCTTGGCGGTTCTCGGCGCAAATTCGGCAACATCGGCGACGTCATTGTCGCCTCCGTCCGTAAGGCCGCTCCCGGCGGCACGGTCAAGAAGGGCGACGTCGTCCGCGCAGTTATCGTTCGCACCGCAAAGGGCGTTCGCCGCACGGATGGCACCTACGTTCGTTTCGACGAAAACGCAGCCGTTCTGATCAAAGAGGACAAAAACCCCCGCGGCACTCGTATTTTCGGACCGGTTGCAAGAGAGCTTCGTGATAAAGAATACATGAAGATTCTCTCTCTGGCACCCGAAGTCATTTAGTAGGGGGGTAAAGAGATGGATATTGTTAAAAAGGATACCGTGATTGTTATCTCCGGCAAGAACAAGGGCAAGAAGGGCAAAGTTGTTGCCGCTATGCCGAAAGACGGCAAGCTGATTGTCGAAGGCGTCAACGTCGCCACCTGCCACGTGAAAGCGCGTAAGCAGACGGACGTCAGCGGCATCGTCAAGCGTGAAACCCCCATCCGTGCCTGCAAGGTGCAGCTGTACTGCGCCACCTGCAAGAAGGGCGTTCGCGTGGGTCACGTTGTGAAGGACGGCAAAAAGGTCCGCGTCTGCAAGAGCTGCGGCGCAATTCTTTGATGAGGAGGAGCAAGTATTATGACTAGACTGCAAACAAAGTACAACGAAGAAATCGCTCCTGCGCTCATGAAGAAATTCGAGTACAAGAGCGTCATGCAGATTCCCCAAATCGGCAAAGTGATTGTGAACGTCGGTTGCGGCGACAGCAAGAACAATGCGAAGGAAATCGAGGCAATCTGCAAGGACATCGCTACCATCACCGGTCAGAAGCCCGTCACGGTTAAGGCGCGGAAGTCTGTTGCGAACTTTAAGCTTCGCGAAGGCGAAACGGTCGGCGTGAAGGTCACCCTGCGCGGCGATAAGATGTGGGAGTTCATCGACCGCCTCTTCAACGTAGCACTGCCCCGTGTCCGCGACTTCCGCGGCATCAATCCCAATGCCTTCGACGGCAGAGGCAACTATGCCATGGGTTTGAAGGAGCAGCTCATCTTCCCAGAAATTGAGTACGACAAGGTCGATAAAATCCGCGGCATGGATGTCTGCATCTGCACCACGGCGACGACCGACGAAGAGTCCAAAGAGCTGTTAACGCTCATTGGCGCTCCGTTCCACGCTTAATTGGGAGGAAGAAAGAATGGCTAGAAAAGCAATGATTCTCAAGCAGCAGGCAGGGAGCAAGTTCTCCACCCGCCGCTACAACCGCTGCAAGATTTGCGGCAGACCCCATGCTTACCTGCGGGACTTCGGCGTTTGCCGTATCTGCTTCCGCGAGCTGGCGCACAAGGGTCAGATCCCCGGCGTAAGAAAAGCAAGCTGGTAACCGGCGCTTTTGATACATCAGGAGCGCAAGTTCCTGTGTGATCTAATGTAAACGGACATCAGAAGTCAGAGGAAAATGGGGCTGCGTTTTCAGCTCGCATTCCTCTGATACTCTGGCGTTTCAACGGGTTCAGCCCGTAACTTCAAAAGGAGGAAAAACACATGCACATCACCGATCCCGTTGCAGATATGCTGACCAGAATCCGGAATGCGAACTCTGCAAAGCACGAAACTGTGGATGTACCCGCCTCGAACCTGAAGAAGGATATTGCAAAGATTCTTTTGGACGAAGGCTACATCAAGGCTTATAAGGTCGTCGAAGACGATAAGCAGGGTGTCATTCACATCACATTAAAGTACCTTGGCAACAAGGAGAAGGTCATTTCCGGCCTTCGCCGCGTGTCCAGACCCGGTCTGCGTGTCTACGCAGGCGCGGAAGAACTTCCGAAGGTTCTGCGCGGTCTCGGCATTGCCATCGTCTCTACGTCTAAGGGCGTCATGACCGATAAAGCTGCTCGCGCAGCGCACGTCGGCGGCGAAGTCCTTGCGTTCGTATGGTAAGGGGGTAGCGATATGTCGAGAATCGGAAAGCAGCCCATTACTGTACCGGCGGGCGTTGCAGTTACCATCGAAGACGGCAACCTCGTTACAGTCAAAGGCCCGAAGGGCACATTAACCAGCAAATTTCATCAGGATATGATCATCAAGCAGGAGGGCGCAACCCTGACAGTCGAGCGCCCGGACGATGCCCATGAGCATAAGAGCCTGCACGGCTTGACCCGCACGCTTCTGAGCAACATGGTGCAGGGCGTTGACAAGGCGTTCACCAAGGAACTCGATGTCAACGGCGTTGGCTACCGTGTGCAGAAGCAGGGCAATCAGCTCGTTATGAACCTCGGCTTCTCCCATACCATTACGATGGAAGAAATCGACGGCATTACAGTTGACGTCCCGTCGCCGAACAAAATCATTGTCAGCGGCATCGACAAGCAAAAAGTCGGTCAGTTCGCGGCTGAGGTTCGCGGCAAAAGACCTCCCGAGCCGTATAAGGGCAAGGGCATCAAGTACTCTACCGAGGTTCTTCGCCATAAGGAAGGCAAGACCGGCGGTAAGAAATAATAGGAGGTGTGCTTAAATGATTAAGAAGATCAATAAAAATGCAATGCGCTTAAAGCGCCATGTTCGCGTTCGCGGCAAGATCTCCGGCACACCGTGCAGACCTCGCTTGAATGTGTTCAGAAGCAACAGCAATATCTATGCACAGATCATCGATGATGTTAACGGAGCCACTTTGGTTTCCGCTTCCACTGTCGAAAAGGATTTTGAAGGCGCGACCGGCAACTGCGAAGCTGCAAAGAAGGTCGGTCAGATGGTCGCTGAACGTGCAAAAGCCAAGGGCATTGAAGAAGTCATTTTTGACCGCGGCGGTTACGTCTACCACGGTCGTGTGGCTGCTTTGGCTGACGGCGCACGCGAAAGCGGACTCAAATTCTAAGTCAGGAGGAGGAAATTATAATGGCTTATAACAGAGACCGAGCACCCGAAAATAACGGCCCGGAAATGATTGAGCGTGTTGTCCACCTCAACCGCGTTTCCAAGACAGTTAAGGGCGGTCGTGTAATGAAATTCTCCGCGCTGGTCGTTGTCGGCGACGGCAAGGGCACAGTCGGCTATGGACTTGGTAAGGCTGCGGAAGTATCCGAGGCAATCATCAAGGGCATTGCCAATGCAAAGAAGAATATGCACACCGTTACACTCTCCGGCACAACCATTCCCCACGAGATCACCGGCATCTATGGTGCAGGCAAGGTTCTCATGATGCCCGCTAAGGGCGGTACCGGCGTTATCGCCGGCGGCGCGGTTCGTGCGGTTATGGAAGCGGTCGGCATCAGCAATATCCGCACCAAGTGCCAGCGCTCGACAAACCCGCAGAACGTTGTCAAGGCAACCATGCAGGGGCTTCTGAGCCTGCGCGGTCCGGAAGAAATCGCTCGCATCCGCGGCAAGAGCGTTGAAGAATTGATTGGATAAGGAGGATACGCACTATGGCACAGATTAAGATTGAACTGGTAAAGAGCATTAGCGGTCGTATCCCGAAGCACATTGCCACTGCGCAGTCTCTCGGCCTTCGCAAGATTGGTCAGTCGACGATTCAGCAGGACAATGCGCAGACCCGCGGCAAGATCGCCCAAATCGGCTATCTGCTCAAGGTCACCGAAGTAGAATAAGGAGGAGACAAGAATGGAATTGCATGAACTTGCTCCCGTCTTGGGCTCTACCAAGGTTGGTAAGCGCAAAGGTCGCGGCGTCGCGACCGGCAACGGCAAGACCGCAGGACGCGGTCACAAAGGACAGAAAGCTCGCTCCGGCGGCAAAACCCGCATCGGTTTTGAAGGCGGTCAGATGCCTCTGGCAAGACGCGTTCCGAAGCGCGGCTTTAACAACATTTTTGCAAAACCCCTCACAGCTGTGAATGTCGGCTCGCTGAACGCTTTTGAAGACGGCGCGGTCGTCGATGCTGCTGCTCTCATCGAAAAGGGTATTTTGCATTCCTGCAAGTATGGTCTGAAAGTTCTGTCCAACGGAACGCTGACCAAAAAGCTGACCGTGAAGGCAACGATGTATTCTGAAGCTGCCAAGGCAAAGATTGAAGAGGCGGGTGGAAAGGCTGAGGTGGTGTAAGTGTTTGCTACACTCCGAAACGCCTGGAGGGTTGCGGATCTGCGGAAGAAGCTCTTCTTCACGCTCGTAATCATCCTGATTTACCGAATCGGTAACGTCATCCCCGTTCCCTTTGTCAATGTCGCGCAGATGTCGGCGATGTTCAATCAGCAGCTCAGCGGCACGATTTTCGGCATGCTCGACATGATGTCCGGCTCGGCGTTCTCGAGTGCAACCATTTTCGCCTTGAGCATTCAGCCGTATATCAACGCATCGATTATCATCCAGCTTCTGACCATCGCAATCCCGGCTCTCGAACGCCTGAGCAAAGAGGGCGGCGAAGAGGGCAAGAAGAAGATCACCAAGATTACGCGTTTCACAACGATTGGGCTCGGTTTGCTGATGGGCTTTGCCTACTACTATATGCTCAGAAGCTACAACGCATCGTACAGCAACATGCTTCTGACGAACGACGGCATCCTCACGGCGGTCACCATCATCCTCACTTTCACTGCCGGCTCTACGCTGGTTATGTGGTTGGGCGAGCAGATTACGGAGCACGGTATCGGCAACGGCATCTCAATGATTCTGTTTGCAAATATCATTGCCCGCCTCCCGTCTACGATGATTCTCCCGATTTACAACAAGCTGGTTGCCAATTTCGGCGGCTTCTGGTACTGGGCAATCCTGCTCGTATTTGCGATGTTGGCGGTTGTGGTGTTTATCATCTTTGTTTCAAACGCAGAGCGCAGAATCCCCGTGCAGTATGCAAAGCGCGTCGTCGGGCGCAAGGTCTACGGCGGGCAGAACACCCACATGCCCATCAAGGTGAACATGTCCGGCGTTATGCCCATCATCTTCGCGCAGTCCATCGCCAGCTTGCCGGCAACCATTTGCGCCTTCGTAGGCACAACAAGCGGCTGGTGGTATGACAACGTCTTTGCCAGCACAGGCGCAATTTACTCCGTGATTTATTTGCTCCTGATTGTCGGATTCAGCTACTTCTATGCGACCGTGCAGTACAATCCCGTGGAGGTTTCCAACAACCTCAAGAAGAACGGCGGTTTTGTCCCCGGCTTCCGTCCGGGCAGACCTACGGCGGATTTCATCCGTAAGGTCATCAGCAAGATTACCCTCTTCGGCGCGATTTACCTCGGTATTATCGCTGTGCTCCCGATTGTCCTCGGCGCGATTGTCAACGACACCAGATTCTCCTTCGGCGGCACGTCGATTATCATCGTTGTCAGCGTTGCTCTGGAGACTGTCGCGGCAATTGAAGCGCAGCTCATGATGCACAACTATTCCGGCTTCCTCGAATAATACGGAGGCGCCAATGAATTTGATTCTGTTAGGAGCGCCCGGCGCAGGGAAGGGAACGCAAGCGGAGCTGATTGCAAAGCAGTTGCAGATTCCCACCATCTCCACCGGCAACATCCTCCGAGAAGCAATCAAAAACCAAACACCCACAGGTCTGAAAGCGAAAGACTTTATGGACAAGGGCATGCTCGTGCCTGACGATGTCATTATCGGCATCGTCAGCGAGCGGCTCGCGCAGGACGACTGCAAAAAGGGCTACATCCTCGACGGCGTCCCGCGCACTGCGCCGCAGGCGCAGGCATTGCAGGATAACGGCATAGAGCTCGACTGTGTGGTGTCTATCGAAATTGATGATGCGGTAATCGCCCGGCGTATGACAGGTCGTAGGGTCTGCAGCGCCTGCGGCGCAAGCTACCACATCACGGCAAACCCACCAAAAGCGCAGGGCATCTGCAACGCGTGCAGCGGCGAGCTGGTAACCCGCAAGGACGATGTGCCGGAAACGGTGCAAAACCGCCTTGCCGTCTACCATGCGGAAACCGAGGTGCTCAAGGACTTCTACGCCAAACGCGGCAAGCTCGTGCTTGTCAACGGCGACCAGCCCATTGCAGATGCAACCCGCGATATTCTGGCGGCAATCGGTGTTCAGCCATGATACCGATTAAAAATGAGCGCGAGATTGCGATTATGCGCCAAGCAGGCAAAATTACCGCGGCAGCCCGTGCCTTGGCAGGGGAAATGGTAAAACCCGGCGCAACAACCGCACAGATCGACAAAGCAGTGCACGATTTTATCGTGTCGCATGGAGCAACGCCCTCCTTCCTGAATTATGCGGGATTTCCCGCAAGCGCCTGTATCTCCGTGAACAATACCGTCATTCACGGAATACCCGACAGCCGCGTCCTCAAAGAGGGCGATATCGTGTCTGTTGACGTCGGCGCCAAGTGGAAGGGCTTTCATGGTGACTGCGCCGCTACCTTTGCTTGTGGGGAAATTTCACAGGCAGCGCAAAGGCTCATAGATGTTACGAAGCAGAGCTTTTTCGAGGGCGTGAAATTCGCCCGGCAGGGACTGCGCGTTTCGGATATTTCACACGCCGTACAAACGTACGTCGAGGCAAACGGGTATTCGGTGGTTCGCGCCTTCATCGGTCACGGTGTCGGGCAAAACCTCCACGAAGAGCCGGAAGTTCCGAACTTCGGCAGCCCCGGAAGGGGTCCGAGACTTGTCCGCGGCATGACGCTTGCGATTGAACCCATGGTCAATGCGGGAACGCACGAAGTGCGTATCCTTGCAGACAAATGGACGACCGTAACCGCCGACGGCAAACTCTCCGCCCACTATGAAAATACTGTGCTCATTACAGACGGCGAGCCGGAAATTCTCACCGTCGCCGAGGGGCTTTAGTATGGAAATATCAAAATCGGACATTGTCGTTTCCTGCGCAGGACGCGATAAGGGAATGCTGTTCTATGTTCTTGACACAGACGGTGTGTACGTTTCCCTGGCTAACGGCAAGGAAAGAAAAGTCGAAAAACCAAAGCGCAAAAATAGTAAGCATGTCCGTATAGTCCTTCGGCCAGATTCGGAGGTCGCCGCGCAACTGTCCTTCGGCGACTCACTGCTCAACAGCGAATTACGAAGGAAACTGACCGAATTCGGTCGGGAATTCAACGTTCAAACCAAGGAGGGTGCATAAACTTGGCAAAAGACGACGTAATCGAACTTGAGGGCATCGTAGTAGATGCACTGCCGAACGCCATGTTCAAAGTCAAAATTGGCGGCGAGCATATGATTCTGGCACACATTTCCGGCAAGCTCAGAATGAACTATATTAAGATCTTGCCCGGCGACAAGGTAACTGTTCAGATGTCTCCGTATGATTTGACCCAGGGTCGAATCACATGGAGAAGCAAGTAAATCGAGACATTGTTCTCATATGGAGGTTAAACACTATGAAGGTTAGACCGTCCGTGAAGCCCATGTGTGAAAAATGCAAGATCATTAAGCGCAAGGGTCGCGTCATGGTAATTTGCGAAAATCCCAAGCATAAGCAGAGACAAGGCTAAGGAGGTGCTCGAATAATATGGCACGTATTGCTGGTATAGACCTGCCCCGCGAGAAGAGAATTGAGATTGCTCTCACCTATATCTTCGGCATCGGCAGAAAACGCGCAACAGACATCGTTGCGATGGCGGGAGTGAATCCCGACACTCGTGTTAAGAACTTGTCCGAAGAAGACGAAGCGAAGCTCCGTGATGTTATCGACAAGAACTTTACAATCGAGGGCGACCTTCGCCGTGAAGTCGCTATGAACATCAAGCGCCTGACGGAAATCGGCTGCTATCGCGGCATCCGCCACAGAAGAGGTTTGCCCGTCAGAGGTCAGCGCACAAAGACAAACGCACGTACACGCAAGGGTCCTGCGAAGACCATTGCGAACAAGAAGAAGTAAGGGAGGGATATGTTAAATGGCTAAAGCGAATGCTAAAAAAGTTGTCAAGCGCCGTCGCGAGCGTAAGGTCGTTGAAAAAGGAGCTGTGCATATCCGTTCCTCGTTCAACAACACCATGGTAACCATCACTGACCTGCAGGGCAATGCACTTTCTTGGGCATCGTCCGGCGGACTCGGCTTCCGCGGCTCTCGTAAGTCCACGCCGTACGCAGCGCAGATGTGTGCAGAAACTGCATCGAAGGCTGCGATGGAATATGGTCTGAAGACGGTCGAAGTCTATGTCAAGGGTCCCGGTCAAGGTCGTGAAGCAGCCATCCGCGCGCTGCAATCTGCGGGTCTGGAAGTTGTTATGATCAAGGACGTCACACCCATCCCCCACAATGGTTGCCGTCCGCCCAAGAGACGTCGTGTCTAATTCGATAAGGAGGAATTGATGCAATGGCAAAAAATATGCAGCCTGTTCTCAAACGCTGTAGAACACTTGGCGTTTCTCCTGCCGTAATGGGTTATTCTAAGACTTCCAACAAGAACCCCGGCGGACAGAGAAGAGCAAAAAAATCCGAGTATGCAACTCAGCTCACGGAGAAGCAGAAGGTCAAATTCGTATATGGTATCCTCGAAAAGCAGTTCCGTATGTACTACGAGAAGTCTGCCCGCATGGAAGGCAACACAGGAGAAATCCTGCTGAGCATGATCGAGAAGAGACTGGACAATGTTGTCTATCGTCTGGGCTTCTGCTCGACCCGCCGCGAGGCTCGTCAGCTTGTTAACCACGGACACTTCACAGTGAACGGCAAGCGTGTCAACATTCCCTCCTATTTGGTGAAGGTTGGCGATGTGATTGCTGTCAGCGAAAAGAGCTGCTCGAACAATCGTTTCAAGAAGCTGAAGGAAGACGACGCGTTCATCGCCGCCCCGAAGTGGCTTGACCGCGACAAGAACACCCTCTCCGGCAAGGTTATCGCCGTGCCGACGAAGGAAGATATCGACTTCGAAATCGCTGAGAACCTCATCGTCGAGCTTTACTCCAAGTAATGCTTCACCCTCGTTTATTGGTAAGCTGATTTACACGCGGGGAGCTTTCCCCGCAAACTAGAAGGAGGGTATTTGTTATATGATAGAAATTGACAAGCCGCGTATTGAGTGTATCGACTCTCCGGATGATTCCTCTCACGGCGTGTATGTTGTAGAGCCTCTGGAGCGGGGCTACGGCACAACTCTGGGTAATTCTTTGAGAAGAATTCTCCTCTCCTCTCTGCCCGGTACGGCTGCGACCTCTATTAAGATTGCAGGTATCCAGCATGAGTTCTCCACGGTTCCCGGCGTCAAGGAAGACGTTACGGAAATTGTGCTCAATGTGAAGAGAATTATCGCAAAGATGAATTGCGACGGTATCAAGACTGTCTATATTGACGCCAGCGGCGAGTGCGAAGTCACTGCCGGCGACATCAAGACCGACGACGATGTGGAGATTCTCAATAAGGATTTGCATATCTGCTCGCTCGGACCTGACGCCACGCTCAATATGGAAATCACGATGAGTCGCGGTCGCGGCTACGTGCCGGCAGACCGCAACAAAACGCCGCAGACCCCCATTGGCGTAATCCCGATTGACTCCATCTATTCCCCGGTGTACAAGGTCAACTACACAGTCGAGAATACCCGCGTGGGCAACATGACTGATTTTGACAAGCTGACACTCGAGGTGTGGACAGACTCTACGACCACCGCCAAGGACGCCGTTTCTATCGCAGCAAAGATTTTGACTGAGCACCTGACGCTGTTCACCGACCTGTCGGAGACCGCGTCCAGCCAGTCGATCGTGCGGGAGAAGGACGTATCCACCGAGCCGACTGCGCTCAAGCTCACCATTGAAGAGCTCGACCTGTCTGTGCGTAGCTTCAACTGCCTCAAGCGCGCCAATATCAACACCGTGCGCGATCTGATTTCCAGAACGCCGGAGGAAATGATGAAAGTGCGCAATATGGGCAAGAAGTCGCTCGACGAAGTGCAGAATAAGCTGGCGATGATGGGTTTGGCTCTCTCCAATGAGGAGTCCGGTAACAATTAATCCGCGGGGCGGGAGGCGTCGTTGGCGCTGTCTTATCCGCTGTCTTTACCTTACAAGAAGGAGGAAATACGAATGTTTGGAACCCGTAAGCTCGGCAGAACGACCACACAGCGCAAGGCGATGCTTCGCCAGCTGACCACCGATCTGCTCGAGAACGGCAAGCTTGAGACGACCTTTTGCAGAGCGAAGGAAGTACAGCCTGTTGCTGAGAAGATGATTACCCTTGGAAAGAAGGGTGACCTCGCTGCTTATCGCAGAGCGCTTTCTTTCATTACTAAGGAAGACGTCGCACATAAGCTGTTCAAAGAGGTAGCTCCGAAGTATGCCGACCGCAACGGCGGCTACACGAGAGTGATTCGCATCGGCGTACGTCGCGGCGACGCGGCGGAGATGGCAATCATCGAGCTGGTGTAAGGAATATGCAAATAGAGCTGCTGCCGTTTTTCGGCGGCAGCTCTTTTTTGGGTATCTTTTGGGAAAAACGGGAATCCTAGAGTATTGCTCCTACAAATAAACCTTGCGTCGTTTGGGCTTTCTGTCAGGAAAGAAGCATTAGAAAGCACGGCGAGGATTTTTCTTGTATGCCAAGGCAGACGACGCAGGCGGGCTTTCGCCCGGCAAGGAGGATAACGCAGGGATACGAGGAAAAGCCCGCCGAGATGGCGCAGGGTTTATTTGTCGGAGCAATATATTCTATTATTTGGAGGATTCCCGATGGAGACGAATTATTGGAAAAACTACCCCATGAGCTTTGGCGTGCACTTGCAGCATAACCCCAATGCAATGGACTATTTCACATCCCTGACGCAAGCTGAGCGCAACGCAGTTGCGGCAGAGTGCGAGGCGATAGCCAGCAAGGACGAAATGCGCGCCTATGTGGAGGGCTTGGGAAGAAAGAAACACTGAGCAAAATGAGTCAAAAGCGGGAAGGAACGCAAGCGCTTTGCGCAGCTGCGTTCCTTCCCGCTTTTCTTTTTTGGCGGCGTATGCTATAATACAACTAAAAAAAGAACGAGGGTTTGCTTGATGGAAAGGGCTTCCATTGAAACGGTAGAAATGGACGAGCTGCTCAATCGCGGCATGGGCACTTTGCTTTATGACGGCGCATGCGGGCGCATAGTTCGCAACGAAGAGGGCGGCGTGCTGGTGAGCAATATCGAAGACGGCGCAACGCTGCACCGCATTGTAATGGATTTGCACTTGAGGGACTGCGACCAGTTCTGCGTCAAGAGCGCACAGGCTGCGGACTATTTATGCAAAGCCTATGACTTTTCGATTCATATGGCATGCACTTTGGCGGTTTACGATAAGCCAGAAGTGCCGCCGATGCCGCATGCAGATATTCGCCCCCTGCGCGAGGCGGATTTACCGCTCGCCTCGAAGCACTACCATCTGTGGGACGACACTTTGGACTATTTGACCGAACGATTGCAAGCAGGGCGGCTTTGGGGGCTTTATGAAGACGGTAAGCTCGCCGGATTTATCGGCATGCACAGCGAGGGAAGCGTGGGCATGCTCGAAATTTTGCCGGAATACCGCCGCCGCGGACTGGGCACGCAGTTAGAGAACTATTTGATTCGGCTGCATCTGCAACGCGGTTGGAAGCCCTTTTGCCACATCGTCGAGGGCAATGCAGCATCGATTCGCTTGCAGGAAAAACTCGGCTTTTCCTTCGGGAAACAACCGTCGATTTGGGTGTACTAGCGCAGAACAGCGATTGAGAGTTATCTCAATCGCTGTTTGAGTTTTCGGCTGCGCAGAACGACTCGCTTGAGCCATGCGTAATCCCGGCTCAAAAATGCCCCGCTGAGCAGGAACATTGCGCAAAGCATAAGCAGGAAATAGGAGGAGCGCAGCAAAATCGCAGACAAAGCATTTCCGCCGACCGGCAGCATCATAGCGAACGGCATCGTGAAAAGCGCGCAGAGAATCGGACGCAGGAAATCGGCAGCTTTGGGGCGATGCCCGGTTGTGCGAAGAAGCCGCCCGACGCTGAGAATGAGATTGATGATATGCGTAAGCACAAAGCTGCAAACATAGCCTGCGATACCCCAACGCGGAAGCAGAATCAGCAGCAGAAGCACATCCAGAAGGGAAGTGAAGGTGTTGTAGCGCACGCAGCTGACCTGCTGCGCCAAGCCCTTGAGCATGCCGTCAACAATGGCGTCGAGGTACAAAATCAGCACCATCGGCGCAAAAATACGCAGGTAGAAGCCCACGGCGGCGCTTTTGTAAATCAAAAGTCCCAGCTCCGGTGCACTGACGAAAAGAACGCCTGCCACAGCCGCGCCGAACAGCATTTCCATGCGCAGGCACTTGTCGGTCAAGTCGGAGATGCGGATTTGCCGCCGCATGGCGCGGCTGCGCGACAGCTCCGGGACAAGAAGGTCCGAAACGGAATACAGCAGCGTTGCCGGGAACATGAGAATCGGAAAAACCATGCCGTGAATCGTGCCGTAGCTTGCCATTGCGCCGCTTGCCGTGCTGCCATAGCGCTCCAGACCGTAGGGGATTAAGAGCTGCTCTGTGGTGTTCAGCCCCGCCCGCAGGTAATCATTCAGGGCAAGCGGTACGCACAGCGCAATCATGCGCTTGCGCATATGGAGATCGTGCGTGGGGAGCGGCGTATTGCGCGTGTCGCGGCGATAAATGGCATAGAGCAGGATGAAGTCAAAAATGCAGCCGATACTGCTGCCGAGCGTGATGGCGCAGCATGCCTTTTCCAAATCATTTCCCGCCCAAAACAGAAGCAGAAACACGGTAATGAGCATAGAAAGCAGCCGCTCAGCAATCTCAATGGTTACAAGCTGGCGGATGCGCGAGCAGGCGGTGAAGTAGCCGGTCATAATCCCGCACATGCAGTTGAAGGGGAGAAGGAGTCCCATAATGCGAAGACTTGACGCAGCGCGAATATCGCGCAGCCAGCTTTGCGCAAAAAAGTCGGAGAGGAAAAAGAGTGCAACGCCCGCAACGCAGCTGATCACAATGCCGTATTGCAGGCAGTTCGACACCGCTTCACGTACGCCACCGGGTCTGCGATGCCCGAACTCTTCGGCGGACAGATACATCGCAGCGACCCGCACGCCCGACGTGCCGACCAGAATCGCCAGAATCCCGATGGTGGAAATCAGCTGCAAAAGCCCGATGCCCGCAGCGCCGATTCTGTCTGTGAGAAAAACCTGAAAGCCGATAGAAATCAGCCGAAGCAGCAGACTTGCCGCAGTCAGCAGCAGCGCACCGCCCAAAATTGAACCCCGCCGTTCCAACCGACCACCTCCGCAAGCATACTCTTGTTTCAGTATATCGCGGCGCAGCGGACAACATGCTTGGGATTTGGTATCAGAACTCGCCGGTGGCGTACATCAGCGCCGAAAGGGCGCAAAGCGGCGCAGTTTCGCAGCGGAGAATGCGGCGACCGAGCGTGCAGATTTGCAGTCCCGCGGCGGCTGCCTGCCGAATTTCCTCCTCGGAAAAGCCGCCCTCGGGGCCGGTTAAGATCGAGGCGGTTCGGAAGGGCTTTTGGGAGATTGCTGCGCAGTAGGTCAGACTTTTTTCGTTTTCGTAGAAGCAGACTGCAAGCGCGGCGGAAGCTGCCCGCGCCAGCGCGGCTGCGTAAGAGGGAAGCGCAATGATCTGTGGGATTACGCCCCGCCCGGACTGTCCGGCTGCCGACGCCGCGATTTTGCTCCAGCGATCCAGCTTCGCTTTCAGAGACCGCTCGTCCGGGCGCGAGACGCAGCGGCTGCTCGGGAAACAGACCACTTCGCTTGCGCCGAGTTCCGTCGCTTTTTGGATGACGTGTTCGAATTTGTCGGATTTTGCAAATGCCATGTAGACGCTTGCAAAAACCTGCGGTTCGCTCTTCGAGGGAGAAACACAGGTTACGGAAAGCCGCCCGGAATTTCCGTCTTCGATGAGGCATTCGTAGTCCGTGCCCGCCCCATCGCAGACGGTGACTGCGTCGCCGTTTTTAAGGCGTAGCACCCGAAGGTGCGCGGCATTTTCCTTAGATAGGGTAAAAGAGTCGGGGGCGATTTCTTCCTTTGGCATAAAAAAACGAGGCATTGCAATCCCTCCTGCGCATTTTGTCCATTGTAGCAAAGCGGCTGTAAAACTGCAAGGGCAAAACATGAAATTAAGTGTTGACAAACGAGTGGGGATTCATTATAATTATCAAGCAAAATGGATATGCGAGTGTGCTGGAATAGGTAGACAGGCACGTTTGAGGGGCGTGTGACAACCGTCGTGTGCGTTCAAGTCGCATCACTCGCACCAAATGGTCAACGCTGAGCGTTGACCATTTCGTTTTTCAAGGATGGGACAAAACGGGGGGACGTAGTATGAACTTTTTTGACCTTATGGCGACTGCCGTTGCGCTCTCGATGGACGCCTTTGCGGTGTCCGTCAGCAAGGGATTGTCGGTGAAAACCTTGCGCCCGCGCCACGCGCTGATTACAGGCACGTATTTCGGCGGCTTTCAGGCGCTGATGCCGCTTTTGGGCTATTTTCTGGCGCGTTCCTTCGCGAACTATATCCAAGTCTTCGACCACTGGATTGCCTTCGTGCTTTTGGCGAGCATCGGGGCGAATATGATTCGTGAGGCGCTTTCCAAGGACGAGGAAACGATGAACGACTCCTTTGGCGTTAAGGTCATGCTGCCGATGGCGGTTGCCACGAGCATTGACGCCATGGCGGCGGGCATTACCTTCGCAATGACAGGCGCGAATATTCTTCTTGCAGTCGCCTTAACGGGCGTGACGACCTTCCTGTTTTCCGCAGCGGGCGTGAAAGTGGGCAATGTGTTCGGCGCGAGGTATCGGGCAAAGGCGGAATTCATCGGCGGCATAATCTTAGTGCTGATGGGCACAAAGATTCTCATCGAGCATTTGACGGTATAAGGCGCCGTTTGAAAAATAGCGGAAAAATGATCCGGCATTGGGCATGTTGACATTTTTCAAACAAGCCCAAACACAGAGGAGGACGGGGCAATGGAGTTTTGGGATATTTACGATGCAGAGCGCAAAATGCTTCCGCGCAAGCATCGGCGCGGCATGCAGCTTGCACGGGGCGAATTCCATATTGTCGTGTCTGTTTGGGTTTATAACAGCAAAAAGGAACTGCTTCTGACAAAGCGCGCGCCGCAAAAGGAATCCTTCCCGAACCTGTGGGAGAACACGGGCGGTTCGGCAGTCTCGGGGGAGACAAGCCTGCAGGCGATTGCCCGAGAACTGCGGGAGGAAACCGGGATTCATGCAGGTGAGGAAGAATTTATACTGCTGGATTCTTCGCGGGAACGCAGCTCGTTCTATGATACCTACCTGCTTTGCAAGGATGTGGCAATCGCGGACACGGTGATGCAGGCAGGGGAGACCTGCGAAGCGCGTTGGGTCACGCTTGCGCAGTTTAAGAAGATGCTTGCAGCGGGCGAGGTTGCAGCGCCGATTGTCCGCCGCTTCGGCTATCTGGAAAAGAAAATAAAGAACGCCATCGGATTTTAATAGAACGAACGCCGGATTCAACCATGAATCCGGCGTTCGTTTTTATTGAACGCGAAAGACAACCCTGACGGTTTTCTTTCACACTATCTTTCCATCCGAAACCTTCGGTCTTCCGTTCTTTGGCAGACTGAGATGCCCAATAGAGGCTCGTGCAGCCGAAAAAAGCGCCGAACTCGAAGGTATTTCGAATCCGGCTGAAAATATGCATAAAACTTCAGAAAAATAGATTGACGCAGGAAAAAAATTATGGTAAAATTGTTGCCTATACTGCGGGAATATCGCCATGCGCATCCTCCCCTTATAGAATATAGTATACCACAATCGACGGCAGATTACAAGAGTCAACAGAAACAAAGTTACAACCGACCCGGGCGTATCATACATGGAACGAGAGCAGAAAGGCTGTGATGCATATGGAAACGAATGTCGTAAAGTTTGGCAGCACCGAGCGAAAGAGCTATGCAAAGTATCGGGAAATCTTGCCGATACCGAACCTGCTGAAAATTCAGAAGGATTCGTATAACTGGTTCTTAAACGAGGGGCTGCGCGAGGTGTTCCACGATGTGGCTTCGATTACCGACTATACCGGCAATCTGGAGCTGTCGTTCTTGGACTACTCCCTCGATGAGAAGCCGAAATATTCGGTGGAGGAGTGCAAGGAGCGCGACACCACCTACGCAAAGCCGATAAAGGTTCGCGTCCGTCTGCACAATATGCAGACAGGGGAGATCAAGGATCAGGAAATCTTTATGGGAGATTTCCCCCTGATGACCAACGGCGGCACCTTCGTGATTAACGGCGCGGAGCGCGTCATTGTTTCGCAGATTGTGCGCAGCCCGAGCATGTACTACACCGACGAGGTGGACAAGGCAGACCAGCATATTTATAAGGCTACGGTTATCCCGTACCGTGGCGCGTGGCTGGAATACGAAACGGATTTGCAGAACTGCTTCTACGTCCGTATCGATAAGAACCGCAAGCTGCCCATTACCTGCCTGATTCGCGCCTTGGGCGTGGAGACCGATGCGCAGATTAAGGAACTCTTCGGCGAAGATGCGCGTATTCTTGCGACCATCGAGAAGGATACCTGCAAGACCCGCGAGGAGAGCTTGCTGGAAATCTACCGCCGCTTGCGTCCGGGCGAACCGCCCACGGTTGACAACGCTGCTGCCTATATTGACTCCATGTTCTTCGACACCCGCCGCTACGATGTATCGCGGGTCGGTCGGCATAAGTACAATAAGAAGCTCGACATTTGGAATCGCCTGAACGGGCAGATGCTTGCGGAGCCCATCGTTGACCCGCGCACCGGCGAGATTCTTGCCATGCCCGGCGATGTGATCAGCCGCGCACAGGCGAAGGAATTCTCCGCACGCGGCGTTTGCGACGCCGTGATCAGCATCGACGGCAAGAGCCACAAAATCTTCTCGAACTATATGGTCGATATGAAGAACTTTGTGGACTTTGATCCGACGGTGTACGGCGTTCGCGAGCGCGTTTGCCGCAAGGCGCTGTTTGATCTGTTGGACAGCGTTCCGGCTGACGGCTGGGAAGACGCCATCGAAGAGCATATGGACGAGCTTCTGCCGAAGCACATCACCCGCGACGATATTCTTGCCTCTATCAACTACCTCAACAGCGTTGTTATCGGCGTGGGAAATACCGACGACATCGACCATCTCGGCAACCGCCGCCTGCGCTGCGTGGGCGAGCTGCTGCAAAACCAGTTCCGCGTCGGCTTCACCCGCTTGGAGCGCGTGATTCGCGAGCGTATGACGGTGCAGGATATCGATACCGTCACCCCGCAGAGCCTGATTAACATCCGTCCCGTGACTGCGGTTATCAAAGAATTCTTCGGTTCTTCCCCGCTGTCGCAGTTTATGGATCAGAATAACCCCTTGGCGGAGCTGACGCACAAGCGCCGTCTGTCCGCGCTCGGACCCGGCGGTCTGAGCCGCGAGCGTGCGTCTTTCGACGTGCGCGACGTGCACTACAGCCACTACGGCAGAATGTGCCCGATTGAAACGCCGGAAGGTCCGAACATCGGTCTGATTAACTACTTGGCAAGCTATGCGAAAATCAACGAGTATGGCTTTGTCGAAGCGCCTTTCCGCAAGGTCGAGAAAATCTACGACCCCGAAACGGGCAAATATGTCGCATCCCGCCTGACAGACGAGATTGAATACATGTCTGCAGATGTGGAGGACGACTACTTTGTTGCGCAGGCTGCAGAGCCGACGGACGCGGAGGGCTATCTCGTCAATGCGCGTATGACCTGCCGCCATCGCGACGAGATTATCTCCGTAGACCGCAGCACCATCGACTATCTCGATGTTTCGCCGAAGATGATGACCTCCATCGCAACTGCCTTTATTCCCTTCCTGCAAAACGACGATGCAAACCGCGCGCTCATGGGCGCGAACATGCAGCGTCAGGCAGTGCCGCTTATGGTAACGGAAGCCCCGATTGTTGCAACCGGCATGGAGCACATCTGCGCGGTGGATTCCGAAGTCTGTCTGAAGGCGGAGGGAGAGGGCGTTGTTACCCGCACCAGCGCGAATATCATCACCATCCGCTATGACAGCGGCGACGTGAAAGACTACGCGCTGGCGAAATTCTCCCGCTCGAACCAAGGTACTTGCGTCAACCAGCGCCCCATCGTCGGCGTCGGCGACCGCGTAACGGACAACCAGATTATTGCAGACGGCCCTGCCTGCGCCAACGGCGAAATCGCGCTGGGTAAGAACGTGCTCATGGGCTTTGTCACATGGGAAGGTTATAACTACGAAGACGCCATTCTTCTCAACGAGCGGCTGGTGCGCGAAGACGTCTTTACCTCCATTCACATCGAGGAATACGAGACCGAGGCGCGCGACACCAAGCTCGGACCTGAGGAAATTACCCGCGATATTCCCAACGTCGGCGAAGATACCTTAAAGGATCTCGACGAAGAGGGCATTATCCGCGTGGGCGCGGAGGTCGGTTCCGGCGACTACCTCGTCGGCAAGGTCACGCCCAAGGGAGAAACAGAGCTAACTGCGGAAGAGCGTCTGCTACGGGCAATCTTCGGCGAAAAGGCGCGCGAAGTGCGCGATACCTCGCTGAAAGTCCCGCACGGCGAAGCCGGCATTATTGTGGACGTGAAAGTCTTTACCCGCCAGAACGGCGATGAGCTTTCCCCGGGCGTGAACAAGGTTGTTCGCGTGTATATCGCGCAGAAGCGCAAGATTTCTGTCGGCGATAAGATGTCGGGTCGTCACGGCAATAAGGGCGTTGTATCGCGCATTCTTCCCGAAGAGGATATGCCGTATCTGCCCGACGGCACGCCGCTGGACATCGTTCTGAATCCGCTGGGCGTTCCCTCGCGTATGAATATCGGACAGGTTTTGGAAGTCCACCTCGGCTACGCCGCCCATGCCCTCGGCTGGAAGGTTGCTACGCCCATCTTCGACGGCGCGAACGAGAAGGATATTCGCGAAACGCTGAAGCTGGCAGGTCTGCGTGAAGACGGCAAGAGCGTGCTTTACGACGGTCGCACGGGCGAAAAGTTTGATAACCTTGTCACGGTGGGCTATCCCTACTTCTTGAAACTCCACCATCTGGTCGATGATAAGATTCACGCCCGCTCCACAGGTCCGTACAGTCTGGTCACGCAGCAGCCGCTCGGCGGCAAGGCGCAGTTCGGCGGTCAGCGCTTCGGCGAAATGGAAGTCTGGGCGCTGGAAGCCTACGGCGCAGCCTATACCCTGCAGGAAATCCTCACGGTCAAGTCAGACGACGTAACAGGACGCGTGAAGACCTACGAGGCAATTGTCAAGGGTCACAACGTGCCCAAGCCCGGCGTTCCCGAGTCCTTCAAGGTTCTGGTCAAGGAACTGCAGTCGCTGTGTCTGGATGTTCGCGTTCTCGATGATCGTGGCGACGAGATTGAACTGCGTGACGACGAAGATGAAGATGAAATCATCTACACCGCCCCGGCGCAGGAAAACTTCGTCACCGACGAGGAAGAAGTTCTTAACCACGGCTACGGTATTGACCCCGATCAGGACGAACCCGATGAAATCAGTGCTTTCGAGCAGATTTTGGGCGCAGCCGATGAAGACGAAGAGGTCGATGAAGACGACTTCGACGAAGAATAAGGGAGGAGTAATACAATGAGTAATAAAACATTCAGCGCAATTAAGATTGGTATTGCTTCGCCGGAAATGATTATGCAGTGGTCCTACGGCGAGGTAAAAAAGCCCGAGACCATCAACTACCGCACCCTCAAGCCCGAGCGCGACGGTCTGTTCTGCGAGAAGATTTTCGGACCGCAGAAGGACTGGGAATGCCACTGCGGAAAGTATAAGAAGATTCGCTTTAAGGGCAAGATTTGCGACCGCTGCGGCGTGGAAGTCATTCGCAGCAAGGTGCGCCGCGAGCGCATGGGGCATATCGCGCTGGCAGCACCCTGCAGCCATATTTGGTACTTCAAGGGCATCCCGTCGCGCATGGGTCTGCTGCTGGACATCAGCCCGCGGATTTTGGAAAAGGTTCTGTACTTTGCCAACTATATCGTCACCGACCCCGGCGACACCCCCCTGAGCAAGTGCCAGATTCTCACCGAAAAAGAATACCGCGATATGCGCGAGAAGTATGAAGACGATTTCGATGCAGGCATGGGCGCGGAGGCAGTGAAGAAGCTGCTTGCAGAGCTGGATTTGGAAGCCATGTCCGAGCAGCTGCGCAGCGATATGAAAACCGCCGGCGGGCAGAAGAAGCTGCGCGTGATTAAGCGTCTGGAGGTTGTGGAGGCATTTCGTGCATCGAACAACCGCCCGGAGTGGATGATTATGGATGTCGTCCCCGTCATTCCGCCCGAAATTCGCCCGATGGTGCAGCTCGACGGCGGCCGCTTCGCGACTTCCGACCTTAACGACCTGTACCGCCGCGTCATTAACCGCAACAATCGCCTCAAGCGCCTCATTCAGCTCAATGCGCCGGATATTATCGTGCGCAACGAGAAGCGTATGCTGCAGGAGTCTGTGGATGCGCTCATTGACAATGGTCGCCGCGGACGCGCCGTGACGGGCGCAAACAACCGCGCGCTCAAATCCCTGTCCGATATGCTCAAGGGCAAGCAGGGGCGCTTCCGCCAGAATCTGCTGGGTAAGCGCGTGGACTATTCCGGGCGTTCGGTTATCGTTGTCGGGCCTGAGCTGAAGCTCTACCAGTGCGGCGTGCCGAAGGAAATGGCAATCGAGCTCTTCCGCCCCTTCGTGATGAAAAAGCTCGTGGAAGACGGCATCGCCAACAATATCAAGAGCGCGAAGAAGAAGATTGATAAGGGCGAGGCAGAGGTTTGGGATGCCCTCGAGGACATCATCAAAGACCGCCCCGTGATGCTCAACCGCGCACCGACCCTGCACAGGCTCGGCATTCAGGCGTTTGAGCCGGTGCTGGTCGAAGGGCGCGCGATTAAGCTGCACCCGCTGTGCTGCACCGCCTTCAACGCCGACTTCGACGGCGACCAGATGGCAATTCACGTGCCGCTGTCCTCCGAAGCGCAGGCGGAAGCGCGTATGCTGATGCTCTCTGCAAATAACCTCTTGCGTCCGCAGGACGGCAAGCCCGTCACAGTTCCCACGCAGGATATGATTCTGGGCACCTACTACCTGACCTATGTCCGTCTGGGCAAGGAGGAGAAGGGCGCAGAGGAAGTTTTCGTCACAGACAGCGGAGATTCTGACCTGCCCGCCAATCAGATGGTAGACGGCAATTTGGTTGCCAATGCCATTGCCAAGGCGGAGGCGGAGAACACCCGCGCCCCGCAGTACCGCGCGAAGCATGCCTATTCCAGCGTAGACGAGGCAATCACCGCCTACACCGGCGGCGTGATTGGCTTGCATGCGCCCATTCGTGTGCGCTACGGCAAGATGCTCGGCGGCATAATGCAGTATAAGCTCATCGACGCCACAGTCGGCCGCCTGATTTTCAACGGGCCGATTCCGCAGGATTTGGGCTTTGTGGACAGAAGCAATCCCGACAATGCCTTTGAGCTTGAGGTCAGCTTCCTTGTCGGCAAGAAGCAGCTCGGCACGATTATCGACAAGTGCATCCGCAGACATGGCTTTACCATTGCCACGGAGATGCTCGACTGCCTGAAAACCTTGGGCTATAAGTACTCGACAAAGGGCGCGATTACCGTCTCCATTGCCGACATGGTCATCCCCGGCGACAAGCCGGAGCTGATTCGTGAGGCGGAGCAGGAAGTCGTGCGCATCGACGAGCAGTACAAGGCGGGCTTTACCACCAATGACGAGCGCTATCGTCTGGTCGTTGCGCAGTGGGAAAAGACGATTAAGAGCGTCACCGGCGCTTTGCAGTCCAATCTTGACCGCTTCAATCCGATTTATATGATGGCAGACTCCGGCGCGCGCGGCACGATGAACCAAATTCGTCAGCTCGCGGGTATGCGCGGACTGATGGCGGATACCAACGGTCGCACCATCGAAATTCCCATCAAGGCAAACTTCCGCGAAGGACTTTCGGTTCTGGAATATTTCATTTCTTCCAGAGGTGCGCGTAAGGGCTTGACCGATACGGCGCTTCGTACCGCCGACTCCGGCTACCTCACCCGCCGTCTGGTGGACGTTTCGCAGGAAGTGATTATTCGCGAGCACGATTGCGGCAGTACGCACGGCATCAACCTTGCGGACGTTGTCGAAAAGGGGCAGATTATCGAGGCCTTTGCAACCCGTATCCACGGTCGTTTCGCGGTCTACGACATTACCGACCCCGAAACCGGCGAGGTTCTTGTCCCGAACACGAAGATGATGACGGAAGACGACGCAAAGCTGCTTGAATCGCACGGCGTGCACAGCGTCTATGCCCGCACGGTGCTCGGCTGCAACGCAAGAAGCGGCGTCTGCGCAAAGTGCTATGGTATGAACCTGGCAACCTCCGAACTTGTCAACCTCGGCGAGGCGGTTGGCATTATCGCGGCGCAGTCCATCGGCGAACCGGGCACGCAGCTGACAATGCGTACCTTCCACACCGGCGGCGTCGCGGGAGACGACATCACGCAGGGTCTTCCCCGTGTTGAGGAACTCTTCGAGGCGCGTAAGCCGAAGAAAATGGCATCCATTGCGGAAATCAGCGGGCTTGTGTCGGTAGACGAGTCGCACCGCAGCGCCTTGCGGGATATCACCATCACCGCAGACGACGGCGAAGTAAAGCTCTATCAAGTGCCGTACTCCGTCGGGCTGAAGGTTTCCCACGGCAAGACGGTGCAAAAGGGCGAACCCATCACCGACGGCGCACTCAATCCCCACGATGTTCTGCGCATTTCCGGCGTTGAGGTCGTACAGGATTATCTCACGCAGGGCGTTTTGGCAGTCTATCGTCAGCAGGGCGTGGATATCAATGATAAGCATATCGAGGTTATCATCCGCCAGATGATGCGCAAGGTGCGCGTGGAAGAGCCGGGCGATACGGAGCTTCTGAGCGGCACGGTTGTGGATGTTTTCGACTTTGAAGACGCCAACGCCCGCGTGCAGGCGCGCATCGATGCAGGCGAAGAGGATTTGCAGCTTGCGACAAAGTCTCTGATGCTGATGGGTATCACAAAGGCGTCGCTTGCAACGGAATCCTTCCTTTCGGCAGCCTCCTTCCAGGAGACGACCAAGGTGCTCACCGAAGCCGCGATTAAGGGCAAGGTTGACAATCTGGTCGGTCTGAAAGAGAACGTAATTATCGGCAAGCTGATTCCCGCAGGCTCGGGGCTGGATGTTTACCGCGATTTCGACACTTCGCAGTGGCCGGAATCTCCCGTCACCCAGAGCATGATCGACAGCGAACAGAGATAAGATTTATGAGTTAAGCCCGCGTATGTTTTGCATACGCGGGCTTACTATATTTGCAGTGTAATAGTCAAAATACAGCAAGTTATCCAAAAATTTTCCCACAAAATTATATAGTATAACCAAAATTCAAAGGAAATGCGAAGAATTTCTACACAAAATCTACACAATCTTTGCTATCTATCTGCATTGCAGTATGGTAAAATTATAGGCACAAGGGATAGATGGCATATTCCTAAATTTAATCAAAAAGGAGAAATACGCATGAAAAGAAACCTGCGGCAGTTTCTGTCCTTCCTCCTCGCGTTTGCAATGATTCTGTCGATGCTCCCGACTGCCTTTGCGGCGGAAGCTGAGACGGAAGCAGCGCCCGAGAGCGTGGAATTGACAGAAGCAGACTATGCGGTAACCAACTCCGTTTGGGACGAGATTACCGAACTCGAAGACGACCTGTATGCAAAGAAAGCAACGGAAAAGACGGTCGTCGATCAGGCAATGGCAATCGTAGAAACTTCCTCGAACTACGTCGAAGGCTCGCTGGAACGCAGCGGCGACGGCTTCCGATGGATGACCGATGAAGGCATTGCCTGCGCCTACTCCACCAGCATCAGAGAAAAGATGCGCAAAGCGGATATCAACCCCGACTACGACCCCAACGCGGAAGTCTCGGTGGAGACCATCTCTTACGAGAATAAGGGCGGCTCACCCGGCGCGAAGAACGTCTATCTGATTGGACCGTACTACGGTATCGACAACAGCTTCACCGACCAGTACAAGGCAGAGGCGCAGAGCATCGCCAGCGCGCTTGGCGGTACATACACCCTCTACCAGACAACGAATGCAACCATCACCAATGTTGCAAATGCCATGATGAACGGCGCGGTTATTATCTTCGACAGCCACGGCGATACGGACTACGCCAATGGCGAGGACTATACCTCCGGCGCAACTACGTCCTATCTGTGCCTGCAAAGCGGCACGGGCATCACGACTGCGGACTATGCAAACAATTATCATGCCGTTTACTGGGGCAGCAACGGCAGCATGCAGTACTACGGTGTGGACGGCACTGCCATTGCCAACCATATCACCGGCACTTGCCCGAATAACCTCCTCTGGATGGCAATTTGCCTTGGCATGGCGACCGACGGCATCTATGCACCCCTGCGTGCAAAGGGCGTTGAGGTTGTCTACGGCGACTCGCAGTCGATCACCTTCGTCGGCGACTACGACTATGAGGAAATCTTCTGGGATGACATGATCGCAGGCGACACAGTTGCAGAAGCGATTGCGAATATGAAGTCTCAGGTCGGCATCAGAGACCCGTATGAGAATAACTATCCCGCATACCCGATCGTTGTCAGCTCCGAGGATACCTATCCCGGTCACGGCAATGTTGATAAGGCGCAGACCGTCAGGTCTACATACACCCTCTATTCCCAGTATACCGTCTCCGCCACATCCAATAACACAGATTACGGCACGGTTTCCGTGAGCGGCAATGTCATTACCGCCACACCCAAGACCGGCTACTATGTCTCCGGCTATACCGTTACCGCAGGCTCTGCAACCGTTTCGCAGAGCGGCAATGTCTTTACGGTATCGGCAAGCGCCGACTGCACCGTGCGGATTAACTTCGCTGCAAAGACGGCAGCTACGGTCAGCTACTCCGTCAACTGCGCAGCATACTCCAGCGCATCCTCTTACACCGGCGATACAGTCAGCTTGCCCGGCGCTCCTTCTGAAATTCCCGACGGCTACAGCTTCGCAGGCTGGACGGATGCGGAACTTGCAGAAACCACAGATGAGCCCACCATCTATGCAGCAGGCAGCACCTATGTCGTTCCCGGCAACGTCACGCTTTATGCGGTGTTTACACGCGTAGAAGCAGGCGCTGACCCCGGCAACGGCGAATATACGCTGGTTCGTGACGCCTCCCAGTTAAGCGTAGGAGCAAGCGTCGTTATTGCGGCAGCGAATGCAGACTACGCGATGAGCACCAATCAGGCAAGCAGCAACCGCACGGGCACAGCGGTCACTAAGACCGGCGACACGCTGAGCATCACGGCGAGCGTTGCAGA
>JAISIK010000069.1 GCA_031262065.1 Oscillospiraceae bacterium | reverse complement strand
GCGTTTCCGCCCGGAACACTAAAATCCATTCACCGAATAATTCGCTCTAGCTTTTACTCTTAGAATTTCTTCGTTGGCTATTTCTTGACATTCGTTGAACTTTGTATTCTGTATCTGTCCTTAAGCTCTCGCCCGCCGACCGATTTCCCTACCAAGCTCAACGCAAAAAACAACTTCAATCTTACTAAATCAAAATCGTCTCTGGTGTTTCGTTCATGTTTCTCGTTGTTTAATTTACAAGGTGCATGCTGCAATCGCAGCCGATAAGAAAGCACAGCCGCAGCCTCATCGAGCAAAGCTCTCAACCGCAGTGCAACTTTTTTATTCTAACGCATCGTGCATCATTTGTCAAGCACTATTTTGGCGAATTTTGCAATTTCCAAAAGCGCTTTATCAACTGTCCCGAACGCGCTTGGCTATTTTAGCAAGAAACTCCATCATTGTCAACTCTTTTTTTCAAAAAATTTGGATTTTTTCTGAACTCCTACAAGTAGTGTCAGAAGCGGCAGAATGCCCCAAAATATAGCGGTTCCTGCGGCGATCCACGTAGCGGAAATCCGGAAGGACAGCCACAGCGCGGCTGCGCCCGCTACAAGATTGACGCTTGCGGCACTTTTTTCGTTCGCTTTCGGGAACAGGCGGTGCAATTTTCTTGCATTTGCCATACAGAGCATGCCCATCAGGCAAAAGCCGCCCGCCGTAAGCGCCGCAGAAACGACCGCCTCAAAACGCTCCATCGCGCCGAAGACGGAGATGCTCTTGGTCATCATATAGAAGGGGAAGTCATCGTCCGCCGCAACCGGCGGGGAGACGCTGCCGATGGTCACCAAGGCACAGAGCACCGTAATTGCAACCGTACCGATTATCCACCAATGCACCTTTCCCTTCGCCCCCTCGCATTTGTCTGCGAAAAAGAGGGCGCAGACCGGGGCAAGCAGCAAGGGGAACACCCGCCAATCCATATATTCCAGCGTCGGGCGCAGCCAGCGCGGCTCGACCCGCACGGCGGAGAACGCAAGCACCAAGCCGAAAATCAGAAGCAGAAAGAAAAAGCACACCGCACCCACGCGCACCACCGCTGATGCGCCCTTTTTGGCTGCATAGGCGGCAAGCAGCAGCATAATCAGCCCGACAAAGGGGAAGGCATTTCCCTGCGGATAGGCGCTGCACAGCAAGCGCGCGAACACGCCCAGCAAGAGCAGACTCCAAAGCAGTTCCATCGCAAGCAGGGTTTTCCCCGGCAGCTCGCCCCAGCTGTTTACATACACCTCGGCAAGTCCCCCACCGCACTTGCGCCGCAACACCAGCAGCAGGGCAACAGCGGCTGCCGCAAGGGCGCTCATAATCAGCGCCGGCAGCCAGCCGCTTTTCGGAAGCAGGACGACCGCCGCAGGACCCATCGCACAGAAGCACAGCGCACAGATTTGCCGGGGCAGAATTTTCCCTTGGCTCATTGCCGCACCTCCGGCCCGCTTTTCGTCTGCACCAGCAGCGGCGGCTGCAGGCGCATGCCTTCTTCCTGCGCGGCAAGCAGGTCTCCGAGGCTCACGTCGCTTTCCTGCGAAGACAAGTATTCGTTTAATCCCTCAACCGGCTGCAATTCCCGGCTGCGATACACCTGCGCCGCCGGACGCAGCGTCTTTTCTTCGAGAATCTCGGGCACAATATTGATTGCGCGGCTGCAAAGCACCAACTGCTCGGCGGTATCAAAAAAGACCTCGCCGGAGGCGCTTTCGTGCAGAGCGCGAACCGCCTCGCTCCATGTCGCGCCGTAGCCCTCGCCCGCCTCGCTCACAATGTGCACGCCGTCCTCCGTCAGCTCGACCTGTACGGTATGAAGCGGCAGCAATTTCTGCGTCTCGTGATTGGAAAAGGGCAGTCCGCCCGCAAACGCCAGCAGGAGCACAAGCCCCACGGCGGCAATCCAAATTTTCATACTCCTCACCTCTGATTCTTCAAATCCTGCGGATGCAGGGAGCTGTCCCTGTGCTTACTCTTGACCAAGCGATTGCGAATGACGCTGTGCGAGCCGCTCACGCGGGAGAAGGGCGCAAGATACGCCCGCCCCATCGAATCCAGCCCCGCCAGATGCACAAGCAGCAGAAGGCTGCCCGCCGTCAGACCGAAGAGCCCCGCGACGCTTGCCAAAATTGTAATAATAAACCGCCAGATGCGCAGGGCATCGGAAAACCCGCGCCCCGGGACGGCGTAGCCGCAGATTCCCGCTGCAGCAACGACAATGAGCGCGGCGGGCGAGACAATTTTCGCCTCCACCGCTGCCGTACCGACGACAAGCCCGCCGATAATCGACAGCGACTGCCCAATCGACTGCGGCATCGAAACGCCCGCCTCTTGCAAGAGCTCAAAGGCAATCAGAAGTCCCATAACCTCCAAAATCGTCGGAAACGGCACTGCCTGTTTGCTCTCAATAATCGCGGTCAGAAGTTGCGTCGGCAGCATTTCCGGGTGAAAGGCGCTCATCGCCACATACAGGGCGGGAAGAAGCAGCCCCACCAGCATGGCAACAATGCGTAGCGCGCGCAAAAAGGTCGCCGAAATATAGTCCGTGCCGCGATCCTCCGGCGAGGAGAGCAAATAGCCGAAATCCACCGGCGCAAGATAGCCCAGCGGCAGTCCGTCAACGAGTATGCCCACGCGTCCGTCGAGCAGCCCCTGCGCAAAGCGGTCTGCCCGCTCGGTATATTGCAGCAGCGGGAAGGCAGTCGGGCGCGAGCCTGTAATATACTCCTCCACCGCTGCGGGCGTGACAAGCCCGTCAATATCGATAGAGGCAATGCGCTTTTTCATCTGTTCGACAAGCTCCGTGCTTGTCAGTCCGTCGATATACGCAAGCGTGACATTGGTCAGACTTCTGCGCCCGACAATCGTCTCATGCAGACGAAGCGCGGGCGTGCGCATATGGCGGCGCAAGATGCTGGTGTTCGTGCGCACGGTTTCGGTGAAGGCGTCCTTCGGACCTTTGACGGTGTTTTCCACCTGCGGCGCAGAGGGAAAGCGTTTTTCCGTGGTCTTGTCCTCAAAAGCGATTGCCCCCGCGCCGCCGAAGAGCACAACGGAAAAGCCGTTGACCAACTTCTTCGCCACGGCTTCCAAATCCTCGCAGGGCGCTGCAACGCTGTTGTACACCACGCTGTGCAGCGCACGATCGTACAGGTCGTGCATCGTCCCGCCGAAGCCGTCGCGCATCAAGGGCTTGATAACATAGTGGGAAATATCGCCGCCCGAAGTCAGCCCGTCAATGGAATATATATATAGTATGTGTCCGCCGACGCGGATTAGACGGCTGTTGAAATCGCCCGCGCCTTCGAAAATTGCCTGAATATTCTCATGATTCAGTTCGCCCGTGTAGTCCAAATGCCTCACCTCGGCAGTATTGTCTGCCAATTGGAGGAAATTATACTCGATTGTTCCGTCTTTGTCGCCAGCGGGCGTGGACGCCGGAGAGCATCCGGCGATAGTCGTCTTTTCTGGACAAAACGAGCAAAAACAGTGGCATCATAGCATCCTCTTTCCCGGCGGCAATGCAGCCCGCCTTTATCCTTGGAGTAATAAATCCGCAAGCGCTTCGCCGAACAACTCCGCCGATCGCAGCGCCTGTTGCAGGGTATTTCCCGCCGTGCCGACCTCTAACAGCAACGAGCAGGGCGTCAAATGCTGGTTGTAGCGCTCCGCCCGCAGCGACATCGTGCGAAACAGCCCCGGCGCACGCGCCTCGGTAACCGCCTGCGCCTGCACGGCGCAGCTGAGATTGCTTTCCCAATTCGGATGCGTAAGACCCGAGGCGTTCGTGCCCATCACCAAGAGCAGCTGCGCAAGCTCCTCCCCTTCGACCACAGTCGTCAGGGCAAGCTGATTGTCGGCATCATCTACCAGCGCGTCGCGGTGCACATCGATAACCATCTGAATGGACGGATACATAGTTAAGTAGCTCTGCGCCACCTCCGCCATGCGCGGATAGGAATCGTCGTAGCTCGGCAAATCGTTGAGCGTTTCATCGTGCAGCGTCTCGATGCCGCGCGCCTCAAGCGTATCTGCAAGTGCCTGTCCGACGCGCACGACATTGTATGCGGTATCCTGCGTGCGGTAGCTGCTGCTTTCCTCGTAGGTATCGCCGTCCGCGATGGTATAGGCTTCCGTCGCGTGCGTATGTATAATGAGCACCAACGGCCCCTGCGCACTGGCATCAAAGGGAAGCTGCGCTGCAAGCAGACTGTCGAGGTCAATTTCCAGCCCGGAACGATTCCGAATTTCCACCGCCCCCTGCGGGATTTGCGTCTGCGTTTTGGGCGTATAGCGCAAGGTGGGATAGGTCTCCGTCTCCGGCGCTGCCTGCGGCGCAGCACTTTGCTCAACCGCAGCCTCTTTCGGCGCATCCTCGGGAATCTGCGTTGTGCCCAAGGACAAAAACAGCATCAGCCGCGCAGCAGCATCACTGCCCAGCGCATGGGAAACCGTATTGCTGATACCGGCGCGAACGGTCGGCTGCATCGCCATGCGCAGCATCACCGCAAAAGCCAAAACCGCAAAGCACAACCACCGCGCCGCCAGCTGAAATCGGCTCTTTGTCTGCATGGTATCATCCCCCCGTGATATTGTATGCGGACAAGCCCGCCAATAGAACGCAATCTGCGGAAATTTGCCTTCAAAAACCGATGGAGCTGCTTGTATACAATGCCGCGTTTTTACACATATTACCTATGGCAAAAGCTACTACTATGATAAGGAGTTTTGATTATGCGGAATTACAAAAATTGTTTACTTGCCCCGGAGGACAGCGTGGTTGCTCTCATCGACTACCAGCCGCAGATGATTTTCGGCATACAGGGCGCGGTGCGCGAACAGATTATCAACGGCGCAACCGGGCTTGCCAAGGCTTGTCAGACCTTCGGCGTGCCCTGCGTTCTGACGACCGTTACCGCGCGAACCTTCGCAGGCGACCTGATTTCTCAAATCCAGAACGTTTTCCCCGAGTTCATGCCGATAGACCGCACGAATATCAACGCATGGGAAGACAGCAATTTCCACAAGGCAGTTATCGGCACAGCCCGCAAAAAGCTCATCATCGGCGGCTTGTGGACAGAGGCGTGCGCGCTGTTCCCCGCGCTGTGTGCGCTCAGTGACGGCTATGAAGTCTATGTCGTAACGGACATCTGCGGCGGTTCGAGCAAGCAGGCGCACCAAACGGCGATTGAACGCATGAGCCAAGCGGGTGTAATTCCCGTAACTTGGCAGGAAGTTATGCTCGAATGGCAGCGCGACTGGAACAATAAGGACACCTACAACCAAGTTATGAGCATTGTAAAAGAGCATTCAGGCGCCTACGGCGTCGGTGTGGAATATACGGAAACCGCCGCCCATGTGAGCTGAGCCTCACAAAACACAATCGCCGTGCCAACAAGACCTTGGCACGGCGATTGTCTGTTTCAGGCGCAGGCGCTTGGTCGATTGCGGATTCACTGCGGGTTTTTCGCAAAAGACGGGTTCGGCGCGCGTACGCCGAACCCGCGCCGCCTGCGGGATGCAGCGGGGCGTCTGCCCGCAGACGGTTTTTCACGCTGCGCAGTCATTTCTTCAACATTTCGACAAAAAAGGGCGGGAAGTTTGGCATGAATTTGTTGCCTTTCCTACATAAAATCGGTGGACGGATTCCATTTATTCTGCTATAATGGATGCGGTTAGAAACGAATCATTCCAGGCATAGACGATGAAAAAAGGGGTGAGCGGCATGCTCGGTTCTTCTGCGGTCATTTTTGTTCCTGACGATACAGCCAAAACAGGGCTTGCGCAGCCGCTGCTGCTTGTGCCTGCCCTCGGTGCGCCCTTGCTGCGCTGGCTGGCAAACAGCCTGTGCGCCGAAGGCGTGGGGCGGTTTTTCCTCGTCTGCCACGACCGCTATATCGCGCAGGCACGCGCATGTTTCCCTGCGGAGGCAGAAGTCGTAACCGGCATAGAGCACGACCCGTCCGACCTTTTACATGTATTTCTTTCCACTGCTGAAGACAGCGAAGCGGAAGTAACCGTTGTCACAGGCGCTGCGATGTATCTGCCGCAGCTGGCTTCCTATGCAAATGCACCCCGGCCCTCGTGCGTGCGGCGCGTCTCGCGGGAAGCGATGATGGCAGCCCTCGACGAGCGCTTTTCCTTTGTGCAGGTTTTGCGCGAAAATGGAGCGGTTTTGAGCGATTGTGATGGTTTCTATTCCGTCGAAACCGCCGCTGCCGCAGCGGAAGCAGCCACGCTTCTTCGCCGCAACCAAGCGCTGGCGCTTTTGAAGGCAGGCGTGGAGATTTTCGACTGGAACAGCTGCTATATTTCGCCGAGCGCGCGAATCAAACCGGGCGCGAAATTGCTGCCCGGCGCAAGCATTCGCGGCGACAGCGTTATTGCAGAGGGCGCGGTTATCGGCCCGTGGAGCGTGATTGATACCTGCACAATCGGCGCGGACACCCGCGTGAACGCCTCGCAGGTTTCCCGCTGCGCAGTCGGCAAGAACGTCCAAATCGGCCCGTATTGCGCTATCGGCGCAGCCGATAGCGATGCGCCGCAAGGGAGCATCGGCGACGACGCTGTGATTTCCCCGAATACAACCCTTTCTGCGCCAATCTGCGTCGAAAACGGCGCGAAAATTACCCCGGAAGACCTGCTGCTTGCGCAGCAAAACGCCAAACTCAACCGCGCCCAGAAGAAAAAATAGCGGCGTCCAACGCTGCGAAACGAGGTACGTTACATGATTGCTCACGGAAAAGAAATCAAGGTCTTCTCTGCCAATGCAAACATCCCCTTCGCGCAAAACGTTTGCACCGAATTGGGTCTCGAGCTTGGAAGAAGCACCGTCAAAGCCTTTGCAGACGGGGAGATTTCCGTTTCTATCAATGAATCGGTGCGCGGCTGCGATGTGTTTGTCGTGCAGTCCACCTGCAAGCCGGTCAACGACAATCTGATGGAATTGCTGATTATGATCGACGCCTTCCGCCGCGCCTCAGCCGGTCGCATCACCGCCGTGATTCCGTATTTCGGCTATGCCCGGCAGGATCGCAAGGCAAAGGGGCGCGACCCGATTTCGGCAAAGCTTGTGGCGAACCTCATCACCCGCGCAGGTGCCGACCGCGTTCTGACGATGGACTTGCACGCGGCGCAGATTCAGGGCTTTTTCGATATCCCCGTGGACAATATGCTGGGCAATCCCCTCTTCGCCAACTACTATCGCTTGAAATTTGACGACCAGCGAAACGATGCAGACGACAATTTCTGCGTGGTTTCACCCGACGTCGGTTCGGTTGCGCGCTCGCGCGCGTTCGCGGCGAAGGTGCATATGGGGCTTGCGATTGTGGACAAACGCCGCCAGCGCGCCAACACGTCCGAAGTGATGAACATCATCGGCGATGTGCGCGACAAAATTTGCATTTTATATGACGATATCGTCGATACCGCCGGCTCGCTTGTTCACGCTGCCGAGGCAATCAAAACCATCGGCGGGGCAAAGGCGGTATACGCCTGCGCAACGCACGGCGTGCTCTCCGTCGGTGACTCCGGCAACGCCTGCCAGAAGGTGGAAGACAGCTGCATCGAGGAGCTGGTGCTTCTCGACACCATCCCCATGCCGGACGATTACCACGGCAAGTGTATCCGCCAGCTCAGCGCCGCGCCGACCTTCGCCAAGGCAATCACCCGCATCTATAACGAGACATCCATCTCGAGCCTATTTTAACGATGTTTATTAGGAAGCCTGCCTGTGATTGGCTCATCGTCGGGCTTGGAAACCCGGGCGCGAACTATGCCCGCACGCGGCACAACGTCGGTTTCCGCGCCGTCGATGCAATCGCAGAGAACTGTAACGTGAAAATCAACCGCGCCAAATTCCGTGGTTTAACCGCCGCGGCAAGCTGGCGCGGTCAGCGTCTTTTGCTGCTCAAACCGCAGACCTTTATGAACAATTCCGGGCTGAGCGTCGCCGAGGCTGCGCGGTTTTATAAGCTGCCGCCGGAGCGGATTATCGTGCTGTTTGACGATATTTCGCTGGATATCGGCAGGCTGCGTATCCGCGCGGAGGGTTCGGCGGGCGGGCACAACGGTATCAAGTCCATCATCGGCATGCTCAACACGCAGAGCTTTCCCCGCGTAAAAATCGGCGTAGGCGCAAAGCCGCACCCGGATTATGATTTGGCGGATTGGGTGCTTTCCGATTTCACCGCCCGCGAACAGCGCGATATTGACGATGCGGTTTCCCGCGCGGCAAGCGCCGCGCTTGCCATTGCGGAGCGCGGCACCTACGAGGCTGCAAACCTCTATAACGGCGGCTAGGCGTACGAGAATCGTCCCCGCATCGAGGCTTGACGGCAAGTCCCGCTGTTTCTCGCTTTGTGACAACAGCGGTGCTAGCAAACGTCCCCCAGTCGCCCGCCACCCACTTTCCTGCTCTAATCAAAGATTGAGCGATTATGCGCGAATGTGATTGCTTTTGATTTCTTCTGGAATTGGCGGGATCACCCGCTATTTCGCACAAATACTATCCCGTGATATGCTATGCTTACGGAAAACAGAGGATTCCTCTGCTTTCCGCGTTGTTGCGTTCGGCAAAACAAGCCCCTGCGGGGGGCTCGGGTTCGACTCTCGTATGCCTAAGGCGGAGAATCGCAGCTGTGCTCTGTTCCCCGCAAGAATTGACAACGATGTGCTGCGGAAAATAGCCAAAAGCTGCGCTATGCGCGTTCGTGTGCACATATTCCGGTCTATATCATCGTCCTTTGGAGGCAGTATGAATTTGATTTTATCCGCGCTGCAGGGGTTGCAGCAGTTTGTGCAGCTGACAGACGCGCTCAAAAGCGGCGCGGCAGTCGGCGTCTCGGGCGTTGCGCAAATCAACCGCTCGCACATCATTGCCGCGGCTGCAAGTGCCTTGCAAAAGCCGTCCGTGATTGTCTGCCTTGACGAGCTGGCGGCGCGGCGCACGCAGGCGGAATTGTCCGCATTTTTGGGACAGGAGATTCCCATTCTGCCCACCCGCGATTTGACTTTCTATGACGCGTCAAGCATCTCCCGCGAATGGGAGCAGCAGCGGCTGCGCCAGCTGCACAATCTTGCGCTGGGAAAAACGCCCTTGCAGATTGTAACGCTGGAGGCGTTGGCGCTTCGCACCATGCCGCGCGAGCTGCTTCTCTCTTGTGCCCTGCAGCTTACCGCGCAAATGACCCTGCCGCAGGAGCGCTTGCTCGATCGTCTGCAAAAATCCGGCTACTCCCGCTCCACCCTCGTTGAGGGCGTGGGGCAATATGCCGTGCGCGGCGGCATTGTGGACGTCTTCTCCCCCGCGCACCCGCAGCCGCTTCGCATCGAATTCTTCGGCGACGAAATCGACGCCATGGGCTTTTTTGACCCGGTCAGCCAGCGGCGCACGGAAAACGCGACGCAGGCGATTGTCCTGCCGGTTGCGGAGACGCTTGCCTGCCTGCACGAGGGCGGGACTGCGGGGCTTCTTGCCGATTTGCGCGCGCTGCACGCCAGACAGCTGCGCCGCCGCGTGAAAAACGACGCCCTGCTGCAAACGCTTGCAAAGGATGCAGACACGCTGGAGGCGGGGCTTCCCTTTGCCGCAGCCGACCGCTATTTGTCGCTGATTTACCCCGCCTTCTCCTGCGCTGCTGACTATATCCCGACCGATGCGATGGTTTTCTTCTGCGACCACGGCAACCTGCGCCGCGCCTCGGCGCGGCAGCTTGACGAGCAGGGGATGCAGCTCGACAGCCTGCTTGCCTCCGGCATTCTGTGCGGGGAATTGTGCGAGTTTTCTCTCGATTGGGAGGCGCTTTGCGGCAGACTCGCGGGGCGTGCGGCGGTCTTTTTTGACTCCTTCCTTGCCACCTCCTACCCGCAGTCCCTGCCGCCCAAGCTGCTTCTGAGCATCGCCGCAAAGCAGCTGCCTTCCTACGGCGGGAATTTAGACACCGCAGCCTCCGACCTCGCCTTCTATCAGAAAAACGACTTCTCCTCGCTGGTTTTGTGCGGCAATCGCCGCCGCGGCGAGATTTTGGCGGAGCTTCTTCGGAAAAAAGGGCTGTCCGCCATGCTCGCCTTCCCCCTGCTGCAGCTTCCGCAGAAGGGGCAAATCCTACTTTGCGACGGCACGCTGCCAAACGGCATGGAATACCCCGAGCTGCGCCTTGCCATTCTGACAGAGGGGCAACTGCTGGCGCAAACCGCTCAAAAATCGCGCAAAAAGAATCAGAAAGCAACCAATCGGCAGAAATTGTCCTCTTTTACCGACCTCACGCCCGGCGATTATATTGTGCATGAGTACCACGGCATCGGGCGATACGAGTGCATGGAGCAGATGAAATTCGACGGCGTGGTCAAGGATTATGTCAAAATCTCCTATCAGGGCAGCGATACGCTCTTTGTTCCTGCGACGCAGCTGGATTTGATTTCAAAATACATCGGCGGCGGCGAAGATAAGCCGGTGAAGCTGAACCGTTTGGGCGGCGATCAGTGGCAAAAGACCAAGGCGCGGGCAAAAGCTGCCGTCAAGGATCTTGCCGAGGGGCTGATTCAGCTCTACGCTGCGCGAAAGCGCCTCATGGGCTACGCATTTGCGGCAGACACGCCGTGGCAGGCGGAGTTCGAGCAGAACTTCCCCTACGCCGAAACGGACGACCAGCTGCGCTGCATTTCGGAAATCAAAGACGATATGGAATCCCCGCAGCCGATGGATCGCCTGCTCTGCGGCGACGTGGGCTTCGGAAAAACCGAGGTGGCGCTGCGCGGCGCGATGAAGGCAATTCTCGACGGCAAGCAGGTGGCAATTTTAGTGCCGACAACCGTGCTTGCCCAGCAGCATTACACCACTGCGGTCAACCGTTTTCGCGGATTTCCCGTGAATATCGCCGTGCTCTCGCGCTTCTGCACGCCGCAGCAGCAGAAAAAAACGCACAGCGACCTGCAGGCAGGCGCAATCGACCTCGTCATCGGCACGCACAAGCTCTTGCAGAAGGATATTGTCTTCAAGGATTTGGGGCTTTTGATTGTGGACGAGGAACAGCGCTTCGGCGTCACACATAAAGAAAAATTAAAGGAACTTTCCCGCGGCGTGGACGTCTTAACACTGTCTGCAACGCCCATCCCGCGCACGCTGAACATGGCGCTGTCAGGTCTTCGGGATATGTCCACCATTGAAGAGCCGCCGCACGACCGCTACCCGGTGCAAACCTTCGTTTTGGAGTATGCAGAGCCGGTGCTCATCGACGCCATGCGCCGCGAGGTCGAGCGCGGCGGGCAGGTGTATTTCCTGCACAACCGCGTCGAAACAATTGCGCAGTGCGCAGCGCGCATCAAGCGGGCGCTTCCTGACGTGGAAATCGCGCTGGCACACGGCAAAATGTCCGCAGACGAACTCAGCGAGGTCATGCAGCGCATGGCGGACGGCGAAGTGAAAATTCTCGTCTGCACAACGATTATCGAAACCGGCATTGACCTGCCGAATGTCAACACCCTCATCATCGAGGACGCAGACAAGCTGGGGCTTGCGCAGCTGCACCAGATTCGCGGGCGCGTCGGGCGCAGCAACCGCCACGCCTTCGCCTACCTGACCTTTCACCGCGGGAAGGTGCTCACGGAAGTGGCTGAAAAGCGGCTGAGCGCCATCCGCGACTACGCAGAATTCGGCTCGGGCTTCAAAATTGCCATGCGCGACTTGGAAATTCGCGGCGCGGGCAATCTGCTGGGCGCTGCGCAGTCGGGGCATATGCTGAGCGTGGGCTATGATATGTATCTGAAGCTGCTGGAGGAAGCCGTCTTGGAAGAGCGCGGCGAAAAACCGCTTGCGGAGGTTTCCTGCACGGCGGACCTCGACGTAACTGCAAATATCGATAAGGACTACGTCAGCTCCGGCGAGCAGCGCATGGATTTGTACCGCCGCATGGCGGCCGTCCGCTCGCAGGCGGATGCGGACGAATTGCTTGATGAAATCGTCGATCGCTACGGCGACCCGCCGAAGGGCGTGATGAATCTCATCGACGTTGCGCTGCTTCGCGCGCAGGCAGCGGCCGCGGGCATCTGCGACATTGCGCAAAAGGGCAGAACCATTCGCTATACGCTGGAAAACTTCGATTTTAACGTCGTTTCCGCGGTCTGCGCGCAGTACCAAAAACGCGCCTTCTTAGCGCCGAACAGCGAAAAGCCCGTTTTGACGGTCAATCTTGCCGCAAAGGAAAACCCGCTGGCAGCCGCGCGGCAGTTTGTCAATATGTATACGCAATAACCAAAAAAAGTTGTTAACTTGTTTACTTAAATGTTAATATTTGTAATGAAAGCGATGTTGCATTTTGCGGTATATTCGGTATAATACTAGTATTCTGAGAGATTGCGCGCTGTGGAGTCTTTCCGTTTGATTAACTATTGATAATTGCGGTCGCTTACTGACCGTTTAACAAAGAAAAGGAGCACAAAAATGGGCAAATTTGAAAAAAAGAGAGAGCCGCGGGGGTCTGCGAATCCGTCGGCGAGAAGGTCGAAAAAGAAGAAAAAATTCAACAAGAACGCCATTATCATCACCTGCGCGGCGCTGGCTGTGGTGATTATCGGCGTAGTGATAGCAGCGGTTTTCGCGCTGCGTGACGACGGCAGAATCGCAGCGAATGTCTATGTGGCGGGCGTTGACCTCGGCGGTATGACCAAGGAAGAAGCCGCCACCGCCCTTTCGCAGGCGGTGGGCGTGTATGCCGAAGAGAATATGAATATCGAACTCTACACCCGCGATATTGCCCTGTATTCCACAAAATTCGACCCCGAAAATGTGCAGCTGGTCGATATTTTCGGCAAGCCCATGGACCCGAATGCCCCCGCCACATCCCAAGAAACCGGGGAGTCTGAATCCGACCCCTCTGCGCCGACAGAATCGGAAAACACCGAACCGGAAAGCTCCGAGCCGGAAAGCAGCGAACCGACAGAGCCAATCGATGCGCCGCTGGATGAAAACGGCGAGCCGATGCTGCTTCTTGAGCAGATTTGCCTGACGCCGTCGGACACGCAGGTGTCCTTGGACATTGACAAAGCGGTCGAGGCAGCCTATGCCTACGGGCGTTCGGGCGGCATCTTCTCCCGCCTGAAGAAGAACACCATCACCGAGCGCTTGGATTTGGATGTTTCCGAATTCTTAACGCTGGATAAAACCTATGTGATGACGCTTCTCGAGCAGTATGCGCTGGAGAACAACAGTGAAGCTGCGCAGTCGGATGTCAAACAGGGAACGAAGAGCATTACCGACGAAGAGGGCAACCCCATGGAAGCGCCGACCTTGGAGGTCACGCTGCCGATTCCCGCGCGTAACATGGATATCGACGCGCTTTATGATGCGCTTCTGCTGCAATACTGCGCCATGGACTTCACCACGCAGTACGCCTTTGAAGAAGACCTTCCCGAAGCCTTCGACCTTGACGCGCTCTACAGCAGCTATTGCACCGCGCCTGTCAACGCCGTTTGCGACGAAGACACCTACGACATTACCGACGGCAAGCTCGGCTACGGCTTTAATATGGCAGAGGCCGTGGAGCTCTTCCAAAACGCGCTGCCCGGCGAGGTTGTCACCCTTGTTTTGGGCGACCTCGAGCCGATGTACACCCGCGAAAAGCTCGAAGCGCAGCTCTTCAGCGACGTCTTGTCCTACTACGACAGCCCGCATACCAACGATTACTCCCGCACGAACAACCTGACCCTTGCATCGAAAGCCATCGACGGCACAATCCTGAAACCCGGCGAAATCTTCTCCTTTAACGACGTAGTCGGGCAGCGCACCTCTGCAAAGGGCTACACCGAGGGGCTTGTCTATGTGGGTGTGGACACCGTGCCGGAAATCGGCGGCGGCATCTGCCAAGTAGCCTCCACCATTTACTACTGCACTTTGAAGGCAGACCTTGAGGTTATCGAACGCACGGAGCACCGCTACGCGCCGACCTACGTTCCCTACGGCATGGACGCCACCATCTACTGGGGCTCTTTGGACTATCAGTTCCGCAACAACACCGCCTATCCCATCCGCATTGAGGCGTCTGTCTCCGGCGGCTACGTGCACATCAAGCTCGTCGGCACGGAAACCAAGGACTACACCGTCATGCTTGACTATATTGTCACATCTTCTTCCCCGTGGGAAACCAAAACCATCGAAATCTCCCCCGATATGGATAATTACGAGAAATACAGCAAATTCAAAGACGGCGACGTCATTTCCACCGCCTACACCGGCTATACGATTGAAACGTATATGTACAAGTACGACGCAAACGGCAACGAGATTTCCTGCACCTTCATCGACTACACGAAGTATCACAAGCGCGATAAGGAGATTGCGAAGCTCGTCGAAGAGACAGAATCCACCGACCCAACCATCCCGACGGAATCAACCGAGCCGCCGTCTACCGACCCGACTGAGCCGCCGTCTACCGACCCAACCGACCCGCCCACAGAGCCGCCCACCGACCCGGTGATTCCCCCCGACCCGGCATGGTTGCAGGATAAGGAAATCATACAATAATATACGAAATAAGCACCCGCCGGGCGGGTGCTTTTTTCCTGTTAAAAAACCTCTGCCAAAGAAGTGCGAAGCACTTCTTTGGCAGTCTGAGCACCCGCCCGGTGGGTGCTTTTTGCTGTACTTTTATAAAGAAAAATGGTCGATGGCACGTTTGAGCGCGTCGTTAAAGCAGGGGAAGGTGTGCCCCGCGTCCCAGCTCTCGAAGGTGTGCGCAATGCCCAACTTCTCCAAGAGCGCACAGAAGCGCAGATGCTCCGCGTAAAACGCATCTTGCCTGCCGCAGGTCAAAAACAGCTGTGGCGCGCGACCTACCGCCTGCTGCGCCAGCACCGTCAAATCCTGCGTCTGCTCTGCTTGCAGGGCAGATCCGAAAATCGCGCCAAAATCGTCCAGAAGCTGCTGCCCGAACTGCGCGACGAATGCCGCGCAGAAACTCGGCTCTTGCAGGCGGGTAAGGGTTTCGAGCAAAAACAGCGGTCCTGTAGAGAACGCGGCGCAAAGCCCAAAGCGTTCGGGATATTGCAGCGCGCTGCGCAAAGCTGCGTAGCCGCCCATGGAGCAACCCATAACTGCCGTGTCCTCCGGCGCTGCGGAGATTTGAAAAACCCGCCGGCAAAACTCCGGCAGTTCCTCGCAGAGGTAGCTTGCGAATTTCTGCCCGTGGCGCATATCCGCATAAAAGCTCCTGCCCGCCTCGGGCAGAATATAGATTGTATTTCCGCGCGACGCATAAACGGGAAGCAGCGAATAGTCCAGCCATGTGCGGCTGTTGCCGCCCGCGCCGTGCAGGAGATAGGCGACCTTTGCGGGCTGCTGCAAGCGCTCCGCCTTATTCGGCGTGACGACGGTAATGCCCGTGTCCATCTGCAAAACCTTGGAATAGAGTGTGCCTGTCAATCTCATAGCTTCTCCTCGTAAAGGGCGCAGCCGCAGTCAAAGCCCTGCGGGGCGTAGCGGACAGAGCCGATTCGCGCGCCGCTCACCCCGTACTTCGCGCTGTAGCCGAACAGGTCGATATACCGCAGCAAATCCGCCTTTTCTTCCCACAGTTTGCACATCACCGCCACCGTTGCGCGCACATCGTCAATCGCGCGGTGCGAATTTTGCACCGCGTCTTGCAGGCAATATGCCTCAATGGCGTTCGACAGGCGGTGCGGATAGGCGCGGCGATCGCGGTAGACCGTGAGCAAATCCAACTTCGGTTTGCCCTGTAACAGCCGCGCATCGCCGTATTTTGCCAGAAGCGCGTACAAAAACAGCAGGTCAAACTGCGCGTTATAGGCTGCAATCATGGTGTTCGGCGTCAAGAGCTGCGCCAAAATTTCGCACAGCGCGCCCTTGGAAATGCCGTCCTCGCGAAGCATCTCGTCGGTAATGCCCGTCAGCTCGACAATGCGCGGCGCAAGTTTTCGGTCGTTCTCGCGGCGGATAAATTCATCCACCTCCGCCAAAACCTGCACCCGCCCGTCCACGCAGGCAATCTTCGCTGCGGAAAACTCAATAATTTCGTCGTGTGTGTGCGATAAGCCGCTTGTCTCCGTGTCGAGCACAAGAATACTGTCACAGCGCGAAAACAGGGGCAAAAGTTGTTGTAGCATAGGCATTACCCTCCGCAGTACGGGCAGGCGGTGTAGCCCCGCGAGATGGCGAGGTTAATCGAATACGCCCAGTAACTGCGCTTTACAAAGTGGGAGCAGCTGTAGCGATGATAGTAGCCCGTGCCGTCGTTTTCGACAAAGCAAACATGCGCGTCAAAGAAGTCCGACTTGTTTTGCAGAACCCGCATGCTGTTTTCCAACGCGGCAATTTTGTCCTCGAGCGTGTCGTACTGCCCCGTCAGCGCCTCGACCTCTTCGGCGTAGGCGTTGTTTTCGTCAATCAGGCGGATGTTCTCCTCCTGCATTTCGCGAATCGCCTGCTCCGTTTCCGAACCTGCCATAACATATTGGTTGATTTGCTGCGTGAGGCTGTCAATCTCCCGTTCGCGGTCGGTGACCGTGTCGCGCGCGAATTGCAGCTGCTCGTGCGCGTCCGTCAAAGCAGTCTGCATCTGCGAAAGATCCGATTCTCGGCGCGCCAGCTCATTTTCCTGCGTGCGCAGGCGATTGACCTCGCGGCGGTAGTTGTTAAAGTAGAAGACCCCGCCGTACACACACGCGCCGAGCAGCAGTGCGCAGGCAATCGACAAAATGACGACCGCCTTCGTCAGCCTGCGCAAGGCTCTTGCCTTCGGATGCCTGCGTTTTTTGGCAGGCAGCGCGGCTTTTTTCTTCGCGCCGGGCGGCGGCAGCTCCTTTTCCCCGCGGGAGAGCACAACGCGCCTGCTTATATAGGCAGACTCCTGCAAGGGACTGCTCGCAACGCCCGCGCAGTCCTCGCAGAAGTTCTTCCCATCGGAAATCGTGCGTCCGCAGCGGATGCAGTTCATGCCGCTCACCCCCTCGTTTTCTCCATCATACTACAATTTTCGACGGCTGTAAAGAGGGTTCAACCGCGCGGTCGGACTCGCAATGCCTGCCGCGCATTTTGACGCTTATTTCGTGCAAAGCCCCCGTCTTTTCGAGGGAGGGTAAGGTTTGCGCTCGTCCGTGCTGCCGACGAGATAGTCCACGCTCGTCTTGTAGAGCGCGGCAAGGCGAATCAGGCTCTCGACGGGGATATTGACCACCCCGTTTTCGTAGTTGGAATAGGTGCTCTGCTTGACACCCAAGAGCGTTGCAAGTTTTATCTGCCGATACTCGTAGATTTCCCGCATTTTCTTAACCCGTGGATACACTGTTCGTCACTCCCGTATTCTATGTCTTGTACCATTGCCGCGCAGTATCGCCGAACGGCTTTTGCGCATTTTGGCGAATTTTATACTATTCTCTCTGCTACCTGTCATATATATAGCACATAAGTATTCGCTTTTCCAGCATATATAGGCACAGCCGATAAATATTTTTTGCCCGCAGGAAAAGTGCCCGCAAACCCTAGCCGCGCCTGCATTCCGTAGGGCAAAAACGAAGCCTGTCGGATTCTCCCGCACACCCCGCCGAAAGCGGGCAAGAAATAATCCTTGACAAACGGGCGTTGTTGTGTTATTCTGTAAAGGCGCGAGAGGAAACGCAGCGCACAATTGCATATCGCGGAGTAGAGCAGTTGGTAGCTCGTCGGGCTCATAACCCGGAGGTCGTAGGTTCAAGTCCTGCCTCCGCAACCACACAGTAACCATAGATTGACATTTCAGTCTGTGGTTATTGTTTTAGCAGAAAACCAGTGCCATAGGTATTTGAAGTGCACCCCAAATGTTAGACAGTATGCTATACTGAAACTAACATAAGGGGTGCATTACTATGCCAAAAGGGATACCGAACAAGCGATATACAGCAGAATTTACGGGATTGGCTGTAGAGATGATGCAAAATACATCTGCGCTACAAGAAAACAGCCAGACGGTTTGGGATTAGGGGGCTAACATAACAATTAGGTGCATTTTGGCAAATAGAGAGTATAGCCCTTTCAATCCTTAATTTCGAAACAAAACAGTTGCTTATTCCTCTTTGTTCCTGTATAGTTAGGTTGTCAAATATGAAAGGTTATCGCTTTTTGACACGTACACGGGAGTCCGCGATTGCAAATTACGGCAGCCGATTGATTAAAGACGCTGCGTTGAGGAGTTATTTATGGGAGAAACAAATGCAAAGTATCATCATTTGATTCCAAGAGTTTATATGTCGGCTTGGGAGCGGGGGAATGGAACTCTTCAAGTCGAATTTTTGAAGAATCGAGGAACGATCGAACGAAGAAATAAAGATAATATCGCGGGAATTAATCACTTCTATTCTATTAAAGCAGGTATGCCCATCTGCGAACAGTGTGATACGGATTTATTTTTTGAGCCCCTTGCAGGTTATACTGTCGAATACGAGGGTTCTATTCTTCGGACAACAATGGAAATGCGCGAAAAATACTCTGACTTCAAAAACTGGAAGATTACTCGCCCTGATGGAACAATAGTAGGAAAAAAGCCCCTTCGTGATAAAATTGAGAAGGTTAATATTCCTGAAATAGAATTAAAATGGTCAACTAAGTACGAAAACCTGTGGAAAACTGAAGTCAAGAAAATAGAACAAGCCATTTTACAGAGTAGAACCTTTAGTATCCCTGCGTTTGATCGAGATTTCTTAATGCGATTTTACGTCGCATTAGATTGGCGTAGTATCCAATCAAATGCGCAATTTGAGGAAGAGTTTGATTTGTTCAAAGGGATGCTTGAAGATTGCGATATTCCTGAAGAAGAAAGGTTGCATCCACATTTAAAAACAGGCTGGGATGAATTTCGTCATAATCTTTTGCTCAAAATTTATCGCGATTATTTAAATGATACGGGTATCATATATGAAGACGCAAGAGCAAAGCTAATCCACACAAATTTTCATTTTTTGATTTCGGACGGTCCGACACTGTTTTGCACAAGCGATAACCCCGCTTTTATGCATACACGTGATGACGGGCAACAGGTTGGGCTCTTGCCGATTACGCCCAGAATACTCATGGGAAATGGAAGATGCGAAGATGAACATGATGTTTTTTATGTCTCCCATATAACTGATGAAGCGGTTCAGAAATACAATACTATCATTGCTGAAAACGCTACAGAATTTGTAATTATTCCGTGGTAACCTCATTAAATGTGGATTTTTGTTTTACATTTCCGCAGAGCGATGTGAAACAATTGTTTCTCAGTAAGCCATGATGATTTGGGGAACGAGATTTCTGCTTCGCCGCCTGTCTACAGGCGCAACAGCAATGGCACAGCGCCCTACGGGGCGCTGTGCTTTTTTCTGCGAGGCTGGGCGCGAAAATGCAAGGGGCGGGTTTTTCTCTGCGTGCTCTTGCATTGCGGCGAACTTGGTGGTAAAATGTCTATGTATAGTATAATTGCGGGTTTGCGCGACTGCGCGACTGCGCGACTGCGCACGCCGCACACCCGTGGCAACGCGTCCCGCTTTCTCACGGACACTTCATGAATTCGGAGGGATTCCTCTTTTGAGCACAAAAACGCAGCAGATTCCCGCGCAGGCACTGCGCCAGCAGCACGCCCTATGCGCGATGATCCGCGAATTTTGGCAGGCGCAGGGGATTGCGCCCCTTGCCTTTATCGATACTTACGGCTGCCAGCAAAACGAGGCGGATTCCGAGCGCATCGCCGGCATGCTCGAGCAGTGCGGCTACAGCTTTACGCGCAGCGAAGAGGGCGCGGACATCGTAATTCTGAACACCTGCGCCATCCGCGAACATGCCGAGCAGCGCGTGTTCGGAAACGTCGGCGCGCTGGTGCACACGAAGCGCCGCCATCCGCGCCAGAAGATTTTCCTCTGCGGATGCATGATGGGGCAGCCCCACGTGTCCGACCGCATTCGCCGCTCGTATCCGCATGTGGACGGCGTATTCTCCACGCACCATTTATGGCGCTTCCCGGAGCTGTTATGGCACATTTTGCAGGGCGGCAAGCGCGTTTTCGCCGTGGAGGATTCCGACGGCGCAATCTCCGAAGGGCTGCCCGTTGCGCGCGGCAACTCACTCAAAGCGTGGGGTTCGGTGATGTACGGCTGCAACAATTTTTGCTCCTACTGCATTGTGCCCTACGTGCGCGGTAGGGAGCGCAGCCGTGAGCCTGCCGAAATTATCAAGGAATGCAGCGACCTTCTTGCCCAAGGGTTTAAGGAAATTACGCTATTGGGGCAGAACGTCAACTCCTACGGCAAGGATTTGGCGCTGGACATCGATTTTGCAGACCTGATGGCGCAAATTGCCGCCCTTCCCGGGGAGTTTCGCCTGCGTTTTATGACCTCGCACCCGAAAGACGCCAGCGAAAAGCTCTTTGACACCATCGCGGCGCACCCGAACATCTGCAAGCAGTTCCACCTGCCCTTCCAGTCGGGAAACGACCGCATTTTGCGCGAGATGAACCGCCGCTACACCGCGAGCGAGTACCTGCGTCTGGTGGATTACGGGCGGGCGAAGATGCCCGATTTGGTGCTGACTTCAGACGTGATTGTGGGCTTCCCCGGCGAAACGGAGGCGGAGTTTGACGACACCTTAAAGCTTATCGAGCGCGTGCGCTTCGACGCGCTGTTCACCTTTATCTATTCGCCGCGCGAGGGCACGCCCGCCGCAAAGATGGCGGACCCCACCTCCCGCGCCGACAAAAACCACCGCTTCGACCGCCTCTTGGAGGCGCAAAACCGCATTTCTGCGGAAATCCACCGGGCATATATCGGCAAAACCCTGCGCGTGCTCGTTGACGGGCGCGAAGACGCGCAGCTCACCGCCCGCACGGACGGCGGGCGGCTGGTTCGATTTACAGGCGACGACAGCCTGATCGGCACGTTCCTCGACCTTCGTATCACCGAGAGCACCACCTGGAGCTTGCTCGGTGAAATACCGAACAGAGCGGAGTAAACATATGGCACAGCTGACACCCATGATGCAGCAGTATTTGCAGGTAAAACAGCAGCATCCGGATTGCATTCTCTTCTTCCGTCTCGGGGATTTCTATGAAATGTTCCAAGACGACGCGCGCACGGCGTCGAAAGAGCTGGATTTAACGCTCACCACGCGCGACCGCAACAAAGAAGAGCAAACGCCCATGTGCGGCGTGCCCTACCACAGCGCGGAGAGCTACATCGCCCGCTTGGTCGCCAAGGGCTACAAAGTCGCCATCTGCGAGCAGATGGAAGACCCCGCCCTTGCCAAGGGGCTGGTGCGCAGAGATATTACCCGCATCGTCACGCCCGGCACAGTCACGGAAAGCTCGATGCTCGATGAAAGCCGCAACAATTACTTCGCCTGCGTGTTCGCAGAAAACGGCGCATGGGGTTTGAGCTTTTGCGATGTCTCCACGGGCGCATTTTTCGTAACCTCCGCCGAGGGCGAGGCTGCGCTTGCGCGGGTGATTTCGGAGCTGGGGCGCTTTTCTCCCGCGCAGGTGCTGCGCGGCGGCGAGGCTGCCGCGAACGAAACGCTTAGCGATACCCTGCGCGACAAACTGGCTTGCTGCGCAGATATTGGCGACGACAGCCTCTTTGCGCAGGAGTTAACGGCGCAGACGCTGGAAGCCCAATTCGGCAAAACGCCCGAGGCGCTGGGGCTCAGCGACACCGCAGGGCGCAGCGCGGGCGCTCTTCTTTACACCCTGCACGAGCTGCAAAAATCCCCGCTTTCGCACATTCAAATGCCGGAGTATTATCTCAGCGGTCGCTTTATGGAGCTGGATATGACCGCGGTGCGCAACTTAGAGCTGACGCAAACCCTGCGCGGCGGCGAGAAGCGCGGCAGCCTCCTGTGGACGCTCGACAAGACGAAAACCGCTCTCGGCAGCCGCCTGCTGCGCAGCTGGCTGGAAAAGCCCTCGCTGAACCCGAAGCAGATTAAGCAGCGGCTGGACGCGGTGGAAGAGCTGACAAAGAACACCATCGAGCGCGAGGAGCTTATCCACATGCTCGAAGACGCCACTGACCTCGAGCGCGTGATGGCAAGAATCGTCACTGGCAGTGCCAATGCGCGGGATTTGCTGGCGCTGCGAAACGGCTGCCTGATTTTGCCGCATCTGCGCGCCGCGCTGCCGCGGCTGGACGCCCCGCTCTTTGCTGCGCTGTATGAAGAGCTCGACGGGCTGGAGGATATTTCCGACCTGCTGCGCACAGCCATTGTGGACGAGCCGCCCTTCACCGTGCGCGAAGGCGGCATGATTCGAGAGGGCTACCACGAAGAGCTGGACTTTTTACGCGATATTCTGCACGGCGGCAAGGGCACGCTGGCGGAAATCGAGCTGGCGGAGAAGGAGAAAACCGGCATCCGCACCCTGCGCGTGGGCTATAACCGCGTGTTTGGCTATTATATTGAGGTATCGAAGGGGCAAAGCGCCCTTGTTCCCGAGCACTACATTCGCAAGCAGACGCTGGCAAACGGCGAGCGCTATATCACCGAGGAGCTGAAAACGCTCGAATCGACGATTCTCGGCGCGAAGGAGCGGGCGAACACCTTAGAATACGAGCTTTTCTCCGCGCTGCGCGAAAAGCTCTCCGAGCAGGCGGGGCGCGTGCAGCGAAGTGCCCGCGCGGTGGCATCTTTAGATGTCCTTTCCTGCTTTGCGTCCATCGCGGTTTCGCGCAACTACTGCAAGCCGGAAGTGGACCTCTCCGGCGAGATTTCCATCCGCGACGGGCGGCATCCCGTGGTCGAGCAGGTGCTCAAAGACAGCCTGTTCGTGCCGAACGACACCGCGCTCGACACGGCGAATAACCGCGTGGCAATCATCACAGGTCCGAATATGGCGGGAAAATCCACTTACATGCGACAGGTCGCGCTGATTGTGCTTATGGCGCAAATCGGCAGTTTCGTCCCTGCAAAAGACGCAAGAATCGGCATTGTCGACCGCATTTTTACCCGCATCGGCGCATCGGACGACCTGTCCTCCGGGCAGTCCACCTTTATGGGGAGATGACGGAGGTCGCGGATATTTTGAGCCACGCCACCGCGAGAAGCCTCCTGCTTCTCGACGAAATCGGGCGCGGCACTTCGACCTTCGACGGCATGGCAATCGCCCGCGCCGTCTTGGAATTCGCGGCAGACAGCAAGCGCCTCGGCGCAAAGACGCTCTTTGCCACGCACTACCACGAGCTGACCGATATTGAGCGGGAGCTTGCTGGCGTGCGCAACTATAATATCGCCGTGAAAAAGCGCAAGGACGATATTGTCTTTTTGCGCAAGATTGTGCCCGGCGCGGCGGACGACTCCTACGGCGTGGAAGTCGCGAAGCTGGCGGGGCTTCCCGAGCGCGTGGTTTCCCGCGCAAGAACCCTTCTGAAGGACTTGGAAAACGGCGCGCCCCTGCGCACCGTAACGCTCGCGGCAGACGACCAAATCTCCCTCACCGCAATGGAAAACGACGCCCTGCGCCGCCGCTTGGATGCCCTGCGCCTCGAAACGCTCACGCCCATCGAAGCGCTCAACGCACTCTACGAACTCAAAAAAATGCTGTAACACCAAAGAAGGGAGCAATCCATGAACGAACACGTTTCGCTTATCGTGCCGGACAGACGGGCGCAAATCGCAGGATGGTGCTATCTGCCGTTCTTCGTCATGGGTCTGTCGCTTGTGCTCTGGCAGCTTGCCACACTTTTGGGCATTGCCCCCGCCACTGAAGAAGGCAGTGTTCGCATGACCGGCCTGTTTTTTGTGATGAATGCGGTAGTCGTCTGCTTCTTTTTCTGCCGCTTTCTCTTGGCGTCCACCGCGCCGATTCGGGGCAGGTTCGTGGAGTTCCTTTTTGCCATTCTCGTCGGCTTTTTGGGGCTGAATATCCTGTCGATTCTGATGCAGTTCGGGCTGAATTATCTGGAACTTTACCCGCAGAACCTAAACAAGGCAATGCTGCAGTGGCATCTGCGCCTCGACCCCGTTCCGCTTGCGCTTTGCTGGGTGCTCCTCGTGCCGCTTACGCACGAGTGCCTCTTGCGCGGCGCGATTTTCGCCCCGCTTTGCAGGTACAAGCCGTGGCTTGCGTATTTGGTCAGCGTCCCGCTTTCCGCGCTGGCGCAGGTTTTGCCGAATATCCGCCTGCAAACGCCGCATCATGCCTTGATTGCAGTTATCCAGTATCTGCCCGCAGCAATTGTGTACGCCTGCGTCTATCACCGCACACGCAGCATCTGGGCGTCTATTTTCCTGCACGCAATGATGAATCTTCTCATCGTCACGCTGCTCCTCTTACGCGCCAATACGCTTGCACTGGGGGTCGTAATATGATTCGTAAATTGCCCCCGCATTTGGCGAATTTAATCGCCGCCGGCGAAGTCGTCGAAAGACCTTCCAGCGCCGCAAAGGAGCTTGTCGAAAATGCGATTGACGCCGGCGCAAAGAACATCACCGTCGAAATCCAAAACGGCGGGAAAACCTTTTTGCGCGTCACTGACGACGGCTGCGGCATCGCTGCCGCCGAGGTGGAAACTGCCTTTTTGCGCCACGCCACAAGCAAGCTGCAACGGGCGGAGGATTTGGAAGCGATTTTCACGCTGGGCTTTCGCGGCGAGGCGCTTGCAGCCATCTGCGCGGTGTCCCGCGTGGACGTGCTGACCAAAACAGCCGAGGCAGACTTCGGCACGAGCCTGCACCTTGAAGCGGGCACGGTCACGCTGCGCGAGGACGCGGGCTGCCCGAACGGCACAACCGTCATTGTGCGGGATTTGTTTTTTAACACCCCCGCGCGGATGAAATTTATGAAGCGCGACACTTTAGAAGCCTCCTATGTGCACAGTACCGTGCAAAAACTCGCCCTTGCCCACCCGGATGTGAGCCTGCGCCTAATCAAAGACGGCGAGCAGGCACTCTTTACCCCCGGCGACGGCAAGCTCCTCAGCGCGATTTACGCCACGCTCGGCAGGCAACTTGCGCAAGAAATGCTTGCCCTGGACAGCGCGTGGGAGAACAACACCCTCAAGGGCTTTGTGTCCGCGCCCTCGGCAACCCGCGGCACGCGCGCAAACCAGCTCTTTTTCGTCAACGGGCGCGCGGTGCAGTCGAGAACGCTCGTCGCAGCGCTCGATGAGGCGTATAAAAATCAGATGCTCCCCGGGCGCTTCCCAAGCTGTGTGCTGCATCTGCATGTGCCGGAAAACCGCTTGGATGTGAATGTGCACCCGGCAAAAACCGAGGTAAAATTCCTCAACGAGCGCGAGATTTTCGAGTGCGTGCACTACGGCGTTCTCGGTGCGCTGCGGCAATCGCCGCGCGCGGTGCAGATGCAAGCGCCCAAGGCAAGCACCGTGGTTTCTGATGTGGTTCAAAAGCCCGCTGCGCCGAAGGAAACGTTCTACCGCACAATGTCCGCAAGCGACTTCCGCGCCTTTTCCGAGACCCTGCAAAAGGCGAAGCCCGTTACTCCCGCGCAGAGCGTTCTCGATACCTTGAAGCCCCCGCTGCGTGAGAAGCCGCCCGTCACGCCGACAACGCCGGAAGCGCAGCAGGCGGAAATCGCCCTACCCGAACAGCCCCTGCGCATCGTCGGCGAGCTGTTCGACACCTATATTCTTGTTGAGCAGGGCAGCACGATGCTGCTCATCGACAAGCACGCCGCGCACGAGCGGATTTTGTTCGAGAAGCTGCGCGCGCAGGCGCAGCCTGTGATGCCGCAGTTGCTCTTGCAGCCGCTGGTCTTCACGCCCGGCAGTGTGGAGGCTGCCGTTCTGCTGGAAAATGCGGAAATCCTGCAATCTCTGGGCTACGAGCTGAGCGACTACGGCGGCGGTACGCTGGCAGCGCGGCAGATTCCGGCAGAAATCGACCCCGACGATGCCCTGCAGACGCTCAGCGCACTGGCGCGGGATTTGCTCTCCGGCGGCGCGCCGAGCGCCCTGCGCGAGAAGCTGCTGCACACCATCGCCTGCAAGGCAGCCATCAAAGGCGGGCACAGCACCGCCCCTGCCGAGCGTGAAGCGCTCGTGCGCGAGGTTTTGTCGCGTGAGGATATTAAATATTGCCCGCACGGCAGACCCATCTGCGCGGAAATGACCAAAGCCCAGCTCGAGCGGCAATTTAAGAGGGCGTAATATGGGGGAAATTATTTGCATCGTCGGTCCGACCGCCTCCGGGAAGACAAAGTTGTCAATTGCCCTTGCCCGGGCGATGGGGGCGGAGATTATCTCCTTCGATTCCATGCAGATTTACCGCCATATGGACATCGGCACGGCAAAGCCCACGCCCGAAGAACGCCTTGCCGCGCCGCACCATATGCTCGACTTTTTAGACCCTAAGGAAGCCTACAGCGTCGGGCGCTACGTGCAGGAGGCGGACGCCTGCCTGCAAGGGATTTTGTCGCGCGGAAAGCCCGTGATTCTCGTGGGCGGGACGGGGCTGTATATCGACTCACTCATGGCGGGGCGCAGCTTTGCCCCCACCCCCGCAAGCGGGCGGCGCGAAGAACTCACTGCCCTTGCCGACGCCGAGGGCATCGAGGCGGTGCTCGCGCAATTGCGCTTGGTTGACCCCGAGGCTGCGCAGACCCTGCACCCGTCGAACCGCAAGCGCATTATCCGCGCCATGGAAGTCTATCTGGAAACCGGCAAAACCATCACCGCGCACAACGCCGAAACGAAGGCACTCCCGCCGAAATATCAGCCGCTTTGGATCGGGCTGGATTTTGAAGACCGCAACGCGCTCTATGCGCGCATCAACCGCCGCGTAGAGGCAATGTTCGCGCAGGGTCTGGCTTCGGAAGTGCAGGCTTTGCTGGACGCGGGCGTGCCTGAGCGCGCAACCTCTCTGCAGGCAATCGGCTACAAGGAAATCCTCGCAGCGCTGCGCAGCGGCGCGCCCGCGGAGACTGCGCGGGAAGAAATTGCGCTGCGCTCGCGCCGCTATGCAAAGCGGCAGCTGACGTGGTTTCGCCGTAACCGCGCGGTTTCGTGGCTGCAAGTTGACAGGTATGCAAATTTCGATACACTTTTCAACGAAATATGGCAAATTCGACTGGATTCGACTAGTAAAAGCTGATATACTTTTGGTATTACAAAAAGAAAAGAGGTAATACCAATGGCAAATACAGAGAATTTACAAGACACAATTCTGAATGAGGTGCGCAAAGAGCATACGCCCGTGACCATGTTCCTGATGAACGGCTTTCAGCTCAAGGGCGTTGTGGCGGGTTTCGACAACTTTACGGTCGTGCTGATTTCAGAGGGGCGGCAGCAGCTAATCTACAAGCACGCAATCTCCACGCTTGTGCCGCAGACGCCCATACGCTTACAGACGCAGAGCTGATTCTTAGGCATACGAGAGCCGAACGCCCTGCGCAGAGTAGGAGGCTGAGATGAAGAAGCAGGGCAACCTTTACTTAAAAATTATAACCATTGTGCTGGCGGTTACTGTGCTGGGCTATGTGCTGCTGTCTGCGGTGTCTGATCGCGGCGGCAGCTACGCCTTAGAAACCGTCCTGCCCTTTGAAGTCGGCGACGGTCAGACCGTTTCCGGCTTTGTGGTGCGTTCGGAGAAAATTTTGGTCTCCGACCAGCCCACCGTGGTGCACGAACTGTCCGAGGGCGAGCGCGTAGGCGCAGGGCAGCGCGTGGCAACCGGCTACAGCACCGACAGTGCCCGCGCCGTGCGCGAGGAGCTGTCCTCCGCGCGGGATGAGCTTGCGCAGCTGCAAAACGCAGCCGAAGACTTCCACACAAACTATGACGCCACGCTCGATGCGGATATCGCGGATTTGATTATCCGCACAGCAGCCTATTGCGCGCAGGACAGGCTCGCAAGCGCCCGCACGAGCGCGGCTGAACTGCAACCGCTGGTACTGCGCCGCAGTTTGAGCGCGGAGGACGCAGAGCAGGTCAGTCAGCGCATTTTCCTTCTTGAAGAGCGCATCTCCGAGCTGGAAAGCCGCGCGCAAAGCGGGGCGGTGCCTGTGATTGCAACATCTGCGGGGTACTACTCGCAAAGCGCCGACGGCTTTGAAAACATTCTTACCCCCGACGCTATTATGAGTATGAGCCCCGGCCGCCTGCGCGAACTGGCGGGCTATGAGCCGACCGTCGTCTCAAACGCCGTCGGGCGGCTGATTCTCGGGCAGCGCTGGTACTATATCACCGAAGTGCCGGCAAGCCGCATCGCCTCTGTGGAGGTTGGCGACAGTTTAACCGTCAGTTTTGCGGGGCAAAACCTGCAAAACCTGCGCACCGCCGTCGAGCGCATCGGCGAAGAAACGAACGGCATGTGCATTCTCGTGCTCTCCTGCGGCAGCTTCCTGCAGGAGGTTTCCGGGCTGCGCGAACAGTCTGCGGATATTATTTTCGAGACCTATGCGGGGCTTCGCGTGTCGAAGCAGGCGCTGTACGTGCTTGACGGGCAAAGCGGCGTCTACATCCTCGAAGGCTCGCGCGCAGACTGGAAAGCGGTGGAGATTCTCTATGAATACGGCGACGGCTACGTGGTCAAGCTCGACCAAAGCAGCACCAATAATCTCTGGCCGGAAGACGAGGTCATTCTAACCTCCGACGAGATTTTCGACGGAAAGGTGATGCAGTAATGGAAGAAATTCGCAGAAATATCGCCGCCATCCGCGCGAAAATGGACGCAGCCGCCCGAGCTGCCGGGCGCGACCCACGGGAAATCTCCCTGTGCGCCGCAACGAAAATGAACGACGCGGCGCGGGTGAAAATCGCGGTGCAAAGCGGCATTGACTGCTGCGGTGAGAACCGCGTGCAGGAGCTGACCGCCAAGTTGCAAGACGATGCCTACTCGCCGCTTCCCGTGCACTTTATCGGGCATTTGCAGACGAATAAAGTGCGGCAGGTTGTCGGGCGCGTGGCGCTGATTCAAAGCGTCGATCGGCTGCCGCTTTTGCAGTGCATCGCGCAAGAGGCTGCAAAACAAGGCGTTATACAGGACATTTTGCTCGAAATCAACGTCGGCGCGGAGGACAGCAAATCCGGCTTCTCCCCGGACGAGGCGGACGGCATTGCCGCGCAGATGGCAAATTTCCCGCACTGCCGCCTGCGCGGGCTGATGGCAATCCCGCCGATGGCAAAAAAAACCGGCGATAATCGCAGATTTTTTGATAAAATACGCACAATAGCTGTTGACATAATCAGTAAAAAATACGATAATACCCATATGGATTGTCTGTCGATGGGAATGACGGACGATTTTGAAGATGCTATCGCCTGCGGCAGCACGATGATTCGCGTGGGAACCGCGATTTTCGGTGCGCGCACGTATAACAAATAACGGAGGTTTTACCCATGGGATTTATGGATGAACTCAAAAAACTGACCCACCCCTATTCCGAAGCGGAAGACGACGATTTCGATGATTTCGACGACGAAACCCTGGAGGATGCGAGCCCCGCGCCCGCGCCGCGCCGCAGTTTCGGTCGTGCCGACAGCGCTGCGCGAAGCACAGCCAAGGTCGTAAATATTAACGCCACCACCAAGCTGCAGGTCGTGCTTGTCAAGCCCGACCGCTTCGACCTCGTTTCCGAGATTGCAGACCACCTGCGCGAAAAGCAGGCAGTCGTTCTGAATCTGGAATCGACGAATAAAGACGTCGCCCGCCGTCTGGTGGACTTCCTCTCCGGCTGCGCCTACGCGCTTGACGGCAAAATTAAAAAAGTCGCCATCTCCACCTACCTCATCACGCCGTACAATGTCGATGTCGTGGGCGATTTGGTCGAGGAGCTGGAAAACAGCGGCATGTATTTCTGATAATCCCGGCACAAACGAGCATGCTTGTATAAATAGAATCTCGCATTGAAGGAGCTGAGCACCATGCTGACCCCGCAACAAATTCAGGAGACCGCCTTTGAAAAAGCGCTCTTCGGCGGCTACGATATGGACTCCGTCGATGACTTCCTTGAGCCTTTGACCGAGGACTACGTGACGCTGTATAAAGAAAACTCCGTGCTGAAGAGCAAGATGCGCATTTTGGTTGAAAAGCTCGAAGAATACCGCAAAAGCGAATCTACGATGCAAAGCGCGCTTCTCGCCACGCAGAAAACCTGCGACCAAATGGTCGCCGAGGCGGAGAAAAAGTGCGCTGCCATGCTGCATGAAGCGCAGGCTTCTGCCAGCGCCAAAACGCAAGACGTTGATGTTCTCATCGGTCGCGAGCGCGAGCGGCTGGACGCCGCGAAAGCGGTCACCGCGAAATTTGCCGCAAAGGCAGAGCGCATCCTCCTGCAGCAGTTCGAGCTGATTGAATCCCTGAAGGAGGATCTGCCGGAAGAACCCGCGCCCGCCGCAGACCCCGCGCCGAAACCCGCTGTGAAACCCATTCGTATCAAGGACGAGCAGCCCGTGCCGCGCGCCTACGATTTTGATGCCGAGGCGTCGTCTACCACCGCCGAGAAAACCAACGCCATCATCGAGGAAATTGAGCAGAAAATCGGCGAAAGTTTGGGCGAAAGACCCGTTATGCCGGTGAAGGATAACACCCGCCGCCTCGAATCGCTCGACAGCCTGAATGCCGAGTGCTTAAAGCGCTTTGAAGACTTACAATTCGGCAAAAACTACGACCCGACAAAACGATAAACCATTGCTATGATGGGGACGCACCGTGCCTTATCCGCCTACAGAGAGCTGCCGCTTTGGTGCAAGGCAGCGGCGACGCGCACGAGGCTATCACCCCGGAGCTGCCGACCGAACCGGAGTTTTCCGCAGTAGGAAGGACGTTTCACGCCCGTTACCGCGTGCGAAAGTGGCGTCAATTTTTGGCGCAACAAGAGTGGTACCGCAGAGAAACCTCTGCCTCTTGACGGGGCAGAGGTATTTTTATTACTACATCGGAGGAAAACCATGGATTACAAGAACACCATCATCACCCCGAAAACCGACTTCCCCATGCGCGCGGGGCTGCCCGCCCGCGAGCCGGGCATGCTCGAGCATTGGAACAAAATCGACGTCTACGCGCTTCTGATGAAGAAAAACGAGGGCAAGCCCCGCTTTATCCTGCACGACGGCCCGCCGTTTTCCAACGGCAGCATGCACATGGGTCACGCGCTGAACAAGACGCTTAAAGACATCATCGTCCGCTCCTACGCCATGCGCGGCTACCACACCCCCTTCACCCCCGGCTGGGACAACCACGGCATGCCCATCGAGTCTGCCATTATCAAGAAGAATAAGCTCAACCACAAGGCGATGCCCGTGGCGGAATTTCGCAGCGCCTGCGCAGAATTCGCGCAGAATTTTGTCGATATTCAGATGGACGGCATGAAGCGCATGGGCATTATCGGCGACTGGGCGCAGCCCTATCGCACGATGGACAAGCGCTTTGAGGCGGAGGAAGTCCGCGTATTCGGCGAAATGTACCGTAAGGGCTATATTTATAAGGGCTTGAAGCCCGTCTACTGGTGTCCGAAGGACGAAACCGCCCTTGCCGAGGCGGAGATTGAATATCAGGACGACCCCTGCACCTCCATCTATGTCAAATTCGCCCTCAAAGACGACAAGGGTAAGCTCGCGCAATTCGGCACGGAGAAGACCTACTTCGTCATCTGGACGACCACGACTTGGACGCTTCCGGGTAACCTCGCCATTGCCCTCAACCCCCGCGAGAGCTACGCGCTCGTGCAAGCGGAAAACGGCGAACGCTATGTCCTTGCACAGGCGCTGGCGGAGAAAACCCTGCAGGCTGCGGGGATTACAGAGTACGAAACGCTCGCAACCTTCGAGGGGAGCTTCTTTGAGTATATGACCGCGCAGCACCCCTTCTTAGACCGCGATTCGCTACTGGTTGTGGCAGATTACGTTACTATGGAAACCGGCACGGGCTGCGTGCACACCGCCCCCGGCTTCGGCGCGGACGACTACCAAACCTGCCGCCGCTACAACATGGATATGGTTGTCCCTGTGGACGACCGCGGCTTCCAAACCGCAGACGCAGGCAAGTTTGCGGGGCTACACTACGCGAAATCCAACGACGCTATTTTTGAAGACCTGCAAGAAAGCGGCGCGCTCTTCGCCTCCGAACGCTTCACCCACAGCTACCCGCATTGCTGGCGCTGCAAAAGCCCGATCATCTTCCGCGCCACGCCGCAGTGGTTTTGCTCGGTCGAGGCGTTCAAGGACGAGGCGATTGCAGCCTGCGACGAGGTAAAATGGCTGCCCGCGTGGGGCAAAGACCGCATGGTTGCCATGATTCGCGACCGCGCCGACTGGTGCATCTCCCGCCAGCGCCGCTGGGGTCTGCCGATTCCCGTCTTCTATTGCAAAGACTGCGGCAAGCCCGTCTGCACGCCGGAGAGTATCGCACATGTTTCCGCGCTCTTCGCCGAGCACGGCTCAAATATTTGGTTTGAGAGCGACAATCTTGTGCCCGATGGCTTTGGCTGCCCGCACTGCGGCGGTAAGGACTTTACCAAAGAGCTCGACACCCTCGACGGCTGGTTTGACTCCGGCTCGACACATATCGCCTCCTTGGCGCTCGATAACCCCGCGCACTGGCCTGCAGACGTGTATTTAGAGGGCGCAGACCAGTACCGCGGCTGGTTCCAGTCAAGCCTGCTGACCTCCGTCGGCGCACTGGGCAAGGGCGCACCCTTCAAGCAATGCCTCACCCACGGCTGGACCGTAGACGGCGAGGGCAAGGCAATGCACAAGTCCCTCGGCAACGGGGTTGACCCCGCCGATATGATTCGCGATTTCGGCGCGGATATTGTGCGCCTGTGGGCAGGCTCTACCGATTACCGCGCGGACGTGCGCTGCTCGAAGGAAATTTTCAAGCAGCTCTCGCAAAGCTACCTGAAATTCCGCAACACCGCCCGCTACTGCCTGGGCAATCTCGACGGATTCGACGCCAATCGGCTCGTTTTGCCGGGCGAAATGCTCGAACTGGATCGCTGGGCAATCACGCGCCTGAACAAGCTCATGGAAACGGGCGCAAAAGCATACGACAACTTTGAATTCCATGTCCTTACACACGCCATCAACGATTTTTGCGTGGTCGAACTGTCGAGCTTCTACTTCGACATTTTGAAAGACCGCCTCTACTGCGACGCGCCGGACGGCATTGCCCGCCGCAGCGCCCAGACCGCGCTCTTCCTCATTGTGGATGCCATGGCAAAGCTCTTCGCGCCGATTCTGCCCTTCACCTGCGACGAAATTTGGCAGACGATGCCGCACCGCGCGGGCGATGATGCGCAAAATATCATTCTAAACGACATGGCAAACCCCTACGCAGACTACGCGCTCGACGCCGACGCCATGGCAAAATGGGACGCGCTGATCGCCCTTCGCGCAGAGGTCAACGGCGTTTTGGAAACGGCGCGGGCACAGAAGGTCATCGGCAAGGCGCTCGAAGCGCAAGTTACGCTGTATGCAAAAGAGGATGCGGGTTGCGCAATCCTTGCAGCTGTGAAGGATAAAAACTTGGCGGAGCTTTTGATTGTGTCGCAAGCGACGATTGCAGAAAGCGCGCCGAATGCGGAGAATATTTGCGGCGGGGACGGCGCAATCGCCATCGAAGTGTCGCCTGCCAACGGCGAAAAGTGCCCACGCTGCTGGATGCACACCACCTCTCCCGACGGGCAGGGGCTCTGCCCGCGCTGCGCAGCCGTGATGCGCGAATTGGACAGCACCCCCGACGAAAGCTGATATATTTTTAGTAAAGCGCGCCCTCTCCCGGCGGGAGAGGGCGCCTAACCGCTCTGCGGGCGGTCGCGAAAGCGACCGCCCGTATTATTATCGATTCTTTTTTGATACGAATTTCATGTTAAAATGTAGACAGATTTTCGAGTATATTTTTTGTCTAACAAGGAAAGCGACTGCCGCAATCCTTTGTGGATTCCAAAGGAGCTTTACGCAGTTAGGCGGAAAATAGACCGAAAAGATGCTATATTTTAATTTGAGATTCGTATGAGAGCAATGCCACCGTCTCGACATGGGCGCAGCGGGGGAAGAGGTCAACCGCCTCGGCGCTGCGCAGCGCATAGCCCGCCTCGCATAGGTATTTCACATCCCGCGCAAGCGTTGCAGGATCGCAGGAGACGTAAACCACGCGCTGCGGCGACATTTCCGTGATTGCTTCCAACACATCGCGCGACAAGCCCTTGCGCGGCGGGTCAACGACAATCACATCCGGCAGCGCCCCTTCTTCCCGAAGCCTTTTCGCTGCTTGCCCCGCGTCGGCGCAAAAAAAGCGGACGTTCTCGATGCCGTTTTCTTTTGCGTTCTGCTTTGCATCGAAGATGGCGGACTCTATAATTTCCACGCCGATTACCTGCTTTGCGCGGCGCGCAAGGCAGAGCGTGATTGTGCCCGTGCCGCAGTAGAGATCCAAAACGGTCTCTTTTCCGCTTAAATCTGCCGCTGCGATGGCTTTTTCATACAAAATCTCCGCCTGATCGCGGTTGATTTGATAAAACGAACGCGGCGAAATGCGAAAACGCAGCCCGCACAGTTCATCTTCTATCGCGTCCGCGCCCCAGAGCGTGCGAGTTTTCTCGCCAAGGACGGCGTTAGTTTTCCCCGTATTGACGTTCAGCACAATGCTTTGAATTCCCGCGACGCGCCGCCGCAGAATCGACACCAGCGCAGGCTCTGCGGGAAGCGCCTCGCCGTTTACGACCAAGCAGACGAGCACTTGCCCCGTTTTCGCGGCAAGCCGCACGTAAATATGCCGTAAAAGCCCCCTTTGCGTCACCTCGTCGTATGCGAGCACGCCGTATTGCCGCAAGTATTCCAGCACGGCAGCGCGGGCGCTTTGCGCGCAGTCGGGCTGAATGCGGCAGCGCTCTATGTCGATAATTTCGTGGGATTTTTTCTTGTAAAAGCCCGCAACCGCGACGTCTTTTGTCTGCGCGACAGGATACTGCGCCTTGTTGCGGTAGCCCTCGCAGCTTTTCGCGGGCGTGAGGGGCACGCGCTCCAAATTTTGTCCGCCGAGCCGATTGAGCGCATCGGTCACGCGCTGCGCTTTGATTGCGCACTCCGACGCATAGGTCAGATGCCAAAAATCGCAGCCGCCGCAGCGCTTTGCGTCCGGGCAGAGGCGCGTGATCCGCGCAGGAGACTGCCGCAGGATTTTTTCGATTTTCCCAAAAGCTGCGTTCTTGCCAACGTGGGTGATGCGCAATTCGTATTCCTCGTCGGGCGCGGCGTTCTCCACGAAGACCACGCAGCCCTCCACGCGGCAGACGCCGACGCCCTCGCTGGAAAAGCCGCACACTTCGGCGCGGTAAATCTCATTTTTTCTAATCATAGCTGTCTTCCTTGTTTCACGTGAAACATTCTGCTTCCGTTGCGCTTTGCGCGCATACTTGATTATCGCACCGTGCACAGGGCTTGTCAAGTGCGGAAGTGTGCGCAAATCCCGCGTTCTTTATGAAACAAATGTTTGCATTTCCGCGAAGTCTGTGCTATACTGATAGCGGAGGTGCTGCAAATGGCACGCACAAGCAACAAGCGAGAGGAAATTCTGGCATATTTGCGCGATTTTCTTGCGGATCGGGGCTACGCGCCGTCGATTCGCGAAATCATGGCGGCAGTGGGGCTGAAATCCACCGCCTCCGTCCACTACCATTTGGCGGAGCTGCACCGCGCGGGGCTGATTTCCATGGAAGGATCGAAAAATCGCACAATCTCCCTGCCGAATCCGGGTATTCCGATTATCGGTCTGGTCACGGCGGGGCAGCCGATTCTTGCGATTGAAAATATCGAAGGCTATATCCCGTGGCAGGGCGACCCCGACTGCTTTGCGCTGCGTGTGCGCGGGGATTCGATGATTGAAGCCGGCATTTTCGACGGCGATAAGATTATCGTCCGTCCGCAGCCAACCGCCGAGAACGGGCAGATTGTCGTTGCGCTTTTGGGCGACGAGGCGACGGTCAAGCGCCTGCGCCGCAGAAACGGCGAAGTCTGGCTGATGCCGGCGAATCCGTCCTATGAACCAATCGACGGCAGGCAGGCGCAACTGGTCGGGCTGGTACGCGCCGTCATTCGCGAATACTGATTGCTGATGCGCCCATGTTTCACGTGAAACATGGGCGCATTTTTGCGCGCAAAGAACAACAGAGAATTTGCACGCGAACGGTTGAAAAAAATGCAAAATGTGCTATAATGTCTGCATTATGGGTTTTGCGCGCATCGCGGGCGCAAAGGAGGTACAGGTCTTGGCAAAAATCATCGCAGTCGTCAACCAAAAGGGCGGCGTCGGGAAAACCACCAGCACCGTGAACCTCACGGCAGCGCTTGCGCTGCACGGCGCGCGTGTGCTTCTGTGCGACTTCGACCCGCAGGCAAACGCCACCTCGGGCATGGGCGTGAACAAAAAGGACGCGCCGCACTCGGTTTACAATGTAATTATCGACCGCCTCACCCCGGAAAAAGCAGTCGTCAAGACGAAGTTCGGCGACCTGATTCCCTCCGCAGCCGCTTTGGCGGGCGCGAGTGTGGAGCTTATCGGCATGGAAAAGCGCGAGTATCGGCTGAAAATGGCGCTGGACAAACTGCGCTACGCCTACGATTATATCTTTATCGACTGCCCGCCCTCGCTGGAATTATTGACTCTTAACGCGCTATGCGCGGCGGACAGCGTCATCATCCCGGTGCAGTGCGAATACTACGCGCTGGAGGGCTTGTCCGACCTCATGACGACCTTACGGGCGATAAAAAAGCGCTTGAACCCGAATATTGATGTGTTCGGCGTACTTCTGACGATGTTCGATGGGCGCACGAATTTTTCAAACCAAGTGGCGCAGGAGGTGCGCAAGCATTTCCCGGGGAAAGTTTTTGCGTCGGTGATTCCGCGCAATGTGCGTTTGGCGGAAGCGCCGAGCCACGGTCTGCCCGTAATCGCCTACGACAAAGGTAGCCGCGGCGCTGCCGCCTACATAGCTGCTGCGGAAGAAATTCTGAGAAAGAGGGTGCGATGATGGCTGCAAAGCAACACGGGCTGGGGCGCGGGCTGGGCGCGCTGATTGACGATTTTTCCCCGCAGGAAGCGGCGGTTGTCACCTCGCTTCCTTTGCAAAAGGTCGAACCGAATCCCGACCAGCCGCGAAAAGCCTTCGATGAAGCGGAGCTGCAGACCCTTGCAGACTCCATCGCTACCCACGGCATTTTGCAGCCGCTGGCGGTTCGCGCCGTGTCGGGCGGCTACTATCAAATTATCGCGGGCGAGCGGCGCTGGCGAGCGGCGCGGCTGGCAAGGCTTCAAGAGGTGCCCGTCGTTGTGCTGGAGGCGGACGACCGCGCGGTTATGGAGCTTGCGCTCATTGAAAACCTGCAACGGCAGGATCTGAACCCGCTGGAAGAAGCGCAGGGCTACCGCAAGCTGATGGACGATTTCGGGCTCACGCAAGAGCAAACCGCCGACCGCGTGGGAAAATCGCGCCCGGCAATCGCAAACGCGCTGCGCCTTTTATCGCTCAGCGCGCAGCTGCAAGATTTTTTGCGCGAAGGCACGCTATCGGCGGGGCACGCCCGTGCGCTGCTTCGCCTGCGGGCGGAAGAGCAGCTCGCAGCCGCGCAAAAAATCATCAACCTGCAACTGTCCGTGCGGCAGGCGGAGGCGCTGTGCAAACGCATGGCACAAGGCGAGAAGCCGCAGCAACCCCAAACAGCCGCGGTCAACTACGTCGCAGAATGCGAAAAAGCGCTCACGCGGCAGATGGGGCGCAAAGTGCGCATTGTCAGCGGCAAGCGCAAGGGGCGCTTTGAGCTGGAGTTTTACGGGCAGGACGATTTGCAGCTGCTCTATGAGCGCCTGCTGGCAATAGAGAAAACCTAAGAACGGAGTATAGGAATGGCACTCGATACACAAAACAAGCTCGCCGAGGGCGAAACGCTTGCGGAAAGCGCCGCGCCGATGTCCGAAAAGAAGCGGCGGGCGATGCTGGAGTACATTGCAATTATGTTCATCGTGGCGTTCCTGCTGGTCGCAGTTGCCTTTGTGCTCAAAGTGAAGGATATGCGCGGGGAGATTCAGGAAGTAAACGCGGGCGCGCGCGAGAATATCGTGAGCATGCAAAACACATTGAGCGAGGAACAGGCGAAGAGCAGTGAGCTGGAAGCGCAGCTCAGCGAAGTAAACGCACAGCGCGAGTCCTTGCGGGCGCAGATGGAAGAGGCGCAGGCAGAAGCCGCGCAAGCGCAATCCGCGATGGACGCCTTGGAAGAGGCGCACAGTGCACTGGAATCCGAAAACACCGCGCTCGTCCGCAGCGAAAAGGCGCTGACCTTGCTTGTTGCCGCGCTTTCGGCGCAGAGCGAAGGCGACAAGGCCGCCTTCGATGCTGCCATGGCGGATCTTGCGACGTTTGCAGACGCGCTCACGGGAGAAGCCGCGCTGCTGTATGCGCAGCTACTGAATAACTAACACGAAATCGAGGGAAAAACGATGCTGGACATTAAACGCATTAAGGACGATCCTGCGGCAGTCAAAGCGGCGCTTCATGCGCGCGAGGCGGACTGCGACGCGCAAATTGACGAGATTTTGGCGCTCGACGCAAAGCGCCGCGCGCTGATTCTGGAAACAGAAACGGACAAGGCGGAGCAAAACCGCGTTTCTAAGGAGATTCCCGTTCTGAAAAAGGCGGGGCAAGACCTTGCGCCGGTATTCGCCCGCATGACGGAGCTGAAGGCGAAAATTGCCGACAACGACCGCGTCTTGGCGGAGACGGAAAGCGCGTATCACGAGCTGATGCTGTCGCTGCCGAACCTGCCCGACGCCGATTTGCAGCCCGGCGGCAAGGAGAATAACGAGCCGCTGCGCTATTACGGCACGCCGCACGTCTTCGATTTCGAGCCGAAGCACCATGTGGATTTGTGCACCGACTTGGGGCTGATCGATTACGAGCGCGGCGCAAAGCTGGCAGGCGCGGGCTTCTGGATTTACATGGGCGCGGGCGCGCGGCTGGAATGGGCGCTTCTGAACTATTTTATGGACTGCCACCTGCGCGACGGCTACGAAATGCTGATTCTGCCGCACATGCTGGAGTACCGCTGCGGCGAAACCGCCGGGCAGTTCCCGAAATTTGCAGACGAGGTCTACAAAATCGAAAATCCCACGGACAGCCGCATGCACTTTATGCTGCCCACCGCCGAAACCGCGCTGGCATCCCTGCACCGCGATGAGATTCTCTCCGAGGCAGATTTGCCGCGCAAACTTTTCGCCTACACGCCGTGCTTCCGCCGCGAGGCAGGCTCGCACCGCGCGGACGAGCGCGGCATGGTGCGCGGGCATCAGTTCAACAAAATCGAACTCTTCCAGTACACCCTGCCGGAAAAATCCGACGAGGCGTTTGCCGAAATGCTCGGCAAAGCGGAAGCGCTGGTGCGGGATTTGGGCTTCCATTTCCGCACCGTCAAGCTCGCAGCAGGCGACTGCTCCGCGTCCATGGCGCGAACCTACGACATTGAAATCCAAATTCCCTCGATGAACGGCTATAAGGAGGTCTCCTCCGTCTCCTCCGCACGCGATTACCAAGCGCGGCGCGGCAATATCCGCTTCCGCCGCGAGGCAAGCGGGAAAACAGAGTTTGTCCACACCCTCAACGCCTCCGGGCTTGCAACGTCACGAATCTTCCCCGCCATGGTCGAGCAGAATCAGCGGGCGGACGGCTCGGTGGTCGTGCCGGAAGTTCTGCGCAAGTACCTCGGCGGCTTGGAAATTCTGAAATAGGAGGGCGCGAGAATGGCGAAAAAGCCCGCAATCCTCTCGGAATTCAAGGAATTTGCAGTAAAGGGCAATATGCTCGATATGGCGGTCGGCGTGATTATCGGCGGCGCATTCAAAACCGTGGTCGATGCGCTGACGGAGAAAATCATTATGCCGATTGTGTCCATGTTCCCCGGCGGCGTCAGTTTTGAATCGTGGAAAGTGGCGCTTCCGCAGTTTTTCGGCGAACGCATCGACCCCGAAACCGGCGCGGTGATGGTCAATTACCTGAAATTCGGGGATTTTATCTCCGCGATTATCAATTTCTTCATCATGGCATTTGTGATTTTCATGATTGTCAAGGGCATGAACCGCCTGCGCCGCAAGAAGGAAGAAACTCCCGCCCCGCCGCCCGCACCCAGCGCGCAGGAGCTTCTGCTCACGGAGATTCGCGACCTGTTACGCGAAAAATAAACCGCATTTTGGAGGGTTCGTTATGAAAAAGCCTGTGCTTCTCTTTGCGCTGTTTGCGCTGTGTTTCGGGCTGTTTGTCGGCTGCAAAGCAAAAGCGCCTGCCGCATATATGGCGCCGATTGACGCCTACTGCGCCGCTCTGCAGAACAACGATTTTGAGCAGCTGCGCCTGAGCATGCCCGCAACGGTTCTCAACAGCGACGGCATCAATCCCTCCGAGCTCGACGACCTGCGCACCGCCTTTGTGAAGGATTGGGGCAGTGTTTACACGCTCACCGCAAAAGAAAAGTCCGCAAAGTCGCTGTCTCCTGCCGACATTGTCACGTTGGAAGACTATTTGTACGACGAATACGGCTATCGCACGGAGCTGACGCAGGCGTACAATCTGGAGGTCACGCTGACCTTCCGCGGAAATGTAAGCGGCACGATGGACGTCCCGGTTGTCGTCTACTACAACGACCGTGTGTGGTATCTGGACTTCAACGCCTCCGCCTTGGACTTTGCGGATTGATATTCGCTTTTCAAAAGCGTGCTTTATATGTAAGATACTGTAGGCAGCCATGAAGAGATGGAATACTTTCCCTTTGTGGCAGTCGTCTTGTCGCCGAAATGCGCAAATAGCGCGGATTTCTATACAGTAAACAAGCGCCCCGAGCCGGTTGGTTCGGGGCGCTTTATGTACAGATCGTCAAATCCGATTTTCGATAAGTGCCGTTAAGTCGCCGACGGTTTCTATCGTTTTCCAGTCGTCGTCTGCCAATTCGATGGCAAATTCCTGCTCGAGCGCCAGAATCAGCTCGACCAAATCCCCCGGTTCTGCCTCCAAATCCTCCAATATCACGGTAGACATGGTAATTCGCTCGCTGTCATAGGCAAGCAGCTGCGCCAAAAGCCGCTGAATCGTTTCAAAAACCAAACATCGCACCTCCTGTGTTATATCTGTCGGTGATACTATACAACGCTTTTGTGTGAAAAGCAATATGGAATTTTGACATTTTTTCGCCGCGTCGAAATTGCCGAAAAAGTCGCTGCGCAAGTTCTTTGCGCGGCGACTTTTGTGCGGTCTATATGCTGCATAGCTGCGCAGGCAGGCGAATACCCTATTTACAAGCAGCCCCGCCTCGGACGTACGCTGCTTGAACAGAAGCCCGGTTTTTGGCGGCAAGCATTTGCGCACGGGCACGCCAAAAGCGCACATGCCGACAAATCGCGGGGTGCTTTGTGCAAGCGCCTAGCCCGCGAGGATTTCCGCTTTGAGAACGCCGTCCATCTGCGAAAGCGTGCGCACAAGCGCCTCGACTCCCAAATCAACGCCCGTCGTTTCCGCTGAAATCGTAACAGAGGCGCAGCCGTTCGTCGGAATTGTTTGGTTGATGGTGAGTATATTTGCGCCAAATTGGGCAAAAATGGATAGTATCGACGACAGCAGCCCGGTTATGTCGCGCAGGATGAACTGGAAGGTCAAAATTCGCCCCGAAAGCAGGTTTTGCAGCGGGGAAATCGTGTCACGATACTTATAAAACGCGCTGCGGCTGATGCCGACGGCGCGGGCGGCATCGTTTACAGTGCTCGCCTCGCCCAGCTCGAGCATGCGCTTCGCCTCCGCCACTTTGAGAAAGACGTCGGGCAGAGAATCCGCCTCGACAATATAGAATTGCGGGCGCTTCGACATAACGCCGCCTCCTTTGCGTGTTCGCACGATATATTGCCGCCATTTTATCACACAAATTCGCAAATTGCAAGCAAAACGCCCGCACGCCGCTTGCTTTTGTCCGCATAGGATGCACACAAATTCTGCAGAAAGGGCTGCGCTATGAAAAAACCATGGAGAATCCTCGCCTACGTTTTGGGCGGCGCGCTTGCAGTTTGGCTTTCTGCAAAGTTTTTGCTGCCCGTCGGGCTGCCGTTTTTGCTCGGCTTCGGCGTGAGCAAGCTCGCAGAGCCCTTTGTGCGGCGGCTGTCGAGCAATTCCCGCTTTCCGCGCTGGCTCGCCTGCTTTTTGTGCGTGAGCGCGGTGTTTGCGCTGGTGGGGCTCTTGCTGTTCCTGCTCGGAAGGACGCTGTTCGGGCAGATGTCCAATCTCGCGCAGCAGCTGCCGTCTTTGCTCTCCTCGCTTTCCGACCCGCTTGCCAAGCTGCATGCGCAGCTGCTGCATCTCGCGGCGCGGCTTCCCGACGGCTTTGCCAAAGCGGCGGCGCAGTGGATTGACAGCTTTTTTGCCGGAAGCACCGTGATTGCCGATTCGCTTTCGCAGGGGCTTTTGGACATTGTCACGGGGACGATTTCAATTTTGCCCGATTTTGTGCTCTTCACGCTCACGGCGCTTCTTTCGGGCTATCTGTTCTCGGCGGAGCTGCCGTCGCTGCGCGAAGCTGCGAAAAAAAACCTGCCCGAAAGCTGGCAGAAAAACAGCGTGAATATCTGGAAGCGCCTGAAAAGCGCACTGGGCGGCTACTGCAAGGCGCAGCTGCGGCTGCTGGGCGTGACCTTCGTGATTGTATCGCTCGGGCTGGTGATGCTGCGCGTGGACAGCGCGCTGCTCGTCGGGCTTGCCGTGGCAATTGTTGACGCGCTGCCCGTCTTCGGCTCGGGCACGATTCTCATCCCGTGGGCAGTGATTGCCCTTGCGCAGGGTAACAACCTGCTCAGCGTGGGCTTGCTGCTGGTCTATGCAACGGCATCCATCACGCGCACGCTCCTCGAGCCGCGCTTTTTGGGCAAGCAAATCGGACTCAGCCCCCTGTTCACCCTGCTTGCGCTCTATGCGGGCTGGCGGCTCTTCGGCATTCTGGGCATGATTCTGCTGCCTGTGGCGGTGATTCTGTGCAAACAGCTCTACGACATTGTCGAAACAGCGCGGGTAACAGAAAAAGCGTAGCTGACCGACTCGGTCAGCTACGCTTTTTTGCCTCTTAAATCGCAATGGCATCCATGTTCTTCAGCTGCAATTGCAACTTGTCGGCAATCAGGGCGATAAACTCCGAGTTGGTGGGCTTACCCTTGGTGTTCGACACCGTGTAGCCGAAGAAGCGCTGCAGGGTCTCCAAATCGCCGCGATCCCACGCGACTTCAATCGCATGGCGAATGGCGCGCTCCACGCGCGACGGGGTGGTTGCGAACGCCTTGGCGACCTGCGGATATAAGACTTTGGTGATTGCATTGATCACGTCCATATCGTTGACAGCAATCATAATTGCCTCGCGCAGATATTGGTAGCCCTTAATGTGCGCAGGCACGCCGATCTCGTGGATGATTGATGTAACCATTGCCTCCACATTTGCCTCCCGCGAACGTGTAAGCGTGGGCTTGCGCTGGCTGTCGCGAATTTCGTCGAGCCGTTCGACGATGGATCTTGCGGTGCACGGCTTGAGCATGATGTACTGCACGCCGAGGTTCATAAACATCGTCGAGACGTATTCCGTCACGAACTCCGCCAGAACCAGCATAACGGGCTTCTTTTCCAATGCCGCTGCAGCCTTCAGGACGGACATGCCGTCTGCCTGCGGCAGCATTAAGTCTACGACCAGAATATCCGGCTTCAACTCGCGCAGCAAATTGATTGCACGCAGTCCGTCATTTGCCGTACCTGCGACCGCGTAGCGGTCTGTTTGCTTCAACGAAACGGCGAGCTTCCCGCAAAACTCCTCGTTACCGTTAGCGAGCAAAACGCGATACATAGTTTCCATGTTACTCCTCCCTATTCGTAATTTCCTCCTTTTCCGTCGGCTTACACAAACGGTACATTTAATTTATCACACAGTATTGGATTTTGCAATGATTTTCATTAAATTTAGTCAATTTTTCATCGACAGTCTTCGACATCTTTATACA
>JAISIK010000032.1 GCA_031262065.1 Oscillospiraceae bacterium | reverse complement strand
GCGCCGCAGACGCAGACGCCGTCTTCGTAGCTGTGTGCTTCGGTGGCGCTGTAGTCGCAGTCCGCGCAGCCGACCGTGTGGTCGTCGCCGTTGTTGACGTAGGTGTAGGTGTGACCTGTTGCCGGGGTGGCGGTGACTGCTACGAGGACTTCACTGCAGACGGAGCAGTAGCTGCCTGCCGTCGAGCCTGCCTCGGTGCAAGTCGCTGCAACTGCCGGGATTGCTACTTCCGTGTGTCCCGTTGCGGGAACAGCGGTGACTGCCACGAGAACGTCGCTGCAGACCGAGCAGTAGCTGCCTGCCGTCGAGCCTGCCTCGGTGCAAGTCGCTGCAACTGCCGGAATCTCTACTTCGGTGTGTCCCGTTGCCGGAACAGCGGTGACTGCCTCGAGGACTTCACTGCAGACGGAGCAGTAGCTGCCTGCGCTCGAGCCTGCTTCGGTGCAAGTCGCTGCAACTGCCGGGATATCTACTTCGGTGTGACCCGTTGCTGCGATTACGGAGCCTGCCGTTACGATCGCGGCGCAATCGTCACAGACGAGGTCGCCTGTGTAGCCTGCTTCAGTGCAGGTTGCTGCAACTGCGCCTGTGAGCGTGGTGTTCACGTGCTCGCAGGGAGCGGGTTCTGCGGGAAGTGTGGTGTAGAAGGTGGAGCCGATTGTGCCCTGCTTGAGGTAGAGGGCAACCGGTTGCTGACCGCTGCCGTAGTAGCGGAAGCGGGTCTGACCGTTGGTGCTGTTATAGCGCATAATCATGGTGCTGCTTGTGATGACCGCGTTGCCGTCTTCAAGAGCGAGGGTATTGACATACGCAGTGGAAGTGCTTGTGTTAATGCTGTTGCCGCTTGCTGAGGCTTTGCCGATGAAGTGACCGTACGCACTCTTGATGGAATAGCCGCCTTCGACTGCCGCGACTGCGAAGCTGTAAGCATCCGCTTCTGCAGCTGCGATAACGCCTTCGGTAATAGTGACGGTGCGATAGTTGCTTGCCACATCGAGCGAGGACAGGCTACCATCGAGGATGAGACTGCCTGCTTCATAAACGATGACATAGTTTCCGGACCAGTCTGCGGGAGCTTCGGTGACCTTCACATAGTCGCCGCTACCGCTGCCGCCGCTGGAGTAGGTGTATAGGGCGTAGAGTGTTGCATCGCTTGCAAACTCGTAGCTGTAGTCTGCGGGGAGGATGGTGGGTCTGGTTTCGGTATCTTCTAATGCTGTAGTTGTCCAGCCTGCGAAGACGTATTCTTGCGCTGTGTCCGCAGGTACGCCGGTCGGGGTCGGGAGAGCTGTGGTTTGTCCGGCATAGCCGACTGCGGCAGCTTGGGCGTCGACGCCTTCGGGGACAACGAAGCTGACCGTGATGGGAGCGCCGAGCGGGTCGAGGACGACTTCGTAAGAATTACCGCAGCGGGGGCAGGTGTATTCGATATAGCCGGCTTCCGTTTCGGTGGGATCGAGGCGATCGGATTCTTGGTGGTCATGTCCGAGAGGAACAACGATCGTCTGCTCTACGAGGGTAAGGTCGCAAACGGAGCAGTAGCTGCCTGCGGTGAGACCGGGCTCGGTGCAGGTTGCTGCAACAGCCGGGCGCTCGACGGGAACGTGCTCGCAGCTTTCGTCGAGAACGGTGGTGTAGTAGTTCGTGCCGCCGGAATCCTTGACGTAGAGAGCGATGGCAGCCATCGTCGAGGTGCTTGCGTAGCAAGAGAAGAGCGGCGGGTTATTGCTGGAGTTGAAACGCAGGTTGTTGTTGGTGTTCGAGCCGCTTGCAATGGCGACCGTGACGCCGGAAACATCAACTGTGAGCGCAAAGGATGCATTGTCGTTGATGGTCGCCTGCGTTCTCATGTGGTTCGAGCTGGAGGAAGCTGCATAGAGGTAGCCTTCACCGGTGTAGAAGGCGTAGGTTCCTGCAACCGTGCCGTCTTCCAGTGTCAGCTCTGCAACACCTTCCGTGATGCTAAGTACATTGTCAACCTTTGTGACTGCGACGGAACCACGGTTGTTGCTGTTCTGCGTGGTGCTCATCGCGTAGTCTGCAGCTGCAGCCGCGATAACAACGGTTGCGCCTGCGCTCAGCTGCGCTGCATCGGTGACCAGCGTGTAGGCGGTAACGCCACTGCCGCCCTCTTCATAGGAGTACAGCGCGTACAGTGTGACATTGCCTTCGATGAGGTAGTCGCTGCCGACTGCCAGAATTTCGGGCTTCACATCGGAATTGTCAACAGAAGCTGCGACCCAGCCTGCGAAGACGTATGCCTTTGCATTGGAGTCGGGAGCGCCTGTCGGGGTGGGAAGCTCAATAACGTCGTTTGCGTAGCCGCTCATTGCTTCTTGGGTGACGCCTGCGGGCACGGAGAAGCTGACGGTGTACTCCTCGCCGAGCGCGGGGATGGTTACGGGATAGGAGTCGCTACAGACTGTGCAGGTGTAGGTCATAACGCCGTCTTCCGTCGTAGTGGGAGCGAGGGTCTCCTCGCCGACATAGTCGTGACCTGCTGCAGCAATCGGCGCAACCGCTACGAAAACTACTTCGCAGATGTCGCAGTAGCTGCCTGCTGTCGAGCCTGCTTCTGTGCAGGTAGGCGCAACTGCAGCAACATTTACGATATTGTGGACACATTCTTCTACAACGTTGGTTGCGTAGTAGGTTGTGCCGCCTGCGCCCTTGACGTACAGGGCGATGTCTGTTTGCTTTCCTGCTTCATAGCAAGAGAAGAGCGGCGGGTTATTCGTGGCGTTGAAACGCAGGTTGTTTCTGGTGTACGAGCCGTTTGCTACAGCGCTCGTAACGCCGCTGCCGTCGGGCGTAAGGGTGAAGGACGCATTGGCGCTCATGGTCGCTTGCGTCTTGAGGTGGTTCGCGCTAGAGGAGGCAGCGTAGAGGTAGCCGTCGCCGGTGTAGAAGGCGTAGGTGCCCGGAACCGTGCCGGCTTCCAGTGTCAGCTCTGCAACACTTTCCGTGATGCTAAGTGTATCGCCAACCTTTGTGACTGCGGTGGAAGCACGGTTATTGCCGTTCTGCGTGGTGCTCAGCGCGTAGTCTGCATTCGCTGCCGCAATAACGACATTCACACCTAAGACCAACTGCGAAGCATCGGTGACCAGTGTGTATTCGCTCGAGCCGCCGCTGCCTTCCTCAAAGCGGGAGTAGACTGCGTAGAGGGTGACATCGCCGGGGACTGCGTAGGACGCACCGCCGCCATAGTATGCGGGTGCATCTGTGGTTTCTACGATTTCTGCGGTGGTCCAGCCTGCGAAGGTGTAGCCTTCGGGGGCTGCTCCGAGGGTCGGCAAGACGACGGTGCCGCCTTCGGTTGTTGCTACGGTGTCGTATGCTACGCCGTTAGCTACGTAGGATACGGTTGCCGGATCGCCGTCCGCTGCGAAAGCGGAGGGAATCATGGAGAAAACCATAGCGAGAACGATGAGAAGGGATAAAAGCTGCTTTAGGTTTCGTTTCATGTAGCGCATCTCCTTTGAATAGTATTTGGTTGATATGCCATCATATCACCTGTGTCTATAAGTATAGCACAAATTGTGCGAAATTGAAAACAGTTCTTTGTTGAAAAGTATACAAAATTGTCTGCTAATTTATGTAAAAAGTGCGAAGAGCGCAGAGAAAATGTACACATTTGACAAAAGAACTACGATTGTGGTACAATAATCGGGAATATCGTAGCAATGCGTATTTTTTTATAGAATTTCGGGACATAAGGACTTATTTATAATGTATAGGCTACATAAGAAAATGCTGAGCATCGTGCTGGCGTTGGCGTTGTTTTTATCGGTTTTTCCGAAGGCGCAGGCAATTGGCTATGACTCTGCCTATGACGGCGGGCAAGCGGGCGATGGAAACGGCATTACAGCCCACGGGGTGGATATTTCCGTCTGGCAGGGGAAAAACGTAGATTTTCATAAAATCAAGGCTGACGGATACAGCTATGTTATTCTGCGAGCGGGCTACAGCACCTCGCGCGACAGCTGCTTTGAGGACAATTATGCCCGCGCAAAAGCTGCCGGTTTGGACGTCGGCGTTTACCTCTACTCCTACGCGGCGACTGTCGAGCAGGCGCTTGCCGAGGCGGCAGCCTGCAAGAGCTGGCTGGACGGGAAGCGCTTGGAATACCCCGTGTATTTTGACTTGGAAGACCCCGAGACCCATGGCGACATGAGCAAAAGCGAGCTGACAGCTTTGGCGATGGCTTTTTTGGATTCCATGGCGGCGGACGGTTGGCTGGCGGGCTTGTATTCCTGCGAATCTTGGCTTTATGGGATGGTAGATTTGCAGCAGATTGGCGAAAAGTACGAGTGCTGGATGGCGCGTTATCCGTCATCGGGGACCTACAGCGCCTATTACGTAGAACAATATGATGATACATACGGGATGTGGCAGTATACCTCCTTTGGGCAGGTGGACGGTTACCCGGGCAATGCGGACTTGAATATTTGCTTCAAAGACTACCCGGCGATTGTCCGCGAATACGGGTTTAACGGCTACCGCGCGACAGGGGAAACGCTGGTTTTGACAGACGCGGCTGCGCCGGAGATTTTGACACTTGGAAAGACGTTTCTTATCGGGGGAAAAGTGACCTCGTTTTCGGAGAATATAAGCAATGTAACGATTGCTGTTTACGATGAAGCGGGGACGGAAATTTCGAGCATATCCGTCGCTCCCGATCGCAAGGAGTACGAGCTTGCGGCGCTGGCGGGGGGGATTGACTTCTCGAACCTGCTTGCGGGAAGCTACGAATACCGCGTAAGCGCGACAAATGACAGAGAAAGCAAGCTGCTTTTGCGGCAGCGTTTTGCCGTCAGTGTCTCCGGGGCAGTGCTCACCGGGGCGCAGTTGCCGTCTGATATGAAAGAAGGGCAGGACTGCGCGCTCACGGGAACTGTTTCGTCAAATAGCAATATTTCCAATCTGACAGTCGGCATTTTTGATGCTTCCGGTGCGCAAGTCATGGGCGCGAGCGTTTCCCCAAACGCCAAACTCTATCATTTGAAGCGCCTAAGTCAGAGCATCCGATTTGACGAGTTAACACGCGGGGAATACCGATTCCGTCTGGATGTGCAAACAGCGGAAGGAAACGACGCTTTGCTGGACATTCCTTTCTGCGTTTGGGTGGCAAACGACCCGATTGCGCTGTCGTTCTTCAACCCCGGCACGGAACTTGGAGGTCACGCTGTCATTGCGGGCAGTGTAAAATCGCAGGATTCTTTGCTGACCGCGGTTCGCGTGACGCTCTATGATGTAGGGGGTCGCCCCATTATGGAAGCGGGCGTGAACCCCGAAGCGCAAAGCTATGCTTTGGAAGACTTGGCGCTTTCTCCCTTGGATTTGCCCTCGGGAATGTATCGTGTTGTGATTGATGCCTGCAATGCGGGCGGACCTGTTACGCTGTTAGAGCAAAGCCTTGTGGTTGCAGGCGACGATATGAGCCTGTGCGGACTGTCGATTCCTGCGGAAATAACGCAGGGTGATAGCCTAAGCCTCAGCGGCGTGGTGACGTCGGAAATGACAGATTTGAAGAGCGTTTGCGTAAGCCTCATCGACCAAAACGGCTACGATGTGTGCAGCGCTGCAGAGCTGGCGCAGGGGAAGACCTTTGACCTTGCTGCCCTGAATGACCGTTTTGTGCTCTCTTCAATCGTGCGCGGAGAGTATCGGCTGCGCATTACAGGTGAAAACGGGAGAAAATTTGCCGTTTTATATGAAGCGCCGATGCGCATTCTCGGCAGCGAGGATACGCTGAACTGGAGCGATGCGCGCACATCCCTGCGCGATTTGTCCATTCCGCAGGGAGCAACGGTGAATGTTTACGGGACGCTCGTTTCCCGTGAATCGAACATTACGAGCCTTGCGGTCGGCGTATTGGATGCTGACGGCAAGCAGCTTATGGGCGCAGAAATGAAGCCGAACACGCGAATTGCCTCGGTGTCTGTGCTGAATCAGACGGTGAAGATTGCCGCGCTCTCGCCGGGAACGTATCGTTATGTAGTGACTGCGCAAAACGCGCAGGGCAGCTGCGTTGTGACAGATGAGGAATTTTCCATTACCGAATGTGCGCACAAGAACGCTGCGGAACAGATTCGCTATGACGCAAGTTGCGCCGCCGTAGGCGCATTGTGCGACAGCCGCTGCGCGGATTGCGGCGGGCTGCTCGAACACGGTCGCGCGCTCGATCTGCTATCGCACACCTATTCGGGTGGCGTCTGCAACGATTGCGGCGCAGAGGCGCCCGCCTTGTGCTGCTTGCAAAAACTCGATGGCGCAGTCTTGCCGAACGGGCGCTACTGCATTGCAGCGACTGATGGCGTGACGTGGTACGCCCTTGGCGCGGACGGCTCTGCGACGCGCATGCCCGCGCCGAATGCCGACGGGACTGTGCAATTGCCCAACGATTTGCTGTGGAAGTCGGCGGAAATGCGCGTCGAAGAGGAAAGTTACATTGTGTTTTCCAATGACGCGGGGCAGATGCTCCATTTGGATTCCGCCGCGATTCGCGCCGCTTCCGGCGTATCGAATGCCGCGCTGATTATCCGCATGCAAAACGGCGAGGCATTCATCCAAAGAGCCGATGGCGAAAGAGCTTTGGCGTTTTTCGGGAACGAATTCAAGGTAGCGATGCAAGCCGAAAAACTGGTAATTTTTGCTTTGTCTGCAGAATAATCTTACATATTTGGCAAATTTTTCTAATTTTGTGTGGGGATTTTGTGAAGAATTGGCAGGGTGCGAATGCAATATTTGTATTGCAAAGTGTCTGCGTATATGATAAAATTCTGTTAGAATTTGATGCAAAAAGGGGAGCGTATGGCGAATTACAAAATTGCAGGGTTGATTGTAAAAATGGAGACCTTCGGCAGGACGCTGAAGCAAGCAGAGCCATACCGTGTGGAAACGGACGAGCCCGCGCACATTTGCGTTGCATCCAACCCGCAGAAGCTGCAAGAGGAACACCCGCACCTGAGCTTTGACGATTGCGAGTACATAAGCACGGCAGGCAGCTTTTACCGCCACTTGCCGTTCTACGATGGCGTGATGCTGCATGCCTCCTGCGTAGTTGTCGATGGGCTGGCGTATTTGTTCTCTGCTGCCAGCGGCACGGGGAAATCGACGCATGTGAAGCTTTGGCTGCGCCTTTTCGGCGAGCGAACTTTCGTTCTTAACGACGACAAGCCCGCGCTGCGCGTAATCGATGGGCAGGTCTATGTCTACGGAACGCCGTGGAGCGGCAAGCACGATCGCAGCCGCAATGTGTGCGCGCCGCTCGGCGGCATCGCGGTTTTGAAGCGCGCGCAGGAGAATTCCATTCGCAAGCTCTCACCGCAGGAGGCAATGTTTCCCCTGTTGAATCAAACGACGCGCGGCAGGTCGGCACAAGTCACGGATCGCATCTTTTCTGTGCTTGAGGGCATTGTGAAGTCGGGCAAAATTTACGAGCTGAGTTGCAATATGGATATCTCAGCCGCAAAATTATCATACGAAACAATGAGTGGAAAGAGGTTTGAACTATGAAAGTCAAAGAAGGATTTGTTCTCAGAGCCATTGCGGGCTCAAACATTGTCGTGCCGGTCGGCGAGGCAGGGTTGGACTTTAACGGCATGATCACCCTGAACGAATCGGGCGCATTTTTGTGGCGCGCGCTGGAAAACGATACGGATATCGACGCTCTGGTAAAAGCGCTTCTCGGCGAGTACGACGTTGACGAGAAAACTGCGCGCGAGTGCGTGGTTTCTTACATAGAAAAGTTAGCAGAGGCCGGCTGCCTTGACCAATAAAGTAAATTTAGCGGAGCTTTTCCCCTTAATCCGTGAGACGCTCAGCGCGGGCGGCAGCTTCACGCTGACGATTACCGGGTCGAGCATGTATCCCTTCATTCTCGGCGGACGAGACAGAGTTACGCTCTCGCCGATCACGCAGGAGCTGAAAAAGAACGATCTGCCGCTCTACCGAAGAGCCGACGGCGCGTTTGTCTTGCACCGCATTGTGAAAGTGGAAAAAGACGGCACGTACACCTGCTGCGGCGATCATCAGTGGCGCGCCGAGAAGGGGCTGCGCCGCGAGCAGATGATTGCAATTGCAACTGCGTATGTCCGAAAGGGAAAAGCGCTGAGTAACCGCAATGTGCCCTACCGCATCTACCGCACAGTTTGGACGTGGGTGATGCGGTGGCGATGGGTGCTTTTTACGATGCAGAGATGGCCTGCAAGAGTGAAGCAGAAGCTGAAGAAACGCAAGTGAGGTGGATTTCGTGCGGAGTGTGGCAGACGAATATACCTATTTGATTGCGCTGCTGCGCTGCGCGCTGCGCGGCACTGCGGCAATGGAAAAGCCGGAGAATCTGTCGTGGAAGAGCATTTACGCTTTGGCTGCGAAGCACGGCGTAACGGTGCTTGCCTATAGCGCGGTGGACGCTTCTGCGCTTGCTTCTGATGCGGCAGTTTTTGATTTGTGGAGCGAGAGCTGCGCAAAGATTATCACCAAGCGCGTCAATCAGGAGCATGAGCTTGTCCGCCTTGCAGCACTCTTCGCGAAAGAGGAGCTTCCGTACATGCCGCTCAAGGGCAGCTGCATTAAGGATTTATATCCCGCGATGGAATACCGCGACATGACGGATTTGGACATTCTGATTCCGGCAAACGAAAGCGCCCGCGCCCACGCGCTCATGCTGCGCGAGGGCTATAGCCCCATTGCAACCACCAGCCATAACACGGAGTACATAAAAAGACCCTATTTGGTCGTGGAGCTGCACACCAATCTTGTGCCGCGGGAGTGTGAATACTTCCCCTACTACGAAGAGCCGTGGAAGCGGGCGCGCAAGACGGATGCGCCCTTCTGCCACGACCTGTCGAACGAGGACTTGTATATCTATCAGCTTGCGCATACCGCCAAGCATTACTACGGCTGCGGCACGGGTCTTCGCAGCGTGATGGATGTGTATGTTTTTCTGACGAAGCATCGCTCCGCGCTGGACGAGTCCTACCTTGCGCGCGAGTTTGACAAACTGGGGCTGCGCGGCTTCCGCGAGACAATCGAAGAGCTGGCGTTCTACTGGTTTTCACAAAGGACCGGCGCGCTCAGCGACGACGGCGCGGAAATGGCGCACTATATCCGCAGCAGCTCGACCTATGGTTCGCAGGGCGGCAGGGATGAAAACTATGTGCGCAGGCATATGCGGAAGGGAAAGAGCGCCCGCGCCGCGAAATTTTCTTTTTACATGACTATTGTATTCCCCGGCAGGAAAGAGCTGGCGTATACCTACGCCGCCTTGCACAAAGCGCCGATTCTGCTTCCCTTTTTCTGGGTTGTTCGGGGTGTGCGCGTGCTGGTCAGTAAGCCCCGCTCGATTGTGAAGCAGTACAGGCGGACGAAGAAAATCCGCACCTACGAAGAAATCAAGATGGACATATCGGGAAAGAAGTGAGCCGTATGTGGGACTTGACCCGCTCTGACAAGCTGAAAAGAATGACCAGAACGCTTGCCTTGGTGCTGCTGGACATCATACTGATCAATGCAGCGTCCTTAATTGCACTGTATTCACACTTCGATTTCATTTTTGCGCCTTTCCGTGAGCAAATGCCGTCGATACAGTTCTTTGTCCTGCAATCTGCGCTGATTATTGCGCTGTTTATCCCGATGAAGTTGTACAACAGCGTGTGGATATTTGCAGGCGTGCAGGAATTGCTGCATATCGTAGTATCGGCTGTGACGATCTGCGCGGCGCAGTATCTCTTAATTTTCGCCGATATTGTGCAGCTTCCGAGCAGTTATCCGCTGCACAACGCCCTGTACCTGACGGCGCTTATCTGCGCATCGCGCTTCTCTTACCGTCTGCTTCGCATGTACCGCCGTAAGTCGGCGGCGCGTCCCGGGCAGAAGCGCACGATGTTAGTCGGCGCAGGCGACGCCGGTATGCAGGTTCTCAAAGAATTTCAAACGAGCGTCAATTCCAAAAACCGCGTCGTGTGCATTGTTGACGACGACAGCAGAAAAACCGGGCAGTACGTGTGCAATGTAAAAATTGCGGGCACGCGGGAAGATATTGCGCGGCTTGTGCAGCAGCACCGCGTGGAGGAAATTGTATATGCAATTCCCTCCACCACGGCGACGGATCGCAAGGAAATCCTCAATATCTGCAAGGAAACCGGCTGCAAGATGAAGATTTTACCCGGCATTTCCCAGCTTGCGAACGCCGAGGTAAGCATCCAGAAAATCCGCGATGTCGATGTGCTCGACCTCCTTGGGCGCGACAGTATCGACGTGGATATTTCGCAGATTGCCCAGTACATCCGCAACAAAACCGTCTTGGTTACGGGCGGCGGCGGTTCGATCGGCAGCGAGCTTTGCAGGCAAATTGTGGCGCTTGCGCCGCGCAAACTGTTGATTTTTGATATTTACGAGAATAACGCCTACGAAATCCAGCAGGAGCTACGCCGCAGCGCGCCGGGTTTGGACTTGGTAGTGCGCATCGGTTCGGTGCAGGATACCGCGCGTGTGGATTCGCTGTTTCGCGAGTTTTCGCCGGATATCGTGTTCCATGCGGCGGCGCATAAGCATGTTCCGCTGATGGAAAACAGCCCGAACGAGGCGATCAAAAATAATGTTTTCGGCACGCGCAACGTCGCCCGCGCGGCAGACCGCTACGGCGTAGAGACCTTCGTGCTCATTTCCACAGACAAAGCGGTGAACCCCACGAATGTGATGGGCGCGTCCAAGCGAATCTGTGAGATGATTGTGCAAATGATGGCGAATCAGTCAAAGACGAAATTCGTTGCCGTGCGCTTCGGCAACGTCCTCGGCAGCAACGGCAGTGTAATCCCGCTCTTCCGCAAGCAAATCGAAGAGGGCGGTCCGCTGACCGTGACGCACCCGGACGTTATCCGCTACTTTATGACAATTCCCGAGGCGGTATCGCTTGTTTTGCAGGCGGGCGCGTACGCAAACCGCGGGGAGATTTTCGTTCTGGATATGGGCGAGCCTGTGCGTATCGATGATCTGGCGAGGAATCTGATTCGCCTGTCCGGTTTTGAGCCGGATGTGGAGATTGAGATACAATACAGCGGGCTGCGTCCCGGCGAGAAGCTCTATGAGGAGCTTCTGATGGATGAAGAGGGGCTGCAATCCACGAAGAATCAGCTGATTTATATCGG
>JAISIK010000064.1 GCA_031262065.1 Oscillospiraceae bacterium | reverse complement strand
TATTTTCAGTAAACTTCTGGGGCTTCAAGGTATGCTGATCCTTTTGTTTGGGAGCAGTCTCATCGGCGTATTCTTTTTTAAGGACACAACCGCACGTCTGCATCGCTTCCGCCCGACTGCCGGACGTTGTATCTGCACCGTACTGCTTCTGGTTATCTGCATTCTTTCTCTAACACACTTTACTTCCTTCCTTTACGGCGGGTTTTAGGAGGTTGCGATATGAACGCTAAAAAATGGTTTTTCACCAGTCTTCTTGTCTCCGGCGTAATCCTTTTGCTCTTTGCAGCCGCTATGTACATTACAGACCCCTTGATGGTATTTCGCCGCGACAACTCTCTCTTTTCATTTTGGACCTATAACCAGCTTTATTCCAACCCCGGTCTTGCCAGGCAGTACAGCTACAGCACCGTTATCACCGGTTCAAGCATGTCGCTGAATTTTGACAACGACGAAGTTGACGAATTGTTCGACACGTCCTCGCTAACGCTTGCATACAACTCTGCAACTTTCCGCAACGACAAGCGAATACTGGATATCTGCTTTGAGGAGCAACCGCTCGACAGGGTTATCATAAGCCTTGACATTTTTTCCGGCATCAGTCCTTGGCAGCAGTGTAACGCTTCTCTCCCGGAATTTCTGTATACAGAGGGGCTTTCCCGTGATGTTCCGTACTTGCTGAATTTAGACGTATTCTATCACCACATCCCCGCAAACCTGATTGAAACATTGCACGGTACGCAGCAACCGCTGCGTCAGCGCCATCCTGCTGCATACGTCTACAGCGCGGATACTGTATTAAGAGACTTCTCCTTGCGCACGGCGTTGCCGCAGGTGGACACCTCTTCCTATCTCGTAAATACCGAAGAGAATCTGAAATATAATGTTTTACCGCTTATCGAGAAACACCCGGACACAGAATTCATCTTTTATATCCCACCATACAGTGTGTTGACTTGGTATGAAAAGTCGCTCGATGGGCGTTTGAACCCCATGCTTGACTCCGTAAAAACGGTCGTCTCCGCACTCTTGGCATATGACAATGTAAAAATCTATTCCTTCCTTTGGGACACGGACGTAATCACCGCTATGGATAACTATCGCGATACGTATCACTATTCTCCCGAAATCGCTTCCGACATGCTGCATCAAATTGTCAGCGGAAAATCGCCGTTAACCGCAGACAACTACGAGGCGCAGTTCGAGTCCTTCCGTTCTTATTTGCAAAACTTCGACTTTGTGGAGTATGTTAACAGCTATCTCTCTCGGGAGTAATCCCCCACCCTGTTTTCGTCCCCGTCTAATTGCAACACATACCCCTCTGATGTAGTGTATCTCTGCATCAGAGGGGTATTTCCCCGCGCACATCCTTCTATTGTAACGATATTTTGTTCTGCGCCAAGAATGCAAGCAGTTCCTCCTGCGTGGGGCAGTTTCTTGCGCCAACCTTTGTCGAGTTAAGCGCCGCTGCCGCGCTGCCGCAGATATTGGCGGTCTCTAAACTCCACCCGCGGCTCAGCGCGTATAAAAAGCCGCTGTTGAAGCTGTCGCCCGCCCCGAGGGTATCCGCCACCTGAATCGGAAACGCCGCGCAGTGGGACGCTCCCTGCGTACTGTAAACCGTCGAACCCTGCGCGCCCATTCTCGCAATTACCGTGCACCGCTCGTTTACCAAGCTCCTAGCAGCGCTTTCCACATCGTGCATCCCGGACAAGGGCAGCAATTCCTCTTCGGCAGAGCCAAAGAGATAATTTGTACACGCGACTGCCCGCTTTAGGTGCTGCAAATCGCCGTGCAGCGTTTCGATGCGCAAATTGATATCCAGCGCAACCGTTATGCCGCGCTGCCTGCAGCGCTCCAGAAAACTGCAAACCGTCTGCGCGGCGGGCTGCGCAAAGAGCATCAGACCCGATGTTAAAACGACATCGTATTCATCCAAAAGCGTATCGGGCAAATCCTCGGGGTATACCTCCAAATACGCCTGCGGTTTTGACGGCATCAAGAAGGGAAAGCGGTCGTTATTCTCGTCGAGCACAATTATAATCTGCGTGGAAGTCAGCGCAGGATCGAGCTTCATATGCGAAACGTCCACACCATCTGCAGCCAGCGCATTTTTCATCCGCTTTCCGGCATAATCCGCCCCTGCCTTGCCCTGAAAGCCGCAGGCAACGCCCAGCCGCCCAAGCCCGGACGCAGCGTCCGCCATAGAACCGCCGAGCGAAAACTGCGGGAAAACTGTCTGCCCGCGCAGCGCTGCGCCGTATGGGATGAGAATATCCTCGCAGGCGTCTCCGACGCACAGAATCCGCCTCACTTTGTAAGCTGCGCAAACGCAGCGTTCGCGTTTTCAACAAACGCGGCGACCTTCGCGAGGTTTTTCCGACTGCTGCCGTCGGGGAATGTATCGCTGGTTTTCGTAAAGGAGTCCACGCCCCACGGACGCACGCGCGCAATCGCCTCGGCAACATTCTCCACGCACAAGCCGCCCGCCAGAATCACGGGGCAATCCACGCTTTGCACAATTTTCGCGCTGATCGACCAGTCGTGGGTAATGCCCGCCGCGCCGATCCCCGCAATGGCAGGGTCTACAGAATCGAGAATCAGCTCGTCGCAGAAGCCCGCAAAACCCTTCGCCCGCGCAATCGCGGCAGGACCATCCACCGCAATCGCCTGCAATAGCCGCGTGTTGGGAGAAATCGCCTTCACCTTTTTAGCAAATTCGGGCGTAGCGGAAAATGCATAGCCGCAGATATGTAGCACATTCGGGCGAAGCTCCTGCAAGGGCGCGTAGATTTCTTCGTCGCTGTTGCTTACAATAATCAGCACCGTTTGCGCGCGGTCTTTCACCGCGTCGAAAATCTCGCGGCAGGTTTCCATCGAAACCTCCGCAGGCAAATTGCTCCCCGTTGCAACTGCAACCCCGATGCGGTCTGCCCCGGCAGCCACGCAGGCAAGCGCCTCTTCTTTGGTCTGTATCGAATAAATTTGTACCATCAGCATTCACCTCCTAAGTATTCCTATCTATTTTATCCCATGTCGTGCACAAAAGCAATTGACAATTTACGAAAAATCAGGCGCCTGCCCTTGCCGACAGACGCCCGTTTTTTGTACATATTTACCGCATTTTTTCAAACGCACCGATTGTCCCTTTTACCGTCGTCAAGTACGCAAAAGAGCCGGGGTACTTTTGTATGATTTTCTCAAATTTCACGATTTGGTGCTTATTCACCACGCAGATGAGGAGCGTCTTGTTTTTCTCGGTAAACGCCCCCACCGCAGACAACTTTGTCACGCCGTGATGCAGATTTTCCAGCAAGTCTTTTGTCAATTCCGCGGGCTGATCGGTGACAATTTCAAACTTTACAGCTTCTTTGAAGCCCTTAAGCATCATGTCCCCTACCTGACTTGTAATAAAGCAGTTAATCAGGCACAGAATCACCGGCTCAAGCATATAATCGTAGACAAAATAGGAAGCTGCCGCAACCACCACATTCAGAGAGAAAATCATCCAAATCAAATTCTGCTCGGGGTGGTATTTGTGCACCCACGCAGCGACCAAATCGGTGCCCCCGGTGCTCGAGCTGCGCTTCATCACCGCGCCATAGCAAAAACCCGAAATCACGCCGCCCGCGATCGGCGCAAGCACCGTACTCGTTCCCGTTTCGGTGTAATACACAAATCTTGAAAGATCTACGTAATCCAGCGCAATCATCGTTGCCGAAAACAGGCAGGCAAAAACCGCGCTGCGGATTGCAAATTTATGACCGATGAGAAAATATACAACAATCACAAGCGGGATATTCACAATAATCGACAAGTAGCCCGCTCGGAAGTTAAACAGATATTGCAGCATCGTTGCAATGCCGAGAATGCCCGAAGGCGCAAACCTGTTCGGAAAGATAAAAATATGATAGCTCAGCGCCATCAACATCGCGCAGAACACGATGACCGCATAGTCGGCATGCCTTTTCTTCATGAGAAATCCCCCCGGTATATATATGTGCGTTTCGTAGGAAATCATTCGCTGCGAAGACGTGAGAGAGTTGCTGCGCAGCATTCTTCATCATTAGCGCTTTTGGGTTCGAGTGCTAAGCGTCGAACCTGCGCTGCACCCGGAAATATGTCAAATTCCGTGGCAATTCTAACATAGGTTACTATCTGTGTCAATTGATTTCCCCCTTCTCTTTTTTCTCGGGTCAGATTATTTTATTGACAAGCATCTGATTAAATGTTTATAATTGCCTTAGTATTATCGTGCTGTGCAAGTATTGGACAGGGAGGAAAAAATATGTCTGTATTGATCACCGGAGGAGCCGGATATATCGGAAGCCATACCGTTATCGAAATGCTGGCTGCCGGGTATGACGTTGTTGTCGCAGATAACTTTTACAATTCAAAGCCCGAATCTATCCGAAGGGTGAAAACGCTCGCCGGGAAGGAATTTCCCTTCTATCAATGTGATATCCGCGACAAAGACGGCTTGTCGGAAATATTCCGAAAGCACCGCATCGACGCCGTAATTCATTTCGCCGGGCTTAAGGCGGTGGGAGAGTCGGTGGAAAAACCGCTTGAATACTACGATTGCAACGTGGGCGGAACGCTTACTCTTTGCGAGGTTATGAGAGACGCCGGGTGCAAGCGAATCGTGTTCAGTTCCTCCGCAACTGTATACGGCAGCTTCAACCCTTCGCCCTTAAAAGAGGACATGCAAACCGGCGCGGTGACAAATCCATACGGTCGGACGAAGTACATGATTGAGGAAATATTAAAAGATATTTGCCGCTCCGATAACGAATGGACAGCCGTCCTTTTGCGCTATTTTAACCCGATCGGCGCGCATATCAGCGGGCAAATCGGCGAAGACCCGAACGGAATCCCGAACAATCTTATGCCCTATGTCTCCCAAGTCGCTATCGGCAAGTTGCAGCAGCTTTCCATTTACGGCGATGATTACGATACCGCCGACGGTACGGGCGTGCGCGATTATATTCACGTTGCCGACCTCGCGCTGGGTCATGTGAAAGCGGTGGATTATGCGCTGAAGAACAAGGGCGCTGAGGCGATAAACCTCGGCACAGGCACAGGCTACAGCGTTTTGGATATTGTAAAGGCTTTTGAAGAGGCGAACGGCATAAAAGTTCCTTATAAAATCGCGCCGCGCAGGTCGGGCGATATCGCAACCTGCTTTTCCGATCCTTCAAAGGCAAAGCGACTGCTGGGTTGGCAAGCACAGCGGAATATCGATGATATGTGCCGCGATTCCTGGCGCTGGCAAAGTCAAAATCCATCCGGCTATGACGGTTTAGGCTGATTTCACTGCCGAAGGCAACTTCACTGCGCAGCTGCTTCACTTGCCCGTTAGGGCAAACTTAATTGCGGACGGCTTTTGCCGTCCGCATGTCTTTGTTGATAGAAAAAGATGCAAAAGGACACGCGCCGTGGGTTTTGAAAATCTACGGCAAAGCGGATATATTACGTTTCGTTTGTGCTGCCGATTTCAAGTAGGTTCCCCTCCGGGTCAGCAACATAAAAGTTGCGAATGCCGAAAGGATAGGTGATTGGCTCCCCAGCAGGAAATCGCACACCCATCTTCGATAGTCGTTCATATTCCGCATCTACATCGGCATAGCTGTGCACCCAGAAAGCAATTTCAAACGTCTGATTGATTCCCTTTGGTGGGACGTACTCCTCCTTAAATGCTTTCACAAATTGCCTTCGACTGTACAGCCAAAAGGATAATTCACCGCTTGCCGTCACAAATTCCGCGAAATCCCCACCATCCCATTGAGTAGAAAAACCCAAGGTGTCCCTGTAAAATCGAACCATGCTATCCATGTCGCCCGCCAGTATACACGCGCCTATCCTCACATTTTTTCCATTCAATGCCATTCATCTCCTCTATATCTAAAACCAATTTCAGTATATAGCAAAAGGTAAGCAGTCAAATACGACCACTTCAAAAGATACCGTTTTCATTAAGCCATCGTGCGGTGCGCGAAGTGTGGTGTGTTTGCTGCGTAGCGAATTTTCTTTCATTGTGCGCTCTGTCAGAATAATGAAAAATGAATGATGAAGTCGGGCAAAGCCCTGATGAATAATGAATAATACAAAGTGCGGCTTAGAGCGCATCCAAAATTATTCACTATTCATTTTTCATCATTCATTCTTCATTTAGGCAGCTTTAGCTGCCGCACTTTGGAGGTGCCGCCCAGATTTGAACTGGGGAATAAAGGTTTTGCAGACCTTTGCCTTACCGCTTGGCCACGGCACCATACAGATATAAAGCAAGGAACGCAAAGCGTTCCTTATTTGTTTGGAGCGGGTGACGAGGCTCGAACTCGCTACCTCCACCTTGGCAAGGTGGCGCTCTACCGGATGAGCTACACCCGCATTATGGTGCCTCCGGTCGGAGTCGAACCAACGACACGCGGATTTTCAGTCCGCTGCTCTACCAACTGAGCTACAGAGGCATGTTGAGCTGAGCAGCGCTCAGCTCAAATGCGTTATTTTGGCGACCCGGAACGGACTCGAACCGTCGACCTCCAGCGTGACAGGCTGGCGTGCTAACCAACTGCACCACCGGGCCAAATGATGGTGGGAACAACAGGGCTCGAACCTGTGACCCCATGCTTGTAAGGCATGTGCTCTCCCAGCTGAGCTATGCTCCCCAATCGCAGAAGCTTATCAGCGACGAGTGTTATTATACACACGGGTCATCGGATTGTCAAGCATTTATTTCACAATTTTTCTAATTCCGGCTCAGAGTTTTTCCAGAATACGCTTTATTTCGGCAGGGGTGAATTTGTAGAGCGTATCGCAGAATTGGCACTCGACCTGAATCGGCTCTCCCTCGTCAACAATCTCCTGCAATTCCCCTTTCCCAAGGGTAATGAGCGTGGCTGTGACGCGCGCACGGTCGCAGTAACAGCGGTATTCTACCTGCGTTTTCTCCAAAAACTCCAGCTCGAAACCCGGCATGACCTTACTGAGCAGCTGCTCAGGCTGCAGCCCCTGCGCCAGCAGCGGCGTTACCGCGCCCGCTTCGCGAATCCCCTGCTCCAGCTTTTCAATCAGCTCCTCCGGCGCGCCGGGTAAAAGCTGAATGATATACCCGCCCGCAGCGCTTACGCTCTGATCGACGTCCACCAGCACGCCCAATGCGCAGGCGGTCGGAATCTGCTCGCTGCGCGCAAAATACGCCGTGATATCGTCTGCAATTTCGCCGCTTACCAGCTCTGTGCTGCCGTGGTACGGTTCTTTCATTTGCAGGTCGCGAATAACCGTGAGCATGCCGTCTGTGCCGACCGCAGCGCCCACGTCCAGCTTGCCCGCATATTTTTCAAGCAAGGAAATGCCCGCGTTTTGCACGTAGCCGCGCACATTTCCCACCGCATCGGACACAACCAAGAGCGTGCCCAAAGGTCCGCCGCCCTTGACCTGCAGAGTGAGCGCCCCGTTTTCAACCTTCTGCATGTTGCCCATCATTGAAGCCGCGGTCAGCAAGCGTCCGAGGGCTGCCGTAGCCGTGGGCGTGCAAGCGTGAATATTTCGCGCCCGCTCGACCAAATTCTTCGAGCTGATGGCGGCTGCTTTCAAAAATCCATCGCTTGTTACGGCGCGGACAAGATAATCCTGCATTACTTTTACTCCTTACATGCCGCAAAATAGATGCGCTGTTCCTCGGCTGCGGGGCGCTGCTTGCGGCAATCGCCGAATTGGACAATTCGCGTGAAGCCCGCCGCGCGCAAATAGCCGCACAAGGTCTCCGGCTCGTAGGCATACTCGCAGTGCTGCTCCTGCCGCCTAGTCCAAGCGCTGCCCTGCTTGCGAAAAATGTCAAAGCCGTAGTAGCAGCAATTCTCTTCCCGCTCGAACTGCGCGCGCCACACGCAGAAGGTTTCCTGCGTTTCATCAAGGAACACCTGCCCATCGAGCCCGCGCAGCTTATGCGGCGTATTGATATCAAACAGAAAGACGCCGCCCGGCTTGAGCGCTTGAAAAACGCGCTGAAAGGTCTTTTCGCAGTCAGACGGCTTGCGCAGATAGTTCACGCTGTCGAGCAGGCAGAGCGCGAGATCCACCGGCGCGGGAAGCCGCAGATTCTGCATTTTCTGGCAGACAAAATAGGGCATATTTTTCTCAAGCTGCTGCGCCTTATCCATGGCAACCGTCAGCATTTCCTCGGACATATCCGCGCCGAGCACCCGATAGCCGCGCTGCGCCAACAGCAAAGACATAGAGCCGGTACCGCACGCAAGATCGAGCACCGTCTCCGGCTGCTTGCCAAAATCGCGCAGTATCGTCTCTATAAAGTCCAGAATTCTCGTATAGTTTATATCCGTTGTCAGTTCATCGTATACCTGCGCCAGCTTCTCGTATGCCATTATTTCTCATCAAGGCGCGCAAAAACCTGCGCATACGCGCCGTTGCCGTTGACCAAGCTGCGATTGACGCGGCTGATGGTGGCGGAGCTGGCATTGGTCTTCGCAAGAATATCATTATAAATCATGCCGGACGCAAGCATTTTCGCCACATCGTAGCGCTGCTCCATCGCACCGAGCTCCGTCTGCGTGCACAAATCCTGAAAAAACTGCGTGCATTCTTCGCGCGTTTGCAGCGATAAAATGGCGTCGTAAAGCTCGCTATTGGGATCAGAGCTCCTATTTCTGTTGCTCATTGTCAGACCTCCGATTGTAGTACTTGATGGGCATCCCCGTTCGGAATGCACCCGCGCTGTAAAAATAATAGCACACAGCGCAAAAAATGTAAAGTCCCGCACACGCGAAAATCAGGGCGTTGCGGCTCGCGCAACGCCCCGTTTGCTACTATATTACTTATTGAATATCTTGAAGATTTCGTCGATATCGTCGATATTGGATGATGCGTCCACTGCAACCGCCTGCTTCTTGACGGGGTTTGCAGAGGAGTAGATGCCTCTGTTCTCGCCCTTCTTCTCGTCGAAGCCCGTTGCGATAACGGTAACGCGCATCTCGTCTTCGAGCTCTTCGCTGAAGGTTGCGCCGAAGATGATATTCGCCTCGGGGTTCGCAGCTTCCATAACGATATTTGCGGCGGTTTCAACATCGTCCAAGCCCAAATCCATAGAGCCGGTAACGTTGATGAGAACGCCCGTTGCGCCGTTGATGGAAGTCTCCAAAAGCGGACTTGCAACGGCAGCCATTGCAGCCTGCTCCGCCTTTTCGCGACCCGACGCCGTGCCGACGCCCATATGCGCGCGCCCGGCGTTCTTCATAATGGAGGAAACGTCTGCAAAGTCGAGGTTGATAATCACGCGCTCGGAGTAGCCGACCAGCTCGGAAATCGACTGCACCGCCTGCTTCAGAACATCGTCTGCAATGCCGAAGGCATTGGCGAAGGTAATCTTCTGGTCGGTGACGTACTTCAGCCGATCGTTCGGGATGATGATGAGCGAATCAACCTTATCGGCAAGCGACGCAATGCCGCTTTCCGCCTGCTTCATGCGGTTTGCGCCTTCAAAGCGGAAAGGCTTTGTGACGACGCCCACGGTCAAGATGCCCGCTTCATGCGCCAAATCGGCAATAATCGGCGCCGCGCCCGTGCCTGTGCCGCCGCCCATACCGGCGGTGATGAAGACCATATCCGCGCCCTCAAGAACCTTGGAAATGGCGGCTCTGCTCTCTTCTGCGGACTTTTTGCCCACCTCGGGACGCGAGCCTGCGCCCATGCCGCCCGTCAGCTTTTCGCCGATTTGCAGCTTGTTCTCGCACTTGGATTTATTCAAATCCTGCCGATCCGTATTTATAACAATAAACTCAACACCGCCGATGCGACTGTTGATCATTCGGTTTACGACATTATTACCGGCACCACCGACGCCGATAACCTTAATGCTAACCACCTTATCTGTGTAAGCCTCGGACATTGTCAATCTCCTCCTATGTGCTCTCAAAATGAATACTGGTTTTCCGGCAAGTACTATATCCAGATTATTCTGCTCTATTTTATCGTGAAATCGCCGTTTGGTCAATAGACTTTCTTATTTTTGACAAAATTATTTACATTTTATACCATGAATCACTCTTCGGGCAGAAATCTTGCTTCTTTTGCCCCGTTCACAGACAGATCAAAGGTGCCGGATTGGTAATCCTCCAGCTTGGCAATCGCCGCTTTGAGGGTTCTCAGCTTGCTGCCGAGATCCTCCGCATTTCCCAACTTCACATAAAAACGGTCTGCATAGTTCAGGGCGATTTCATAGGCAGTCGGTATTTCTATAGAAACAATCTCCTTTGTCAGCTCCTGTGCATCGAGCTGCGCGAGCAGTTCCTTCATCGCAGCCATCTGCCCCTGCGCCAAATCCTGCGCGTCCTGCGGCGCATCAATCACAATTTGCTCGCCGACGTTTGGCGTCAAAATGGCAAAGCCCGCAATTTTCACGTGGCTCTTGGCAAGCTGCTCGTCAATCTTTTCCGTGATTTTCCCGCCCGCGGTCATGAGGTAGTAGTCGCCGCGAACATCGCAGATTGCATAGGTTACATCGTACTCCGTGACCGTCAGCTCCAGCACATCGGGGAGGCTTCTCGAAACCCGCACCGAACTGATGTAAGGCAATTCCGCCATGATATTGCCCGCAATTTTCGCGCGCGAAACCGTCAGCAGGTTATCGCCCGTCGAAACGCCGCAGACTGCGGAAATCTCCTCCGCCGTGTAATACACGCTGCCATAAACTGCAATCGTGCGCACGCGGAAGAATATTACCATACTCAGCACAACCGCAGCGACCACGCCGCCCATAATCAGCAAACGCTTCCACACATCGCTGCGAATGCGCCTGCGCGTGCGGTGTTTGGCGCGTTTTTTCTGCTTTTCCCGCACCTCGTCGAGCCGCTGCCGCTCCTGCCGCGCCTCGCGGCGTTCCTGCGCAGCTTGCGCTGCGCGAGAGTTGCGCTGTTGCCTATTTCGCGCAGGACTGCGCCTCTTTTGTTCTTCTTTCATGCTTCCTCCGCCCTATGCTTCGTCAATTTGCGCAATCTCTGCGCCGCATTGCCGCAAGGTCTCTACAAAATCCGCATACCCGCGTTCGATATGCGCGACGTTTCGCACCCGGCTCTCCCCTCTGGCGCACAATGCACCGATGACCATTGCAGCGCCGCCGCGCAGGTCTGTTGCCTCCATGCACGCGCCATGCAGCGCCGGGACGCCTTCGACAACCGCATAGCGCTTGGAGGCGTGAATTTTCGCGCCCAAATCCTGCAGCGCAGGCACATGCCGGAAGCGGTCTTCAAAAATCGTCTCTTCAAATACGCTCACACCCGCAGCCACAGTCATAGCAGCCATAATCGGCGCTTGCGCATCTGTCGGGAAACCGTCGTAGGGCGCGGTATGAATCGGCCCTGCTGCAAGCAGATGCTCGCACCGAAGTCGCATTTCGCAGTTTTGGCAATCGATTTCGCAGCCGCTGCGCACAAGCACATCGCTCACCGCAGTCAAATGCGCCGGGCATACGCCTTGCAGGGTCAAATCGCCCTTGGTTGCTGCCGCTGCCGCTAGGTAGCTTGCAGCCTCCATTCTGTCGGGCATAATGCTGTACTGCGCGGTATGTAAGGCTTTGCCCCCCTGCACTCGAATGACCGAAGTGCCGTCGCCGGAAATTTCCGCACCGCAGGCACGCAAAAAGCCAATCAAATCGCCGATCTCCGGCTCTCTGGCAGCGTTGCAAATGGCAACCTCGCCATCGCAGGCAATCGCCGCAAGAAGCAGGTTCTCCGTTGCGCCGACGCTGGGAAAAGGCAGGGCAATCGTGCAGGCTTTCAGCTTTGAGACCATGCAAAAAATATCTCCCTCAGCCTCGTCGATATGTACATCCATGCGCCGCAGCCCCGCAAGGTGGATATCAATCGGCCTTGCGCCGAGGGCGCAGCCGCCGGGCATACACGCCTGCGCGCAGCCGAATCTGGCAAGCAGCGGACCTAAGAAAATAACCGCAGCGCGCATTTTCGTCATAAGAGAACACGGAATATCCGCGCGCTTTGCATTCGTAGTATCAATCGTAAGCGTCTGCCCGCTTCGCTCGGCGCTGCAACCCAAATGGCGCAGAATATCCAACGCCGTGTCAACGTCCGATATTTGCGGACAGTTGCGCAGCACATATTCCCCGCCGGTGATAAGCGTTGCAGCCAAGATGGGAAGGACGCTGTTCTTTGCGCCGTGAATTGCGACAGTGCCGCAAAGCGGACTGCCTCCGTAAATCTGATACGCCTTCATTGGCAAACCTCCGCATATATGGTGAACCATCCTATGCGTTGGCAGAGCTCAGCGTACCTTGGCAAGCTCCGTAATAATTGTATAGATTCGCTCCGCAGAATCGACGACCGCAATCTCCCGCAGCGCGGTGCGCATGGCTGCGCAGCGCGCCTCATCATTGAGGAGTTTTTTCGTTTCTTCGTACAGCAGCTCCCCGCTGCACTGCGCCTCATGGATAACCAGCGCAGCGCCGCGCTTGCCCAAAATTTCCGCGTTCTTCTCTTGGTGATTATTTGCCACATTCGGCGAGGGCACAATGATGCACGGCGTTCCCGCAGCCGCGATTTCATTGAGTGTGGACGAGCCGGCTCGACCGATTACGACGTCCGCGGCAGCCATAAGCACAGGCATATTATAAATGTATTCCTGCATGGTAATGTGCGGATGCTTTTTCAAATCCACGCCTTGCTCGCGCACGTAATCGGGCATCCAGCGCCAGCCGTAGCTTCCCGTTGCGTAAACGCAGCGGAAGGATTCTTCCGCACAGGCAAGCTTCAAAAACTGCGCCATTTTCTTGTTCATTTCTCTTGCGCCGAGGCTTCCCCACGCGCAGACAACCAGCTTTGCGTCCTCGGCTATTCCCAACTCACGCCGCGCGTCGCTTCTGCGCGTAAAGACGAAGGACTCCTGCACAGGCATGCCCACAGGAATCACGCGTTCGGGCTTGCTATACGCGCCCACGCTGTCGGCAAAGGAAACCAAAACCTTATCGACCTTGTCTGCAACCATACGCGTTGCAAGCCCGGGGATGGCGTTTGCCTCATGCACTGCGGTCGGGATGCCGCGCTTTGCGCCCTGATTGAGCATCGGATAGCTCGCATAGCCGCCCGTTCCGAGTATCACATCCGGCTGAAATCGGGCGATAATGCGGTTCGCGCGGGATAAGGCGCGGCGCATGGATACCAGTGTCTGTATATTATGCCAAATCGCAGGGGGCGTGAAGCGCCGCTGATAATTGGAAATTTTCAGTGTTTCGAGGGCAAAACCCTCGCGCGGGACGAGATTTCTTTCCATACCGTCGTCCGCGCCGACAAAGAGGATTTTGCTTGCGGGCTTGCGTTCGCGCAGAATTTTTGCCACGGCAAGCGCGGGGTTGATATGCCCGCCCGTTCCTCCGCAGGTGAAAACTACTTTCATGCCTTTGCTCTCCCCTTTTTCGCGCGCGGAGGACTTTGCGTGATGCTGCGCGAAATATTCAGAACAATGCCGCTTTCCGCAAGCTGCATAATGAGCGCCGTACCGCCCGACGAGAAGAAGGGCAGGGAAATTCCCGTCGCAGGCAGAAGATTCGTAACCACCGCCACATTCAAAATCACCTGCACGGCGAGCAGGGTCGTCAGCCCCGTAGCAGTCAGCATGGAGAAGCGGTCGCGGGCGTGCATGGCAATCCAGAAGCCGCGGATAATCAGAAGCGCAAACAAGAGCAAAATGCCCACCGCGCCGATAAAGCCCAGTTCTTCGCAAACGATGGCAAAAATATAGTCGTTGTGCTCTTCAGGCAGGTACAGATATTTCTGCCGACTCTTTCCGAAGCCCAAGCCGAGCAGACCGCCCGAACCAATGGCGTACTGCGACTGCAAAATCTGCAATCCATCGTCGAGCGGATCCGATTCCGGGTTGAGCCATGCAGTAATGCGGTCTGCCGTATAACCCATGGTCAGCAAATAGATTGCCACCACCACCACGCCTACCACTGCCAGCCCCACCAGGAACTTCCAGTTTGTGCCGCCGGCAGCCATCAGGATAAAGCCCAAAAGAAGGATAATAATGGTAGCAGACATATGCGGTTCGAGCATCAACAGGCCTGCTATCACGCCGAGAATAATCATATAGGGCGCAAAACCGTATTTCATCGTTTTCATTTCCTTCGGATGCGCCGACATAATCGCCGCAAAGGAGATGATTACCGCAAATTTCGCAACCTCCGAGGGCTGGAATTGCGTAAAGCCCAAGCTGAGCCAACGCTGCGCGCCGTTGGAAGAAACGCCGATGAGCGGCACAAGTGCAAGCAGCAGGAGCGCCCCGCCCAAAATCGTCAGGGCAAATTTCCGATACCAATCATAAGGGAAACGGCTGAACACGAACATAACGCCAATGCCGCCCGCCGCAAACACCGACTGACTGAGGAAATTGCTGGCAGAATTGCCGGTTTCATGATACGCACGGGCAAAGCTGGCAGAAAACAGCATAATCAGACCAATGACAACCAGAAGGATTGTCAAAAGCAGATACGGCATATCCATCATTCCCGCGTCGTCCTCGACAATACGCACGGATTCCTTGATGCTCTTTTCGGGCTTCTTTTTCCCAAACACTGCCAGACCTCCCTCTTCCTAAACAGATTCCATCAGAACCAAGCTCTTACCCCCAGCCACGCAAGCACACATGCTATGCAGGTGGTCAGCACAAATACCGTCCAGATTTTTTTCTCCGACCAGCCGCCCAACTCCAAATGATGGTGATACGGCGCCATGCGGAAGATGCGCTTGCCGTGCGTGAGCTTGAAATAGCCCACCTGAAGAATGTCCGACAAGGCTTCTATAATATAAATGATGCCTACAAGCAGTAAAATGAGCGGCATATCCAAGGCAAATGCCATACCGCAGACCGCGCCGCCGAGAAACAATGAGCCGGTGTCGCCCATAAAGACCTTCGCGGGGTAGAAGTTATAGCACAGAAAGCCCCCCAAGCCGCCGAGAAGCGCCGCAGGGAAGGTTGCCAGCCCCAATTTGCCCGCAGCGGTCGAAACCAGCACAAAGAAGAGCATCACCGGCATCGTTACGCCGCTTGCAAGCCCGTCGACGCCGTCGGTCAGATTCACCGCGTTGACGCAGCCGACAATAATAAAAATCGAGAGGGCAAAATACAAAACCGGGTGCACCGCGATAGACAAATTCTCAAAAAACGGTACGCGCAGCGCGAAATGCAGGGCATCTGCGCGGTAGAGCAGCCACACGAACGCAGCTGCAAAGAGAATTTGCAGCAGGAGCTTTTGGATGCCTGTCAGCCCGAGATTGCGCTTGCGCTTCACTTTGATAAAATCATCAGCAAAGCCGATAAGCCCGAAGGCAAATGCCAGGGCAAGCACCATCAAATGCGCGTACTGCCCATCTTGCCGCATTGCAGTCCAGCCGGTGATTACGCACACGAGCGAGGCAAGGATGAAGGCAATGCCGCCCATGGTGGGCGTGCCCGCTTTGCCTTTGTGCCACTGCGGACCGACCTCGCGAATGGACTGCCCCGCCTTCAGCGCACGAAGCGCGGGAATGAGCAGCTTCCCGAGAAGAAGCGCCGCAACAAAGCCTGCAACAATAGAAAACACGACCCACAGAATTGATTGACTATCCATACTTTATCCCCCATTTAAGAGCGTCAGCACACGCTCCATGCGCATTCCCCTGCTCCCCTTGACAAGCAAAACATCGCCGTCTTGCAGGGTTTCACGCAGCGTGTCAGCCAAAGCCTCTTGCGTTTCAAAGAAGTGCGCCTCCTGCATGCCCGCAGATTTCGCGCCTTCTATATAGTATTGCGCGTTGCCGCCGTAGGCAAACAGCAGTTGCGAAGCGTTTGCCGCCTGCTGCCCGACAGCAAAATGCAAAGCCGGCGCAAACTCCCCAAGCTCCAGCATGCCGCCAAGCACCGCAATGCGTCTGCCGGGGTACTTATTAAGCACCGCCAGCGCAGCGCGCATGGACTCAGGGCCTGCGTTGTAGCAGTCTTCAATGACGGTTACGCCGCCCAGCTGATAAACCCGCTGCCGCATGCCCGTATTTTGGAATGCCGCCAGCGCGGCGCAGATATTTTCTATGCGCACATTGCAGGAAAGCCCCACCGCAATGGCAGCCAAGGCGTTGTATACATTGTGCTCGCCCGCAACCGAAAGCGCCACAAGAAACGTGCCGACGGGCGTAACTGCCGTGAAGCGCGTGCCCTTTGCGTCCGCTTCTATCTCTGTAGCGCGCACATCGCAGTGCGCCTGCAAGCCGAAATACACCGCGTTATTTGCTTTCCCCTTAAGAAGCGGCTCGTCGCCGCAAAGCACGGCAAGCCCGCCTTCGCGCAGCCCCTCCAAAATCTCGAGCTTTGCCGCGGCAATCCCCTCTCGAGACCCGAGGTTTTCCATGTGCGCCGTGCCGATATTCGTAATCACCGCAATATCCGGCAGCGCAATTTGCGTCAGCTTGGAAATCTCCCCGAAATGGTTCATCCCCAGCTCCAATACCGCCATTTCGCTGCCCGCAGGCGCAGAAAGGATAGTTACAGGCACGCCGATTTCGTTGTTATAGTTTTTCTCCGTTTTGTGGGTGCGATACGTCGTTTCCAGAACCGCAGCAAGCATCCCCTTTGTCGTGGTTTTTCCGACGCTCCCCGTAACCGCCACACAGCGGAAACCCAGCTGCTTTCGATACTCTGTTGCAAGGCTCTGCAAGGCGCAGAGCGTATCTTCCACATAAATCGCCGGGACGTCCAACTGCTTGCTCGCAAGCACGGCGGCAGCGCCCTGCGCCATTGCATCGGGCACAAAATCGTGCCCGTCACGCGCGCCGCTTAGGGCGACAAAGAGCTGCCCCTTTTGGATTTCCTTGCTGCTGTAGCTCGCGCCGAAGAAGGGCACTTGCGCATATTGCGGCGCAACCCTTCCGCCGCAGTAAGCTGCGGCGCGCTCCAGCGTTAACGAATTATTCTCCATGTTCCTCCTCGCGCAAGTAGGCGAAGACTTCCTCGCGCTCATCGAAGTGCCGTTTTTCTTTCCCGAAGATTTGATAGGTCTCATGACCCTTCCCCGCCAGAATAAGTATATCATCTTTTCGCGCGTTTCGCAATGCGACTGCTATGGCGCGTCTGCGGTTCTCTTCTATAACATACGGCGTTTTGCTGCGCCGCATGCCGCCGAGAATGTGGTTAATAATCGCCATCGGCTGTTCCGTGCGCGGATTATCGGAAGTAACAATCACGAAATCCGCATACTTCGCGGCGATTTTTCCCATAATCGGGCGCTTTGTCTTGTCCCGGTCGCCGCCGCAGCCGAACACCAGAATCACCCGCCCCTTGCAGAAATCGCGCACGGAGCGCAGGATATTCTCCAGCCCGTCGGGCGTGTGGGCGTAGTCGATGAGCACGGTGTAGGGTTTGCCCTGCGTGGGCACGACTTCAATGCGTCCCTTCACGCCCTGCGCCCTTCCCAGCGCCTGCGCGGCGTCTTGCAGGGAAATCCCCAGCTGCCGCGCAATGCCGATCGCAAGCAGGGCATTACTCACCGTAAAGCGTCCCGGGACGCCCACGCGAAGCGCCGCACAGGCGTCTTTTTCGCGCACCTGCATTTGGACGCAGTCTGCGTGTAAAATCACATTCTCCGCCTGCAAATCCGCGTTGTTTCCCACGGTATATACCGCGCAAGAAGCCTCTGCAATCAGCTGTTTTGCGGCAGGGTCGTCGAGATTGAATACGCCGCGCTCGCACAGGCGAAACAGGCGCGACTTCGCCGCTTGGTAGGACTCCATCGTCTTATGAAAGTCCAAATGGTCTTTGGTCAGATTGCTGAACGCCCCTACTTGAAACCCTATGCCGTCCACGCGGTGCAGGGCAAGCGCATGGGAGGAAACCTCCATCACAACATGCGTGCAGCCGGCGTCTCGCATTTGCGCAAGAAGCCCTTGCAGGGCAAAGCTCTCCGGCGTGGTGCGCTCGGTTTCCAACACCGTATTGCCGATAAGATTCTGATTCGTGCCGATTAAGCCGACTTTCGCATGCAGGCACTGCTCGAGCAGGGTTTTGACAAAGTAGGTTACGGAAGTTTTGCCGTTCGTTCCTGTAATGCCGATCATCTGCATGGCTTTCGCAGGTGCGCCGTACCAGTTTACCCCGAGCTGCGCCAGCGCCTTGCGCGTAGATTCCACGCGCACCCAAGCAATATCTGCCTCTATATCCCGCTCACACAGCACCGCAGCTGCGCCGCGCGAAACGGCTGTTGCAATATAGTCGTGCCCGTCGGACTCAAAACCCGTAACCGCGACAAACAACTCCCCCGCCTTTGTCGTGCGCGAGTCATAGCTCACGCCCGTTATTTCCAAATCAAGGGGCGCGTGAACGTCAAGAAGCGCTATTGCCTCCAGCAGCATTTGTAATTTCATACGTTTCTCCTGCTAATCCTGCGCGGTTGTATCCGTAAACATAACCGTAACCATTCTGCCGCGCTCCACTTTCGTTCCCGCAGCAATGTCCTGATAGGTCGCCACAACGTGCGAACCCGTGGAGTCCGTGCCCTT
>JAISIK010000046.1 GCA_031262065.1 Oscillospiraceae bacterium | reverse complement strand
GCGGTCGATTTTACCGCCGATGAAGCGCGGCTGCGCGAGGCGAAGTTCTTCATTGTCGCCGTGCCCACGCCTGTTAACGACGACCATACCCCGGATCTTACGCCCGTTGAGGGCGCAAGCCGCATTGTCGGCAGAAATATGCCGAAGGGCAGCATCGTTGTTTTTGAATCGACGGTCTACCCGGGCGTGACGGAAGAGCTGTGCGTACCGATTCTCGAAAAGGAGTCGGGCATGCGCTGCGGCGTAGACTTTACGGTCGGCTACTCGCCCGAGCGTATCAATCCCGGCGATAAGGTGCACCGACTGGAAACCATCACGAAAATCGTCTCCGGCATGGACGAAGAAACGCTGGACAACGTCGCCAAAGTCTACGAGCTGGTGGTCGATGCAGGTGTGCACCGCGCGCCGACGATTAAGGTCGCGGAGGCTGCAAAGGTGATTGAAAACAGCCAGCGCGACATCAACATCGCCTTTATGAACGAGCTTTCCATCATCTTCGACAAGATGAATATCGATACAAAATCTGTGCTCGAGGCTGCCGGCACAAAATGGAATTTCCTCAAATTCCAGCCGGGGCTTGTCGGCGGGCACTGCATCGGCGTTGACCCCTATTACTTGACCTATAAAGCCGAGCAGTTCGGCTACCACAGCCAAATCATCCTCTCCGGGCGGCGCATCAACGATTCGATGGGCAAGCTCTGCGCAGAGCATGTGGTAAAAAAGCTGATTCAGGCGGACGTGCCCGTGAAGAATGCGCGGGTTGCCATTTTGGGCTTCACCTTTAAGGAAAACTGCCCCGACACCCGCAATACCAAGGTTATCGACATCTATAAGGAGCTGCGCGAGTACGGCATCACGCCGTTTGTCGTTGACCCTGCGGCAGACGCCGCCGAGGCAAAGCGGATTTACGGCATCGACCTTGCCGATTGCGGCGACGTCCGCGATATGGACGCGGTGGTGCTTGCCGTGGCGCACGAGCAGTTCAAAACGCTGCAGCGGGCGGATTTCGACGCAATGTATAAGTTTGACGCGAAAAAGGTTCTGCTCGATTTGAAGGGCATTCTGAACAAGGCGCAATACGGCGACTATCTCTATTGGAGGCTGTAAAATGGGTTATGAAACCTTGCGTTTCCCGAAAGAAACGGTTTTTTTAGTCACAGGCGGCGGCGGCTTTATCGGCTCGAATCTTTGCGAAGCGATCCTGAACATGGGCTGCAAGGTGCGCTGCTTTGACGATTTGTCCACCGGAAAGCGCGAGAATGTCGAGCTGTTTTTGGATCATGAAAACTACACCTTTATGCAGGGCGATATCAAGGACTTTGACGCCTGCCTGCAGGCGACGCAGGGCGTGGACTATGTGCTGCATCAAGCTGCGTGGGGCAGTGTGCCGCGCAGCATTGCGCTGCCGCTCTTCTATGCGAAAAACAACAGCTTGGGCACGATGAATATGCTCGAGGCAGCCTATAAAAACGGAGTAAAGCGCTTTGTCTATGCCTCTTCCAGTTCGGTATACGGCGACAGTGCGCAGCTGCCGAAAAAAGAGGGCACGGAGGGGAACTTGCTCTCACCCTATGCGGTCAGCAAGCGCAACAACGAAGAATGCGCCAAGCAGTACACCAAGCACTTCGGGCTTGAAACCATCGGTCTGCGCTACTTCAATGTTTTCGGCAAGCGGCAGGACCCCGACGGCGCGTACGCAGCCGTGATTCCCAAGTTTATCAAGCAGCTTCTGCGCGGCGAAGTGCCCACCATAAACGGCGACGGCAAGCAGAGCCGTGACTTTACATACGTGGAGAATGTCGTCGAGGCGAACCTCAAAGCCTGCGTTGCGCCTTCGCTTGCCGCGGGAGAGGCTTACAATATCGCCTACGGCGGAAGAAGCTACCTAATCGATATTTACTACGGTCTGACAAAGGCGCTCGGCGTGGACATTGCGCCGATTTTCGGACCGGACCGCGCGGGCGATATTAAGCACTCCAACGCAGATATTTCCAAGGCGAGAACGCTTCTCGGCTACGACCCCTCGTGGAGCTTCGAGCGCGGCATCGCAGCCGCCATCGACTGGTATAAGGAGAATTTATAATGAAAACAGTAGGCTTTCCGACATTCTGCCTGTGTGCGTCCGAGAGGCACGGGTTCACATGCAGAAAATGTGCGGTCTATTGTGACAATTGTTGAATTTTCGGGAATGACTGACTAGCCGAACAGCGTGAATTATTCCGTTAGCGCGCAAGACCGGTGGGTTGTAGGAGAAACGAATGAATCTGATGAAGCTGTATAATCGTGTGCCGATTTTCATGCAAAATATCTTTACCACGGCGCAAGGCTATCTTTACAAAAAAGAGCGCTTCGGCAAGGTGTATTATGCCACCTTAGAGGAACTTCGGGCGCGTAACTACGGCGATTTGCAGGAACTGCGGGAATACCAAGACGCCCTCTTTACCGAGCTTGTGCGCCACGCCGCTGAAAACAGTCCCTTTTATCGCGAATTCTATAAGAATATCGACCTTTCGCAGGTGCGGACAGTTGCGGATATCGAAAAGCTGCCGCGCCTTCCGAAGGAAACCGTGCGGCGGAATTTACCGCAGATGTATACCGTTGCGCCGGAGTCCGCAATTAAAAGCGAAACCGGCGGCACAACCGGAACGGCTATGCGTTTCTACTACACCAAGCGGGACAGGCAGCGCCGCATGGCGTATCTGGACTTTTTCAAAATGCGGCATGGCTTTGTGCCGATGAAAATGCGCCGCGCGAGCTTCAATTCGTCAAGAATTGTCCCGGCGACCCAGAAGGCGAAGGTGTTCTGGCGCACAAATCGGGCAATTAAGCAGCGCATCTATTCTGCGTTCCACGTAAAGAATAACAATTTGCGGTATTATGTTGAAAATCTGAACAAATTTAAGCCGCACTCGATTGACGGCTACCCGTCCGCGATTTTCGAGGTCGCGAATTACATTTTAGAGAACAATATTTGTCTCGATTTCAAGCCCGTCGCGATTTTCCCCACGGCGGAAACCCTTCTGCCGCACTACAGGGAAGCAATGGAGAAGGCATTTGGCTGCCCTGTGCGCGACCAGTACGCCTCGAGCGAGGGCGCGCCCTTCATTGTTGAGTGCACAGCGGGCAGACTGCATTACTGCATGGACAACGGGGTTATCGAATTCAACGCGGATGGGCAGATGCTCGTAAGCTGCTTTGATACCCACGCTACGCCGCTCATTCGTTATGAAATCGGGGATAAGGCATTCCTTGCAGAGGAGCAAAGCTGCGCCTGCGGCTGCAAGATGCCGGTTGTTGATCACATCGAGGGCAGGGTGATAGACTACGTATTAACGCGGTCTCGAGGGAGATTCCCGGCGGTTTTTCTGTCGTGCAAAGGCGTGCCGGGTGTGCGCTATGCACAGTTTGTTCAAGACCGTGTTGACGCGCTGCTTGTAAAACTTGTGGCGACTGAGGGCAGCAATCATGCCGAAACAGAGAAAGCGATTCGGAAAAAGTTTCAATACTTTCTCGGCGAGGATATGGATATTCAGGTTCGCTTTGTCGAGGATGTCGAAAAAGAACCAAGCGGGAAATTCCGCTATATCATTAACAATGTGAAGTAGGTGTTTGTATGACGGAGGGCATGGTTTCGGTCATCATGGGCGCGTACAACTGCGCGAATACCCTGCCGGAGGCAATCGACTCCATCCTCGGGCAAACATACGAGAATCTTCAGCTTATCATCTGCAATGACTGCTCGACGGACGAAACGGATGCAGTCTTACAGGCGTACGCAGCGAAGGATGCGCGCATAGTCTTGCTGCAAAACGACGCCAACTCCGGGCTGGCAGCCTCTTTGAACCACTGCCTGCGCTATGTGCAGGGGCAGTACGTTGCGCGAATGGACGGCGACGACGTTAGCGTAAGGGATCGATTTGAAAAGCAGGTGCGATTTTTGCAGGAACACCCGCAGTTCGATTTGGTCGGCTGTACCATGCGGCGATTTAACGATGCGGGAACGGCGGATGTGGTTTCCAAGCCGGAATCGGTGAGTGCAAACAGCATGCGCCGCATTATCCCCTTCAACCACGCAACCATCATGACCTACCCGCGGGTATACGAAGCGCTAAATGGGTACACTGTGGCAAAGCACACTTTACGCGCGGAGGACTACGAGCTGTGGTTTCGCTTTTTCCATGCCGGTTTTTCGGGGTATAATATGCAAGAGGCGCTCTACCTCGTTCGCGAGGATATGAACGCCATCCGCCGCCGCACCTTCCGTTCGCGTCGGCGGGCATTTCAGGTTACGCGATTTGGCTTCCGCTTGCTGGGCTTTCCCCGGCATTGGCTGATTCCCAAACTCCTGCGCTTTTTGGCGAAGAGTATGGTGCCGTATCGCTGCATCGGCTGGTACCGCAGCTGGCAAAAGAAACACAGAAAGTAATACCAATCTCAAATGAAAATATAGCATCTTTTCGGTCTATTTTTCGCCTAACTGGGCTCCCTTGCAATCCACAAAGGATTGCGGCAGCCGCTTTCCTTGTTATACAAAAAATATACTCGAAAATCTTGCCTACATTTTAACATGAGATTGGTATAAAGAATGGAGGCACTGCGTGGGCGTATATTACTTCACAATTATAACAGCGGGTCTGTTTGCGCTTCTCGCACAGCTGAGCCATGCCGCAAGCGCCGGGTCTCTACCGACCGGGGGCTACGACAGGGCAACCCGTGTGTTTCTCGTCCTCGCCGCCTTTACGCTGATATTCACGGCTGGTTGCCGCTATTATGTCGGCACAGACTATGGCGCGTACTATAAGGGGCTAACAATCTACGGCGGAACATTCAAAAAGGATTTTATGGCGCTCGATGAGCCGATGATGCCGATGCTTGCGGATATTGTCGGCTGGTTTACAGACGACGGCGCATATCTGATTTTTCTCTGCTCGCTCATTACGGTAGGCATTACCACCTATACGATTTTCAAGAATGCAGACCAGTTTCTATTTGCGATGCTGTTGTACATTTTTATCGGTTCGTGGCACGGCAGCTTTAACGGTGTGCGGCAATACTTGGCGGCAACCTTCGTTTTTGCGGGGTTCCGCTACATTATCAATAAGAAGTTTTTTAAGTACGCGTTATTCGTTTTCTTGGCATTCTGCTGCCACCGCTCTGCAATCATCATGATCCTGCCCTTCTTTATCTTGCGCAACCGAATTACAGCAAAAAATATTCTCCTTTTGGTTGCCGGCACGCTGTTCATATCTTTGAATTACGACGCAATTTTTTCTTTTGTCGGTATGCTGAAGGATGACGAAGTCTCGCAGACCTCCGCCTATGTTACAAACTCTGTCAGCGTAATGCGCATCTTGGTTTCCTGCGCGCCTGCAATTATGGCGCTGATCATTTATGCTCGAAAAAAACCGGATCGCTACGAGACAGTGTATATCAATATGCTCATTATCAATGCGGCTGCAATGGTGGCAGCGTCGAGCAGCACCTATCTTGCCAGAATCGGCATCTATACCGGCATCTTTATACCCGTTGCGCTGCCGGGTCTACTGCATCTGCGCAATAAGAACACGGAGGCTTTTTTGAAGCTCCTCATCATCGGCTTTTTTGCGGTGTACTGGTATATCGACGTCGGCGATTCCATGCGGCAGTTCTATTGGATTTGGGAGCGACTGTAGTTTGTTGAGGAAGGAGGGTGCGCATGAAAAAGGTCGGCATTGCAACCATGCAAGGTGGCGCGAATTATGGCAATGTGCTGCAAAACTATGCCGTGCAAGCGCTGATTGAAGCCGCGGGATACACGGCAATTACGCTCGATAACCGCACGAAGCGGGGCTTTCGGTCGTGGGCAACCCCGCCCAAACCCCTATATAAGAAGCTGATGCCAAGTCACATGGCGGCTTACCGCCGCACACGCCTGCAAAATTTATACGGCTGCAAAAACGACCGCGATTTTTCGGGCAAGGGTCTGCGCCGCGCAAAACGCGAAGCACAGGCGTACCGCGACGCGTTGCAGCGGCGGCTGAAGAAATTTAACGACTTCCGCGCTTCGCTGCTGCACATCGATACTGTGCCGATTGATAATTTACATTTTGACCGTCAGCACCTAAAGACTTTCTCCGCCTTCGTTTGCGGCAGCGATCAGATTTGGAATCCCCATTTCCCAACGGTATCGATGGTGGATTTTTTGCAGTTCGCGCCCGAGCAGCAGCGCATTGCGCTTGCGCCGAGCTTTGGCGTCAGCGAGCTGCCGCCCACGCGGGAAAAGGATTTCGCCGCGTGGATTTCCGCGATTCCGCACTTGTCCGTCCGCGAGGAAGCGGGCGCGAAGCTCATCAAAAGGCTCACGGGCAGGGAAGCGGCGGTTCTTCTCGACCCAACCTTTGGCTTGCCGCGCGAACGCTGGCTGGAATTTGCGAAAAAGCCGGCGCAGTGCCCCACAAAGCCCTATGTTTTTTGCTACTTTTTGGGGAACAAAACCCGCCGCTATTCCCGCAGAATTGCGCAGTATGCCGCAAAGCAAGGCTGCGAAATTGTCGATATTTGCGATATTCACGACCTGCGCTACTACGACATTGACCCGCAGGAATTTGTCTATTTGCTCTCGCGCGCACAGGCGGTTTTTACCGACTCTTTCCACGGCGTTGCGTTTTCCATTAACCTGCAAGTTCCCTTTGTTGCCTTCGACCGCGTGGAGGGCGGCTCGTCCATGTCCTCGCGCATTGCTACGGTTTTGCACATAACAGGCTTGCAGGAGCGCACCTTTCCGCGCTGCAGCGATGTCTTGTCTATCGATTTTACGCAGGCGCGCGAAGCGATTTCCGCGCAGCGGGCGCGCATGATTGCCTATCTTTCCGGCGCACTGGAAAAGACGCAAAGCGCGCCGAAAGCCCCGCTTCTTGCCAATCGCTATCACTGCAGCGGCTGCGCAGCCTGCGCAAATGCCTGCCCGAGCGAGGCGCTGCATATGCGCAGCGACAGCGAGGGCTGCGCATATCCGCAAATTGACGAGTCACGTTGTACGCGCTGCGGCGCTTGCGAGCGGGCTTGCCCGGCAGACTCCACTGCGCCGCAGGAGAAGACGCCGCAGGCTTACTACGCATTTACAAAGCGGGAGGAGATTTGCGCGAGCAGTTCCTCCGGCGGTGTGTTCACGCCGCTTGCGCTGCAGATTTTGCGCAAGGGCGGCGTGGTGTTCGGCGCGGGATTCGACGAAAATTTCCGTGTCTGCCACATGCAGATTGCAGACGAAAGGGATTTGCAGAAGCTGCGCACCTCGAAATATGTGCAAAGCGAAATCGGGCAGTCCTATAAGCAGGCGAAGGCGCTGCTTGCGCAGGGAGTTCCCGTGCTTTTCACCGGCACGCCCTGCCAAATTGCCGCGCTGCTGCGGTATTTGGGCAAAGAATACGAGAATCTTTATACGCAGGACATTATCTGCCACGGCGTACCCTCGCCGCGCAGCTGGGAGCGCTACCTTTCGCAAGTCCATGCCGGGAAGGATGTGCAGAGCATCTCCTTCCGCGATAAGACTTACGGCTGGAACGACTTTGCTATGCGCGTTACATATAAAGACGGCGCGGCATACTGCCAAAAGGCAACAGCGGATTCCTTTGTCCGCGCATTTTTGGCGAATTTGAACCTGCGCCCCTCGTGCTATCAGTGCCAGTTTAAGACGCGCAGTCATGCGAGCGATATTACCCTTGCGGACTACTGGGGCGTAGAGCTGGTGCACCCGGAGCTGAAGGCGCAGCAGGGCGTTTCCCTCGTTTTTGTGCATACGCAAAAGGGCGGCGCAATGCTCGAGGCGATTCGCGATGAGTTGGTTTGCGCCGAAACAGACTTGGAGCGCGCGGTCGGCTATAACACCGCAACCCTGCACAGCGTTGCCCCGCATGCAAAGCGTGGCGACTTCTTCGCGCAGCTGGAGGAGAAGCCCTTTGCGCAGCTGGTTACGCAATGCCTGAAACTACCTGCTTCCAAGCGATTGCGCCGCATTGTTCGCCGCAACGGATCGCGGGTCAAGCGGGTGCTGAAAAAAATAAAGCGGGCATAGCCCGTGGGAGGTGCGCCGAATGCAGCAGCCTTTGGTGAGCATGATTACCTACTGCTACAACGGAGAGCGGTTCGTGCATAAGTATTTTGAGGCGCTGCTGGCGCAGAGCTATCAAAACATCGAACTCATTTTCTTTAATAACGGCTCTGTCGATGAAACGGGCGCAATTGCTGAAAAGTATAAACCGCTGCTCGAAGCGCGGGGGATTCGGGTTGTGTTGGAGCATTTTGCGGAAAATCAGTGTACCTGCGCGCTCAAGCAAAAGGGCTTTGATTTGATGCACGGAGAATATTTCTTCGGCTGCGACAGCGATGATTTTATCGACCCTAGCTATATCGAGCAGATGCAGGGCTATTTGCAGGCGCACCCGGAAAAGGGCATTGTCTTTTGCCCGCTGCGGGTCGTGCAAGAGGAAACGGGCAAGCAAATCGATACCCTGCGCATCACGCAAAAGCCGGGCGTGCGGCAGGCGTTTGAGGATATGCTCTACGCCCGCAATTCCAGCTTCACCGCGATTTCCTATATGATCAGCCGCAAGCATTACGAGCGCGTCAACCCCGGGATGCAAATCTATATTTCCGATTTCGGCGAGAATTATCAGATTCAGCTGCCGCTTTTGTATCAGGATTTGCAGGGCTATATCGACCATCCGCTGGGGCAGTACACCGTGCGCGGCGACAGCTATACCGGGAAGATGAAAAAAGACCCATATAAGCAGGTGGCTGCCTTTCGGGGGCAAGAAGAATCGGTGCTTGCCACGCTCGACAAGTTTTTGCCCGCGCAGCAGGCATATTACTGCATGATTCCCGTGAAGCGACTGCGCCGCGAGCGCCTCAATGCGGCAATGAATTGTAACAACCCCGCTTTGGAGCGGGAGTGCTATCGCGATTTGAAGGCGGTGGGCGGTGTGCGCCTGCGCGACTTTGCTCGCTACCACATTAAGCCCTTGCGTAATTTGGCGCAGCGGCGCAGGAAAAGAAAAGAGAGAAAGGCGGACTTGAAGCAATGAAATGTGTCATTCTTGCAGGCGGATTCGGGACAAGAATCTCCGAAGAGAGCCATCTGAAGCCCAAGCCCATGATCGAAATCGGCGGGCAGCCCATCCTTTGGCATATTATGAAGATGTATTCTGCTTTCGGGGTCAATGAGTTCATCATTTGCGCGGGGTATATGCAGACTTGCATCAAGGACTACTTTGCAAATTACTACCTGCATCACAGCGATGTTACCTTTGATTTCAAAGACAGTGGAAATGTAACGGTGCACAGCAATGTCTCAGAGCCGTGGAAAGTTACCGTTGTCGATACGGGGCTCAATACCATGACCGGCGGGCGCATCGGCAATGTGCGCAGCTATTTGGGCGACGAGCCCTTTCTTATGACCTATGGCGACGGCGTTTCTGATGTGGATATTCACGCGCTGATTGCTTTCCACAAGGCGCATGGCAAACTTGCCACGCTGACCGCCGTGCAGCCGAATGTGCGCTTCGGTATGCTGGATATTTCTGCAAACAGCGAAATTCATGCCTTCCGCGAGAAGGAAATTGAGGATGCAGGCTGGATTAACGCAGGCTTTATGGTCTTGCAGCCGGAGATTTTTGATTACATCGAAGGTCCCGCAACAGTCTTTGAGCGTGAGCCACTCATGCGCCTTGCAAGCGAGGGGCAGCTGATGGCTTACCAGCACAAGGGCTTCTGGCAGTGCATGGATACGCTGCGGGAAAAGAATCAACTCGAAGAGCTGCTTGCCTCCGGCACAGCGCCTTGGGTGAAGTGGTGAAGAACGTGGAATTACAGAAGTTTTTTAGGGGCAAGCGCGTGTTTGTCACGGGGCATACGGGGTTTAAGGGCTCGTGGCTGTGCCAAATGCTGCTGCAATTCGGCGCGCAGGTCTGGGGCTACGCCCTTGCGCCGGATACTGCGCCGAGCCTGTTTGACTTGCTGCACCTAAGCGAGCGGATGCACAGCACCATTGGCGATGTGCGCGATTTTGATGCGCTGAAGCTGGCATTTTTCGAGGCGCAGCCGCAGATTGTGCTGCATTTGGCGGCGCAGCCGATTGTGAAAGAGGGCTACCGCAATCCCGTCGGCACATTTGCCTCGAACGTGATGGGCACGGTGCATTTGCTCGAATGTGTGCGTTTATTCGGCGGCGTGGAATCGCTTGTGAATGTAACGACCGACAAGGTCTACGCAGAAACCGGGCGCGAGAGCGGCTATGCAGAGACCGATGTGCTCGACGGCTTTGACCCCTATGCAAACAGCAAATCTTGCTCGGAATTGGTGACAGCGTGCTACCGCCGCAGTTTTTTAGAGGCTGTGCCTGTGTCCACCGCGCGCGCGGGCAATGTCATCGGCGGCGGCGATTTTGCGCCCAGCAGAATCATTCCCGACTGCGTCCGCGCTGCGCAGGCAGGCGAGCCGATAGTGCTGCGCAATCCCCACTCCGTAAGACCGTACCAGCATGTGCTTGAGCCGCTGATTGCCTACCTGACAATTGCGGCGCGGCAGTGCGAAAACCCCGCGCTTGCGGGGGAATATAATGTCGGACCCGACGCAGACGGCTGCGTCACCACGGGCGAACTTGCAGGGCTCTTCTGCGACAGCTTTGGCGCGGGCATGCAGTGCATTGTCCGCAGTGACGGCGGGCCGCACGAGGCTGCATTTTTGAAGCTCGATTGCACAAAACTCAAGAACACCTTCGGCTGGAAGCCCGTTTTTTCCGTGCGTGAGGCGGTCGAACTGACTACGCAGTGGACAAAGTGCTGGCTCTCCGGCGGCGATTTGCAGAAGCTTATGAACGAGCAGACGGCAATCGCCCTACAGCGAAATAAGGGGTCGATTTTATCTGATGGCTGTCAATAAAAACAAACGCACCGCCTACAATATCGTCATATCGCTGCTGGGGCAGGTGATCGCGCTTGGGTGCGGTATGCTCATACCCAAGCTCTATATCGACACCTTCGGCTCGGAAATCAACGGCTTTATCTCCTCTGTGAACCAGATTTTTGTCTATATTGCGCTTCTTGAGGCGGGCGTCGGCACGGCGACCACGCAGGCGCTCTACAGACCGGTTGCGAAGGAGAATCCGCGCGATATTAACGAAATTCTTGCAGCCACGCACCGCCAGTATCGCCGCACGGGCTTTTTGTACCTCGCGGCGGTTGCGGCTTTTGCGGCAATTTACCCGCTTGTCGTCCGCTCGGCGATTCCGTGGACAACCATTGTTGCGGTTATCGCGCTGCATGGCGGCGGCGGCGTCCTGACCTACTTTTTACAGGGCAAGTACAGGCTGCTCCTGCAAGCGGAGGGCAAAAACTATATTCTTTCCGGCGTGAGCACGATTGTCAATGTGCTTGTCAGCCTGTCGAAGGTCGTTGTTGTCCTCTTTGGCGGGAATATTGTCCACATCCAGTGGGTCTATTTGCTGATCTACGCCGTGCAGTCTGCCTACTTTATCATCTATATTAAACGCCACTATAAGTGGCTGGATTTGCAGGCAAAGCCCAACTTCGCTGCCATTTCGCAAAGCAGCTCGGTGATGACCCAGCAAATTGCGCAGCTGATTTTCCACAACACCGACACGCTCCTTCTGACGCTTGTTTGCGGGCTGGAAGTTGCGAGTGTTTACGCGGTGTACAACACCTTTTTCGAGGTGGTTGCAGTACTGATTGAGAATGTGAATAACGGATTTGTCTTCCGTTTGGGGCAGTTGTATAACACAGACAAAGAGGGCTATAAACGCAGCTATGATGTCTACGAGCTGTTCTATACCAGCGCCTCCTTCGCGGCATACTGCATATTATTCATTTTTATCATGCCGTTTATGAAACTTTATACATCCGGCTTTGACGATGCGCAGAGTTATCTGAAGCCGCTGCTGCCGCTGCTGTTTATTCTGGTGAAGATTCAAGTGTCGGGACGCGCCCCTGCGGGCTTTACCATTAACTACGCGGGGCATTTCAAAGAAAACCGCGTTCCTGCGATTATCGAGATGATTATCAACCTTTCGGTTTCGCTGATTGCGGTGTATTTTTGGGGCATCTACGGCGTGCTGGTCGGCACAATTGTTGCCCTTCTGTATCGCTCGAACCAGATTATTTTCTATACCAACCGCAAACTGCTCGATAGATCCCCGTGGAAGACCTATCGCACATGGCTGGTCAATATCGCGCTGTTCGCAGCGGTGTATTTTGCCTGCAATGCGCTGAACCTGCAAATGGGCAGTTATGTGCAGTTATTAACCCGGGCATGTATGATTGCGCCGCCGGTGGTGCTGCTGTTCCTCGCAGTGGGGGCGCTCACAAACCCGCGCGCATCTTGCCAAGTGCTGCAACTCCTTCAAACCGTGCGGCGGAAAAAATAGTAATACGAATCTCCTGTTAAAATGGAGACAAGATTTTTGCGTATATTTTAATTTCAGATTCGTATAAGAAGAGGTGATTCCGTGAACCCGCTTGTCAGTATCATTACGCCCTGTTATAACGGGGAGAAATTTATAGCCAGGCTCATGGAGTCCATCTTGGCGCAGAGCTACGATGCCATTGAATTCATTCTGGTCAACGACGGTTCTACCGACGCAACGCAGGAGATTGCAGAACGCTATGTCGCCCGCTTTGCGCAGCGCGGCTACCGTTTTGTGCGCCTCGAGCAGGAAAACCGCGGTCTCGGCGCGGCGATTGACGCAGGGCTCAAGGTGTTCACGGGCGAATTTCTTTGCTGGGCGGATGCCGACGATTTTTACGCGCCGCAATCTGTGGAAAAGCGCGTGGAAGTGCTGCGCAGGCGCGAGGACGTTGTTTGCGTGACGAGCGATGCTTATGTGGTTCGCGAGGGCGCATTGGATGTGCCGATCGGCAAAGTGTCCGACGGTGTGCCGCACAACGACGACCCGCAGCAAATGGAGCATTTGCTGCGCTCGGATTCGATTTTTTGCGCGGGCTGTCATATGCTGCGCGCACGCGCGTTTGTGGAGGCGAATCACGGGCGCGACATCTACCCGCACCCGAACGGGCAAAACTGGCAGATGCTTTTGCCGATCTACAGCCGCTATCCGCGCGTCTATTTGGACGAGTCGCTATACTATTACGTGAAGTCCGACAGCAATATGACCGCGACCGCCTGCAGCAAGGAGGATCATTTGCAACGCATCGACGGGCACATGGATATTATAACGAACACGCTTGCGCGTTTGCAGTTGCCGCCGGAGAAAATGGAGTGCTACTTGCAAATTGTCCGCGTTGCGCAGGCGAAAAAACGCTTTTCCATCGCCTACACGTTTCGCGACGCCGATTTGGCGCGGCAGCAGCTGCGCATACTGAAAAGCTATCGAAGCTGCGACTGGAAACTGCGCGTGAAGTACCTGCTTCTGCGCCTGGGGCGCTGATATGCGCAAGTTCCTGCGCTTCACGTGCCGCTTTGCGGCGATTGCCCTGTGCACGGCGATTTTGAGCACCCTCGTTTCGATGCTGCTGTGCACGACGCTGCTTACAACAAAGCACTATACCCTGCAAACCTTGCAGGCAGGGCAAGAGATTAAGATCGTTTTGCTCTCGGATTTGCACGGCAAATCCTTCGGCGACGATAACAGCCGCCTGCTGTCTTCGATTGCGGCGCAAGCGCCGCACCTTATTGCAGTTGTCGGCGATATGCTCCCGCAAGAGGCAGATTCGGCAGAAATCGAAAGCTACTGCGCGCTGGTATCCGCGCTTTGCACTATCGCGCCAACCTATATTTCCTACGGTAACGAGGAAAAAGCAATGCCGCAGTCCCTATCGGACGTGCTGCGTGCGACTGCCGCGGTTGTTTTGGAAGAAGAATTTGTCGATATAAGCATCAACCGCGTAGATATTCGCATCGGCGGCATGTATAATTATGCGTTTTCAAACAACCAAACGCCCGCGCAGTGGACAAGCTCCGCGACCTATCAATTTTTGAAGGCATTTGAAGATACTAAGCGCCAAAAGATTATGCTTTGCCACAGACCCGACAGCTTCATTTTTTTCGATGCCTATAAGCATTGGGATATCGACCTTCTTCTGAGCGGGCATACGCACGGCGGCTTGATTCGCTTGCCGTTTTTCGGCGGCATGTACGTGCCCGATCAAGGCTACCTGCCGACCTATGACAAAGGCGTGTATTCCTTGGGGCGCATGCAAATGGTAATCACAAGCGGCTTTGCGGGGCACGAAAAAATCCCCCGCATCTTTAACCTGCCGGAGCTGACCGTTGTGACCATAAAGGAGAGAGGATGACCAAGCAGGAACAAAACGTAATTGCCTTGCTCCGCAGGGCAATCGGGCAAGAGGCGCAGCTCGATGCGCCGGATTATGTGCAGATTTTGCAGATTGCAAAGCGGCATGGGGTTTCCAATATGCTCTACTATGCAGCAAAGAGCCTTCCCATCGATGCGCAAATGCTGCAAGCGCTGAAAAAAATCACCTATGCGGCTGCCGCGCGGGAGAATATCCAAAGCCGCGAACTGCAAGCCCTGCTGATTGCTTTTGCGCGGGAGAACGTTTCCGCGCTGCCGCTCAAGGGCAGCTGCATCAAGCATCTGTATCCCTCTGCGGATATGCGCTATATGTCCGACACCGATCTGCTGATTCGTCCCGAGCAAGCGCGCGCAGTGCGCAGTTGTATGGAAGCCTTGGGGTATCGCGTCGAAAAATTTGATGCCGGCAGCACGGATTTGTACACGAGTGCGCATGCAATGCATTATGAGCTACACCGCTGCGTGGCGGACGAGGGGCACTCCGAAGAGACCGTGCGCTTCTTGTCGTCGCTTCTCGATATTGCGCAGCCGGGCGAATCCGCGCTCGCGCTTTCGCCGGAGGCGCACTACGCCTATATCCTTTGCCATATGATTAAGCACTTTATTTACGGCGGCACAGGCATGCGCTCGGTGCTCGATGTGTATATTTGCCGCGAAAAGTGGAAGATGGACGCAGCAAAGCGCGAGGCGCTTTTGCAAAAGCTCGGCATTGCGTCTTTTGAAGAAAACGTGTATAATTTGGCTTTGACATGGTTTGCAGAAGGGCAGGCGGACGAGCGCTTGCAGGAGATGGGCGACTATATTCTGCACAGCGGCGTGTTCGGCACAGAGCCTGCCCGCGTGGAAGACCGCCTGCTTATGCAGAAGGGAAGCCGCAAAACGTATTTGCTGCGCCGTCTTTTTCCGAATCCGTCTGTAATGCGGCGCGAATACCCCATACTGAAAAAACTGCCGGTTTTCCTGCCGTTTTTTTGGATTTGGCGCGTGATTGCGGCAGGCTTGCTGCGCCGAAAGAAAATCAGCGCGGAGCTTCGCGCAGTAGAACAGGCGCAGGAGGAAGCCCTGCAAAAGAGAAGCGCGTTTTATGCCCGCTGCGGGCTGTAAGAGAGAAAGGGAGGATACAAATGAAGGGAATTATTCTGGCAGGCGGAAAAGGCAGCCGCCTGTATCCCATGACCAAGGCGGTTTCCAAGCCGCTCATACCCATCTATGACAAGCCGATGATTTATTATCCGCTGAAGGTTTTGTTGATGGCGGGGATTCGCGAGATTATGATTATCACAGCGCCGATGGACTGCGAGGCGTACAAGCGGCTCTTCGGCGACGGTTCGCAGATGGGCATTTCGATGCACTACGGTGTGCAGAAAGTGCCGCGCGGTATTGCAGACGCGTTCTTGATTGCGGAGGATTTTATCGCGGGGGATTCGTGCTGTTTGGTGCTGGGCGATAATATGTTCTACGGGACGGATTTGGAGCAGCTCGTGCAAAAGGCGGCTTCACGCAGCACGGGCGCAACCATTTTCGGCTATGCGGTGAAGAACCCGCGCGATTACGGTGTTGTGGAATTTGACAAGCAGGGGAATGTCCTGTCTATTGAGGAAAAGCCCGAAAACCCCAAATCCCGCTACGCCGTGCCGGGGCTGTATTTTTACGATGCGCAGGCAGTCGGCTTTGCCAAGAATCTAAAGCCCTCCGCGCGCGGCGAGCTGGAGATTACCGCGCTCAACGAGGCGTACCTCTCCCGTGGGGAGCTTCGCGTGGAGCTGATGCGCCGCGGCATGGCGTGGCTCGACACGGGAACGCCCGAGGGCATGCTCAATGCCGCGCAGTACGTAGAGGCGGTGCAATCCAGACAGGGAATTTACATTGCCTGCCCGGAGGAAACTGCGTGGAATCAGGGCTTTATCAACGACGAGCAGCTGCGCAAAATCGGGGAAGAATTAAAAGTTACGGAGTATGGGCAGTACCTTCTCAGCCTCCTGAAATGAGGGATGGATATGGATGTCCAAGTCTTGCTGGCGCCATTTTTAGATGAAAAAGGGCGGCTTCTTGCCTTTCCCGCGAAGCGGAAGAAAAAGAATTTTGCCCTGCAGTATCTGGCGCAGAAGTTCGAGCCGCAGCGACTCTACACAGAGCAGGAGGTCAATGACCTGCTCGACGCGTGGCACTGCTTCCATGACCCTGCGATGCTGCGCAGAGAACTCTTCAACTGCGGCTTTTTAGGCAGACGGCTCGACGGGAAAGCGTACTGGCTCTCCGAGCAGCAGCCGAACCTCTCCGACCTACCGGGCACGAATGAATTGTGATAGGCAGCCTCCGACTGCAATGGTCGGAGGCTGTCAAATATAGAAAAAAGAGGAAACCATGAATAATCAGTTAAAGCGCATATTGCCGACGGTGCAGAAGCCTGCGCGCTATGTCGGCGGGGAGTACAAGCAAATACGGAAGGATAAGGCGCAGGTCGATTTGCGGGTGGCATTTTGCTTCCCGGACACCTACGAGATTGGCATGTCCAACGTCGGCATGCGCATTTTGTATTCCATTATGAACCGCATGCAGGGCGTTTGGTGCGAGCGTGTTTTCACGCCGTGGGGCGATATGGAAGCTGCGATGCTCGAGCAAAATATCCCGCTCTACGCGCTCGAAAGCGGCGACGCGGTGGCGCAATTCGATATGATTGCCTTTACAATCGGCTATGAGATGAGCTACACCAACGTGCTCAATATGCTGCGCATGTCCCACGTGCCCCTGCGCGCATCCGAGCGGACGGGGCTTAAAAGTATCGTCTTTGCAGGCGGCGCGTGTATGTACAATCCCGAACCGCTGGTCGATTTTATCGACTTTTTCACCATTGGCGAGGGGGAGGAGCTTGCGCAGGAGGTTCTGCTCTTATACCGTGAGGCGAAAAACGCCGATTGGAGCAAGGAACGCTATTTGGCGGAGGTCAGCAAAATCGAGGGCGTGTATGTTCCCTCACTCTACACCCACAGCTACAACGAAGACGGCACGCTCGCAGCCATTACGCCTGCGGACGGCGCACCGAAACAGGTGAAAAAGCGTATTATTGAGAATTTAGACGACGCCTATTTCCCGACGGATATGATTGTGCCGAACACAGAGATTGTGCATGACCGCGCCAATCTCGAAGTGATGCGCGGCTGTATCCGCGGCTGCCGCTTCTGCCAAGCGGGCTTCTGCTATCGCCCGACGCGTCCGCGTTCGCCGCAGGTGCTCTTGCAGCAGGCAAAGGGCTTGCTGGAGTCGTCCGGCTGCCATGAAGTTACGCTCTCGAGCCTCTCCACCTCCGATTATCCCCGGCTGGAGGAGCTGACGAGTGGGCTTTTGGACTACTG
>JAISIK010000028.1 GCA_031262065.1 Oscillospiraceae bacterium | reverse complement strand
AAACCGCGCTGCAAATTTCAAAACGAAACGAACCCCAAAGCCAAACCCTATGCGTTATGCTAAAGCAAACGCATGATTCTAACCCAAAAGCGGGAAGCACTTTCGTGCTTCCCGCTTGGTCTCAAGAATAAGTTTTTTTACAAAACTCTATGCCTTAAAACCCGCTATTTTATTGGGTTATATAACTGTGTTTTCAGAAGAATCGGGGTTTATCTGCAACCTGAACAGCCCGCCCTCTTACGAGGACGGGCTGTTTTTTGAGGCGGCAGCCTCGTAAGTTTATCTTCTGGGGCGGTTGGAAGTGCCCGGCGGCAGATTGTCGCCGAAAAGGGTGCGCCAGTAATCCTGCTCCAAAACCCATGTGGACACTGTAAACTTATTGCTCACAATCTCGCGGACGGCGGAAACATACTCATCGGAAATCTCTTCCCCCGTGAGGGAGATGACTTCACCCGTGAGCGAATTATACGAGCATTGATCCGTAATCCAGCTGCGGTTGGAGAAAATAATCAGGGGCTTTGCCTCGGAAAAAACGTCCTGCCCCATATACAGGCGGGAGTCGAACTCCGTTCCGAAAAGGTTCGAGAGCGTCGGCAGCAAATCCAGCGACGAGCAGGCGCGCGTGACGGTCTCCGGCTCCATGCCCTTCTTATAAATGATGCAGGCATTGCGGTAGAGCTCAAAGTTCTCTTCCAAATCATGCCCTGCAAGCTCGCTCTGCTCCTCGACGGTCAGCCCATAGGGGTAATGGTCGGCGGTGATGGCAATCACGGTGTTTTCCGCCACACCTGCCTCTTCCAGACGCTGCAGCAGCAGTTCCATCGCGCGGTCGAACTCGATATTGCAGGCAAGATACGCCCGCACATCGCTGCTGTAGGGCAAATCCGCGACCAAGTCCCGGTTCTGTGAGGCGATATAGTTCCCGCCGAAGGAATACTCCAAATGCCCGGAAACAGTCATATAATAGGCATGGAACGGCTCTTTGCCCATATACTCGGCGGTCGTGAGGTCGATCATCTCCACATCGGACTCCGGCCACGTTTCCTTCACATCCAGCCCGTTGCCCAAGCCCTTGTAGATATAGCCCAAATTCGGGTGCGACTCGTTGCGGTCGTAGTAGGTGTAGGTGTGGTTGTGGTAGCCATAGGCGCTGTAGCCGATTTTCTTCAGCTGCTGCACCATCGTCAGCGGCATGGCGTTGCTCGAGGACTTGCTGAAGCTCCACACGCCCGCTTTCGGAATCGTGCCCGTCACGGCAATATACTCACCATCGGAGGTCGAAACGCCGTAAATCGGCGTGTAGAAATTCGTGAAATTGAAGCCCTCTTGCTGCATCTTATAGAGCGTGGGCGTCAAGTCCTTGTCGATTGCCATGTGCGAAAAGCCCTCGGCGGTGATCAAAATGAGATTGCAGCCCTCGAACATGCCGGTTTTGTCATTTTTCTTGGTTGCGGTCTGCCCGCTGAAGTATTCGTGCAGCTGGTTGATGGTGTCATCCGTCTCCCCCGCGATGAGCGAGTCAAAGTCGATTTCTAAAATGTTGTACGGCGACTCGGTCGGCTCTTCCACCTCACTGCTCGACGAGGGCTCTTCCGTGTTGTCGGTATTCTCCGTATTCCCGGTCGGCTTGGGCAGTGTGAGCTTCGCGCCATCAAAGCCGAAGAGCACACGGTGAATATCCAAACGGAACGCCGCCGCATAGCCCATCTTTGAAACCGCGTTTTTCAGGTCGTTCGTGTTGTGATACAAGCTATATGCAGACATTTCCGTGTCGCCGTACAGCGGCAGGCTGATGACAATCGAAATATGCAGCACAATCGCCAGCACAAGCGGAAGCACACAGGCGCGTAGGCGTCTTTCGCATTTGCAGCTGATGTACTTGCCGAAAAATCCCAAGAACAGCAGCGGCATAATCAGAAGGAGCATCGGCAGCCACGCGCTGAGCAGCGTGCTGAGCACAACCTCCCAAAATTCGACCACCTGCCCGCCGTTTCCCATAGAATACGCCGAGTAGAAAAAGCCAAACACCTTATAATAAATCAGCTGCGAAGCATACAGGAGCAAAATCGCGGCTGCGCTTACCCAGCGCACAATCCGATTGCCCTTCGGCGGCAAGACCGAGCACAGCGCTGTCAGAATCAGCGCGGGCACAAGCGCAAAGGCGAAGGACAAAAACAGCCCGCTCGCCCAAAAAACATCTGCAGTCACAGCGCGCAGCACCAATTCACTCAGACAGATTGCGAGCCAAAAAAAGAGCAAAATCCACCAATGCGAGCGTTCCCCTTGCGCAATACGCGCGTTACGCGCCTCGCGCTTTACGCTGCGCGGCGACTTCCAGCCGACGATTTCCCCCTGCTCTTCATTGGGCTCGTTTCGCGTCATGCGCGCTGCCAGCGCAGCCTGCCGCCTGCGTTCGCGGCGTTCCTTTTCGCTGATGCGCGGGCGCACATGCCGCCGCGCAGCTGCTTCTTCCCGCACTTTATCTTCATACGCACCGCGCCAGCCGATTGACTTCTCGCCGTCGCGCACGTCAAAATCTAGAACTCCATATTCCTTTTCCATAAATGGCACTCGCCCCGTTTCCTATTCCAATATGTATAGTATATCCCCGCCGCGCAAAAAACGCAAGAACGAGTCGAAAGTTGACGACAAAAAATTTTAAGTTTTTTCGCCTGTGCATTTTTCTCTTGCATATTCTTTCCCCTACTGTTATACTCTCCAAGTAGACGAAAATGAACGCCGGTTGTTCCATATATTGCACCCAAATAAGGGAGTAGTCGGTGTGCTTGCGCACACGGCGCAGTCAACATCACCGGGCTTTGCCCCTGGCTGCGAATGAAACGACAAGACTTATCGCATCTTATAGACAGATGGATAGGTCTTATTTTTTGCCTATAGAAGGAGGAATCATTATGAAGCCCTATGTAAGCGACAGCAGCGCAGTTCTCCAATTCGTGCAAAGTTCTGCGTCCGGTCTCGCGTCCGACGAGGCGCGCATGCGCCTTGCGCGCGACGGCGCAAACCGCCTGAAGGAAGGCAAGAAAAAGTCCTTGCTTCGCCGCTTTTTTGAAGAACTGCTCGACCCAATGACCCTGATTCTGCTGGCGGCAGCGCTGGTCTCCGGCGTTTTGGCTGTTTATGCAGACGAATCCTTTGCGGAAGTCATCATCATCCTCTCGGTGGTACTTATCAACGCCGTGCTGGGCGTGGTGCAGGAGAGCAAGGCGGAGAAAGCCATTGCAGCCCTGCAGGAGATTTCCGCCGCGACCTCAAAAGTGCTGCGCGACGGGCAGCAAATCACCCTCCGCAGCGAAGAGCTGGTTGTCGGCGATGTGGTAATTTTAGAGGCAGGCGACGCAGTCCCCGCAGACGGGCGCATTTTGGAAAGTGCGTCGATGAAAATCGAGGAATCCGCGCTCACGGGCGAATCCGTGCCGACAAGCAAACGCGCGGATGCCCTGGGCGGTGAAAGTGAAATTCCCCTCGGCGACCGCAAGAATATGGTCTACATGGGCAGCACCGTTGTTTACGGGCGCGGCAGCGCAGTCATTACAGGCGCGGGTATGAATACCGAAATGGGCAAAATCGCCACCGCCCTGACCGAGGCGAAGGACGACCAAACGCCGCTGCAGCGCAAGCTCAACCAGCTCAGCAAGATTCTCAGCTTTTTGGTGCTCGGCATTTGCGCGATTATCTTCGCAGTTGACCTCTTACGCGCATATCCGCATGTCACGGGCGCGGGCATGCTCGATACCTTTATGGTCGCCGTGTCGCTGGCTGTTGCCGCAATTCCCGAGGGTTTGGCGGCGGTTGTCACAATCGTCCTGTCCATCGGGGTTACGAAAATGTCCAAGCGAAATGCGGTCATTCGCCGCCTGACCGCCGTGGAAACGCTCGGCTGTACGCAGATTATCTGCTCGGACAAAACCGGCACGCTCACGCAAAATAAGATGACCGTCGTTGAGCACAGCGCCGACGATGAGAAGCGCCTTGCTTTGGCAATGCGCCTTTGCAGCGACGCCAAGCTCGACGAAAACAATCAAGCAGTCGGCGAGCCGACGGAATGCGCACTGGTCAACGACGCCTTTGCCATGGATTTGGAAGCGCAGGCGCGGGAGTTTACGCGCATCGGCGAAGCGCCCTTTGACTCCGGGCGAAAGATGATGTCCGTGGTGTGCAAGCGCGGCGATACCATAACCCAATTCACCAAGGGTGCGCCGGACGAGGTGCTCAAACGCTGCACGCACTGCCTGCGCGACGGGAAAATTGTCGCCCTGACGCCGGAATTGCGGCAGGAGATTTTAGCCGCGAACAAGAATATGGCGGACCGCGCCCTGCGCGTGCTCTGCGGCGCACTGCGCGCATGGGACGCCGCGCCTGCGAGCTACGAGCCGGAATACCTGGAGCAGAATCTCTGCTATCTGGGCTTGTCTGCCATGATTGACCCCATCCGCCCGGAGGTCAAGGACGCCATCGAGCAGTGCCGCCTTGCAGGGATTCGCCCGATTATGATTACGGGCGACCACCGCGACACCGCTGTTGCCATCGCCACGCAACTCGGCGTTTTGCAGGGAACCCTGCAGGCAATTACCGGCGCACAGCTCGACGCGATTTCCGATGAGGATTTGCATCGGGATATTGCAAACTATGCTGTTTACGCCCGTGTACAGCCGGAGCACAAGGTGAGAATCGTCAACGCGTGGCGGGCAAACGGCTATATCACCGCCATGACGGGCGACGGCGTAAACGATGCGCCGTCCATCAAGAATGCGGACATCGGCATCGGCATGGGCATCACCGGCACAGACGTCACGAAAAACGTCGCCGACATGGTGCTCTCGGACGACAATTTTGCAACCATCGTCTCGGCGGTCGAGGAAGGGCGCAGAATTTACGACAATATCCGCAAGGCGATTCAATTTCTGCTCTCCTCGAATTTGGCGGAGGTTCTTGCGGTCTTCACGGCGACCCTCTTGGGCTTCACGCTCCTGTCGCCGGTGCATCTGCTCTGGATTAACCTGATTACCGACTGCTTCCCCGCCTTGGCGCTGGGTATGGAAAAGAGCGAGCGCGACACCATGCGCCGCCGCCCGCGCGATGCACGCGCCGGCATTTTTGCGAACGGCATGGGCGTCGATATCGCGCTACAGGGCTTTGTAATTGCCGCGCTGACCGTGTTTTCTTACTTCCTCGGGCACTTTATGGAGTCCGGCGTTTGGGAAATTGCAAACAGCGCAAGCGGCATGACCATGGCATTTCTGACGCTCTCCTTGGTAGAAATTTGCCACGGCTTCAATATGCGCTCGCGGCGCGGTTCGCTGTTCGGCGCGGCAACGCAGAACCCTTGGCTCTGGGGCGCAGCCGCAGTTTCGCTGCTCTTCACAATCTCTGTGATTTACGTGCCGTTTTTGGCAAAAGCCTTCGGCTTCGCAAGCATTTCACTTGCAGAATTCGGCGCGGCGGCGGGGCTTGCCCTGTGCATCCTTCCGCTTATTGAACTGGCAAAACTTGTACAACGCCGCATGGAAAAATAAGCACAGCCCCCGAGCAGGAAAACCCTGTGTGGGGGCTCACCTTGTCAAAAAACCTCGTAGAGTTCGCCGCCCGGAGGCGGCGAATAAGATTTGAATCATTTTCCGCGGCGGCGTGTACGTCGTGGAAAATACGTATCGGTCAGAGAGTGACAAGATGTTCGCTTTAGGCGGACATCGAGGCGCGGGTCTGATCGCAAGCCCTTTTGTCAAAGAAGTGCTTCGCACTTCTTTGACAGTCTGAGCCCCCGAGCAGGAAAACCTGCTCGGGGGCTATTTGCTTGCATAAGTGAATAGCTAATAAGATGGGCATTGCTTTGATTCCCACGATAGCCATTAGCGGCGCGAATTGCAGAGGCAATCCCTCGCACGACACTCCCCCGCCCCTACCTGCGCATCATTCGTAGCTTAAAGAATTACTGGCGAATAGTTGGGCAATTATTCTTGTAATTCTCAGGTGAAAATTTCAGCCTAAGGATTCTCTTGCCATTTTTTCGCAGATGCAGTATACTTATACTACAATTCGACATTTTGTCGGCTGGGTGGGCTGCAAACCCAGCAGGGCAATCGCCGCGCAGCGTCTGCGCACCACGGGGATAGTTCCCAAATTCGCGCCAAAGCCATTGTCGGCAGAACAAAGACCGCAAGAGCTTTAAGGTAGGGGAAATATGTGAATAAGTGAGTATATCCCCAGTTTTATTCACCTATCTACTTGCGAATACTCGCAACACATGGTATAAGTAAATGGATTGTAGTATGAATTTATTGTAGTAGGAGAATGCCTCCATGAGAATACACAAGCGATTCAGTGAAGATAATCAGGTAACTTTATATAACGGGGATTGTCTAAAACTATTGAAGAGTATCCCCGATGAAGTTATCGATATGGTGATTACATCACCACCGTATTGTATGGGAAAAGCTTACGAAGATCCTCATGATGATATTGAGACTTTTAAGAAACAGCATCGAGATATTTTTAATGACCTATACCGAATCATAAAACCCGGGGGTAGCGTTTGTTGGCAGGTAGGGTATCATGTTTCAAACAAGTGCATAGTTCCGCTTGATTATATAATATATGAAAACTTTACTTCGTTGAGCGCTAGTCGAGATATACCTTTTATACTACGGAATAGAATAATATGGACATTTGGACATGGTTTAAATAGCTCGAACAGATTTAGTGGGAGACATGAAACTATACTGTGGTTTTCAAAAGGTGAGCAGGCTACATTTAATCTTGACGATGTGCGGGTGCCTCAAAAATATCCTGGAAAACGGGCTTATAAAGGTCCTAACAAAGGTAATTTGAGCGGAAACCCTCTCGGGAAAAACCCCTCAGATGTTTGGGAAATCCCAAATGTTAAAGCCGGACACATCGAAAAAACAGATCATCCGTGCCAGTTTCCTGTCGTTATTCCACAACGCTTAATCAAAGCATTAGCACCAGAAAATGGGCTGATTTTAGATCCTTTTATGGGTGCTGGAACAACAGGGGTGGCCGCCTTACTGGAGAATAGGCGCTTTGTTGGTGCTGAAATTCTAAAGGATTATTATGAAATATCAGAAGCGCGACTAAAAGACGCTGCAAGCGGGGAACTTAAAATTCGCGAAGACAAGCCTGTGATTGAGCCAAATGAGAATACCGCTGTCGCAAAGCTTCCAGAAGAATTTCGCAAAGCAAGGGAGGAAATCCATGAAAAAGACTAAGAAAAGGCAACCTCTTACTGATTCCCAAAAACAAAAAAGGCAAAAAACTGCATTTAAACGAAAGATTAGAGCGGTTTTTACCGGCGCAGGGTTTAAATATATCCCGACAAACGATCATGAAATGAAAATTGGACTGCGAAAAGTAGAAATCGATGCATTATTCATCTATGAAAACGTTTGGTTGCTTTGTGAGGATACTGTAAAAACAACGAATATAAAAGATCATATTCGGACGAAAAATGAAGCAGCAGTTGAAATAAAAAGCAACTTATCTGAATATATTAAAAAACTGATTGAGTATTTTCCAGACAGAAAGAATATACTCGAAAAATATGATGTCGGAAGAATAAGTCTGTTCAGTTTGTACATACCTCGAGACGAATTAACTCTTTCAGAGGACGATTATAAATTATTTGACAACCTACGCTTTGTTCAACCAAAGACACTAGATTATTTTCAATGGATTGTCAAATGCATTAGACTCTCTGCGAGATACGAAATATTTAGATTCTTGAATCTTACAACTGAACAGATCGGTAGAGTATCTAGTTCCACGGATAGTGCTCGAATTACGGCACCAATTATTTATCCCAAAGAATTTACGGGCATTAAGAGCGGGATAAGAGTCGTATCATTTATGATGAAAGCAGAAGACTTGATAAATATGGCATATGTTCTGCGAAAGGATAATTGGGAAGAATCTATCTGGCTATATCAACGGTTAATCGAAAAGAGTAAGATTAAGAGTATCAGAGATTTTGTTGAGGAAAAGGGCACTGCTTTTTTTAATAACATTATCGTTGCTCTGCCAGATGATATTTCTTTTCTCGATGCGACAGGCTCTTACATAAGTATTGATGCTATTACTGCTTTGGAAGGAAACTGTCAGCTGGTTCTACCAAAAAAATTAAATAGTGTTTGTGTAATAGATGGTCAGCATAGAATTTTTGCGCATTATGAAAGTGGCACTGATAGTGTTCAGGAACAGAAGATCGCTGAGTTGAGACAAGAATTACACCTACTAGTTACGGGATTAGTTTTTCCAAAAGACATGAGCGCAGCCGAACGCGCACGTATTCAAAGCGAAATCTTTTTAGACATTAACTCAAATACTAAGAAAGTTCCAGCAAATGTCCTTTTGCAGATCAAGAGAATAAAGAACCCTATAGCTGACGAAAGTATAGCACAGTTCGTTATTGAAAAATTGAATAAGGAAGGTATCTTTCAAAACCTCCTCCAAATATCTTCTCTAGAAGTTGGAAAAATCAAAACCGCTTCAATTGTTCGTTTCGCACTTAGATACCTTGTAACTATTTCCCCGTCTGACAACAAGAAAAGCCTATTTGAATTCTGGAATGGGGATAAAACTGCTTTCCAAACAGCCGATGAAAAAGCAATTCAAGAATACGTTAAATTCTGCACAGATTTACTAAAAGTCTATTTTGGTGCAATAAGAAAGCGTTTTAAATCGGTTTGGGATGACCCAAATTCAAAACTATTATCAGTTACCGCTATAAACGGATTTATCATAGCTTTAAATCGACAATTAAATATTAATGGTGTAAAAGACTTTACTTATTATGATCAAGTTTTCGCTGATTGGGAAATAGAGTTTTCTAAGGAGAAATTTCCTTATACATCCAGTCAGTATAGGAAATTTTCTGGCCAAATTCTTGAGGAAGCTTTTAAATTATCAATAGAAACAATTGAGAGTCTCTAACAATTATATTAAGAAACGCCTACTCCCGAATCAGTTCGAGAGCAGGCGTTTTTCATAATATTCTTATGATATGCGAGATTTTTACTGGGTTTAAGGAGATATTTAGATCCGTCTTAGTTTTATCCAACAAGCTAGATAAAACGCGTTCGTGCCCCTTAAATTCAAGGGTATGCTTAAACCGCTCTGAATCAGCGATAGTTTGAATTGAGATATATTCTTTATCGCTAATGTCATTATCAAATAAGAACATGTTCCCACCAAAAGTGATCATCAGGATGTTATGCACAAGCTCCACCCCCCTTATGGCTGATTACTAGTATTCTCCTAAACAAAAAAGTATATTCCATTAAATGCTCTTATATGCTGAGTTTTCGACCAAAATACTACCTTTACAGCTGGGCAATCATTGCCAAAAAGCACCGCGCACGGAGCTTAATATAAGCTCAGACCGCCCAGACCGCAGCCATCACGCACCCCCACATCATAGCAGCAACACCCCGGGCAGGGTTCTCCTACCCGGGGGAATTTGCTTGCGGGGGATTTCTTTACATTTCGCGCAGAACATGCTATGATGGAAACCGGAGTCTGTTCACACTATCCAAATGGTGCAGATTTTGTATGGAATTTTCGCTGCACTAGGCGGAAATTCGCAGCTGTGGTTTGTTCACCGCAAGATTTGACAACGAGGTACAGCGAAAAATACGCCAAAAGATGCGCTATGGGCGTTCGTGTGCACAGGCTCTCGAAGGGGCGTTTCATACGAATCTCATGTTAAAATGCAGACAAGCTTTTCGAGTATATTTTTTGTCTAATACTCATTCCAAATACATGTTTTGGAATGTTGTACTAAAGCACCCCTTCCACCAGCCAATCGCACTTCGCGTTTCGCTTGTGCTCTTGGGGTGTCCGTTGTCGCTACGCGCCACACATCGCCGTTGGCGCTGTGCCGTCTCATACCAAAGGCACCCCTTCCGCCGACCAATCGCCTATCGCCTTTGGCTCTGGCTCTTGGGGCGTCAGTTGTAAGTTCCAAACGCGCTGTCGCGCTATAAAAATCGCATCAGCGATTTTTAGTTGGAACTACTATAACAAGGAACGCGCGTGCCGCAATCCTTTGTGGATTGCAAAGGACTTTACGCAGTTAAAAATAGACCGAAAAGATGCTATGTTTTAATCTGAGATTCGTATGAAACGCCCGGTGATTCTCGGCGGGGCAGCGCGTAGGCTTGCCCCCGCTGCGCAGAAAGGAATTTGTATTGTGTTTACTACGGTTTTGTTTGATTTGGACGGCACGCTGCTGCCGATGGACCAGGATATTTTCCTCAAAGACTATTTTTCGCGGCTGTGCGCGTGGTGCGCGCCGCGCGGCTACGAGCCGAAGGCACTCATTGATGCGCTCTGGGCAAGCACCCGCGCTATGATTAAAAATGACGGCTCGCGCAAGAACCGCGAGGTTTTCTGGGAGAGCTTCGTGCGCATTTTCGGCGATAAGGTCTTGGACGATGAGGCGTATTTTGATGAATTTTACGCAACGGAGTTTCGGCATGTGCAGAAATCCTGCGGCTTTGCCCCCGAGGCGGGCGAAATTATTGCCTTCCTGAAAGGCAGGGGCGTCCGCCTTGCGCTGGCGACAAACCCCATTTTCCCGGCGGCAGCCACGCGCGCGCGGGCGCAGTGGGCAAACCTTCGCCTGTCTGATTTTGCCTGCGTGACGACCTATGAAAATGCCTGCCACAGCAAGCCGAATCCCGCATACTACGCCGATATTCTTGCGCAGCTCGGCTGCCCCGCGCGAGACTGCCTCATGGTCGGCAACGACGCGCACGAGGATACCGCCGCAGCCGCACTGGGCATCGGCGTATTTCTTCTGACGGACAACCTCATCAACCGCGACAATCGCGATACAAGCCGCTACCCGCAGGGCAATTTCTCCGACCTATTCGCCTACCTGCGCGAAAATGTGAAATAAGGAGCGCAACTATGCTGTTAACCATTACCTATACGGGACAAAACACGCAGAATTTGGGGTTTTTGCTTTATAAAAACCCCGCGCGCCCGCAAACGGTGACGCTGAGCTACGGCAAGGCGTACATCTTTTACCCGGAGATTTCCGACACGCGCACAACTGCCGCGCTGCTGCTGAGCCTCGACCCCATTGATTTGGCGCGGGGCAAGGCGGGAAGCACCGGCGGCGGCTTATTTGATTATGTTAACGACCGCCCCTATGTATCCTCCTCCTTTATGAGCACCGCCATATCCAAAGCCTTCGGCACGGCGATGAGCGGCAGAGCAGATGAACATCAGGCGCTCAGCGACTCGACGCTCGACCTGACGGCAGTCATTTCCATGCTTCCCTGCGTGGGCGAAAAGGAGAAGCTCAGCGCCGTCTTTGCGCCGCTGGGCTATGAAGTGCAATACGACGCTGCGCTTTCGGACGAAAAATTCCCCGCATGGGGCGAGAGTCGTTATGTAAACTTGACCCTGCACGGAAAGGTTCGCCTGCGGGATTTGCTGCGGCACATTTTCGTGCTCATTCCCGTCTTCGACCGCCAAAAGCACTATTGGGTCGGCGAGGACGAGGTGAAAAAGCTGCTCAGCCACGGCGAGGGCTGGCTCGAAAACCACCCCGAGAAGGCGTACATCACAGGGCGGTATTTGGGGCGGCGAAAGAGCCTAGTCAGCATGGCGTTTGCGCAGCTTGCCGGGCACGAGGACGCGGAGGAACCCGCAAAGGAAAGCAGCGAAACGCGTGTAACGCTCAATATGCAGCGCTTGAACCGCGTTTTGGCGGCGCTCAAATCCTCCGGCGCCTCGAGCGTGGTGGATTTGGGCTGCGGTGAGGGGCGGCTGCTTTCCCTGCTTATAAAAGAACGGCAATTCTCCCGCATCGCGGGTATGGATGTTTCCCACGTCGCGCTAAAGCGGGCAAGCGACCGCCTGCGGCTGGAAAGCGCGGGCGAAAGCTATCGGGAACGCATCGCGCTGTTTCAAGGCTCGCTTACTTATAAGGATTCGCGAATCAGCGGCTTTGAGGCTGCAAGCGTTGTAGAGGTGGTCGAGCACTTAGACCCCGCGCGGCTATCTGCCTTCGAGCGGGTGCTATTTGCGTTTGCAAAGCCGAAAACCATCGTGCTGACCACGCCAAACAAGGAATACAACGCAAACTATGCCTTTTTGCATCCCAAGGATTTGCGCCACGGCGACCACCGCTTTGAGTGGACGCGGGCGGAATTTCGCAATTGGGCGAACAGAATTGCCGCGGACTACGGCTACCGCGTCGAGATTTCGGAAATCGGCGAGGCAGACGAAATCCACGGCGCACCGACACAGATGGGGGTGTTTCAATTATGCGACTAGAGATTCCGGAGCTTGCGGTCATCGCCCTTGTGGGCGTTTCGGGCAGCGGGAAGTCCACCTTTGCCAAAACGCATTTCAAAGAAACGGAAGTGCTGTCCTCCGACTTCTTCCGCGCGCTCATTTCCGACGATGAAAATAATCAAAGCGTTACATCCGCAGCCTTCGAGACGCTCTATTATGTGGCAAACAAGCGTCTTTCGCTGGGGCTTCTGACAGTCATCGACGCCACCAATGTGCAAAAAGAAGCCCGCGAAGGCGTGCTGAAGCTCGCAAAAGCGCAAAACTGCCACGCAGTCGCGATTGTGCTCGACATGCCCGAAAGCCTTTGTCGCACGCGCAACGAAACGCGCAGCGACCGCAATTTCGGCGACCACGTCATCCGGCGGCAGAGCGCAGCGCTGCGACGCTCTATTAAGCATCTGCAAAAAGAAGGCTTCCGCCATGTCTATGTGCTGCAATCGCCTACGGAAGCGGCGGCTGCGGAAATCGTCCGCACCCCGCTTTGGAACAACAAAAAAGACGAGCGCGGTCCTTTCGACATCATCGGCGACGTTCACGGCTGCTATGACGAGCTTTGCGCGCTGCTCACAAAAATGGGGTACGCGGTGGACAAAGCCGCCTGCACCGCAGCGCCGCCCCCGGGGCGAAAGGCTGTGTTCCTCGGCGACCTGTGCGACCGCGGGCCGCACAATATGCAGGTTCTGCGTCTTGTGATGGATATGGCGCAAAGCGGGCACGCCTACTGCGTAGCCGGAAATCACGACGTGAAGCTGCTCAAAAAGCTCAGCGGCAAGCAAGTGCAGCTCAGCCACGGGCTCGAAACAACCACGCAGGAGCTCGCTGCGGAAAGCGACGAATTTCTCGAAATGGTGCAAGCATTTCTGCGCGGGCTTATCAGCCATTATGTGTTCGACAACGGCAATCTTGTTGTTGCGCACGCGGGCTTGAAAGAAGCGTATCAGGGCAGAGGCAGTGCGCGGGTGCGCGATTTTTGCCTCTTCGGCGACACAAACGGCGAAACCGACGCCTACGGTCTGCCCGTCCGCCTGCCTTGGGCGAGTGAGTACAGAGGGAAAGCGCTGGTAGTTTACGGGCACACGCCCACGCCGGAGGCGGCGTTTTCCAATAACACCATTTGCATCGACACAGGCTGCGTGTTCGGCGGCAAACTGACTGCCCTTCGCTATCCCGAAAAAGCGCTTGTAGAGGTTCTTGCAGCGCGCGAATACTACGCCCCCGCAAAGCCCCTGCTTGCCGACACCGCAAATACGGACGATATGCTCAGCATCGAGGACGTTATGGGGCAGAAATACCTCTCCACCCCCTTGCGCCGCGCCATCAAAATTCGCGAGGAAAACGCAGCAGCCGCCCTCGAGGCAATCAGCCGCTTTGCGGCAGACCCGCACTGGCTGGTCTATTTGCCGCCCACTATGTCGCCTTGCGAAACAAGCACCTTGCCCGATTATTTGGAATACCCCACGGGCGCATTCGCGTATTACAAAGCGAGCGGCGTAGGCAAGGTCGTCTGCGAACAGAAGCACATGGGCAGCCGCGCGGTGATTGTGCTGTGCAAAGACGAGGCAGTCGCAGCAAAACGCTTTGCGGTCAGCGACGGCAGCTTCGGCATTATCTATACCCGCATGGGGCGGCACTTTTTTGAAGAAAAAGAAACCGAAACACAGCTTCTGTCGCGTCTGCGGGCAGCCTTGACGCGCGCACATTTTTGGGAGGATTTCGCCACCGACTGGGTGTGCATCGACGCGGAGCTTATGCCGTGGAGCGCCAAGGCGCAGAAGCTGCTTGTCGAGCAATATGCCCCCGTGGGCAGAGCCGGGCGTGACGGTTTGACGGCAGCCGCCGCAGCCATACAAAACGCCGCCTCCGCGTTGGGTGCGCCGAACGAGCTGCTTAGCAGCTTGCTTGCAGAAACGGAAAGCCGCAAGGACGCACTCGCGCGCTATGCAGACGCCTATCGCGCCTATTGCTGGACGGTAAACAGCGTGGAGGATTACCGCATTGCGCCCTTCCACCTGCTGGCGACCGAGGGCAAAACATGGGCGGATCAGACGCATCTTTGGCATATGGACACGATTAAGAACTATATGACCGGCAGCGACCCGATTTTTGTCGCGACTAAGCATATTTTGGTGGATTTGGCGGACGAAAACAGCGTGCAGGCAGGCATCGACTGGTGGCTGAAGCTGACCGAGAGCGGCGGCGAAGGCATGGTGGTAAAACCCTACGACTTTATCGCAACTAAAAACGGCGAGCTTTTGCAGCCGGCAGTCAAATGCCGCGGGCGGGAATACCTGCGCATTATCTACGGCCCGGAATACACGTTGGGCGACAATCTGCAGCGGCTGAAAAAACGCTCCCTGACGCGCAAGCGCAATCTTGCCCTGAACGAGTTTGCCCTCGGGATGGAGTCGCTGCAGCGCTTTGTGAAGGGCGACCCGCTCTACCGCGTCCACGAATGCGTCTTCGGCGTCCTTGCCATGGAAAGCGAACCCGTCGACCCGCGCTTGTAGGCGGAGACTGCTTCGCAAGTTGAAAGGTTTATTATGGGACAAATTATTGCTGAAAAAATCAATAAGAGCTTCTCGTTCTACGTCCACAGCGGCGTTCTGAAACGCGAGCGCAAGAAAATTGACGCCGTGAAGGATATCAGTTTTGCGGTGCGTCCGGGTGAAATTATGGGGCTTGTCGGCGCAAACGGCGCGGGCAAAACCACCATTGTAAAAATCGCTGCGGGCGTCCTGAAGCCGGACAGCGGCACGGTTCTCGTGCGCGGGGAAGACCCCTTTCGCAGATCGGCTGCGTATCGCAACAGCGTTGCTATGGTTCTCGGACAAAAGGGGAAGCTGCATGCGGATATGTCCGTGCTTGAGTCAGCCGCCGTGTACGGCGCGATGTATCGGCTTTCTGCAGCGGAAACACAGCGGCGGATTCTGCAATTTGCCGCCCTGCTGAAGCTCACGCAGGACGACCTTTCCAAGCAGTCGCGCGCGCTTTCGCT
>JAISIK010000051.1 GCA_031262065.1 Oscillospiraceae bacterium | reverse complement strand
GAAACACTCAGTATCCTCGTCGCGGTGCTCGCGATTTTTCTAGTCATCAAGGTCATTTCAGCGCCGATTCGCTGGATGTGGAAACTCGTAATTAACACGCTGGCAGGCGCATTTTTCCTCTTTTTAATCAATGCCTTGCAGCCGCTTACGGGGCTGTATCTCGAAATTACGACCGTGCGGGCTTGCTTAGTCGGTTTTCTCGGTCTGCCCGGGCTCGTGGTGGTTTTGGTGCTGTACTACTTCTTTTAATCGTTCGTGCGGCGTGATCCCCCACTGCGGAAGCGGTAGGCGCTGCATCGCGCCAAAAATGCGATTTTTCAGGTCGGGATAGGTCTTCGAGAGAGAAGCAATCAGCTCCTTGACCTCCTGCCGCTTGGTGTGCTTGTCTGCCGGGCAGGGATTGTGCACAACGGGCAGCTTTTGCTCCTGCGCAAAACTGCGAACCATGCCCTCTGTCAAGTAAAGCAGGGGGCGAATTTGCGTAACATCCGTGCGGCTGAGGTACGTGACCGGCTGGAAGCAGCTGATGCGCCCTTCGTAGAGCAGATTCATCAGGAAAGTTTCCGCAGCATCATCGTAGTGATGCCCCAGCGCGACTTTGTTATAGCCCAAATCATTCATCGCGCGGCTCAGTGCGCCGCGGCGCATTTTTGCGCACATGGAGCAGGGATTTTTCTCCTTGCGGTGCTCGAAGATAATCGGCGCAATTTGCGTTTTTTCGCAGTGGAAGGCAACGCCCAAACGGTCGCAGAGCGCCTGCACGGGCGAAAAGTCCATGCCGTCCATCCCCATGTCGATGGTGATTGCCCCCAGCGTAAAAGGCGCGGGATAATACTCGCGCAGCGCGCTTAGGAGAACCAAAAGCGTCAGCGAGTCCTTGCCGCCGGAAACGCCGACAGCGATACGGTCGCCCGGCGCAATCATACGGTAATCGTCGATACAGCGGCGCACAAGCCCCATCATTCTTTGCATATTCTCACCTACGGTTTCATTTTTGTGAATTTAGAATTCGAGAGTATACGGAAGAAAACAAGAGAATTTACGAGTTCTTCCGAAGGAAAATGAAAAAACTGTTTTTTGTGCTTGACAGCGCATTTCCCCCATGGTATAAAAGGGAGGCTGCGTATATATTGTATTGGCAGCGCACCCATTTGTCAAAATATTTATTTTTCTTATACGGAGGAACGCATTCATGTCCACAACAATGGCAAGAAAAGAGGATGTCCAGCGCAAGTGGTACGTCCTGGATGCAGCCGGCAAGCCCCTCGGGCGCACCGCTGTTATCGCTGCGAACATTCTTCGCGGCAAAAACAAAACCGACTTCACCCCGAACGTTGACTGCGGCGACTATGTCATCATCGTCAACACCGAAAAGGCAGTGCTCACGGGCAAGAAGCTCGACCAGAAGTACTACCGCCGCCATTCCGGCTGGATCGGCGGTCTGAAGGAAACGAAGTACAAAACCCTCATGGCACAGCGCCCGGAATTCGCTATGGAGCTGGCTGTGAAGGGCATGCTCCCGAAGAACTCCATCGGCAGAACCGCCATCAACCGTCTGAAGCTGTTTGTCGGCGAAGCGCACACCCACGAAGCGCAGCAGCCCGTAGCTTGGACCTTGGACTAATCAGGAGGTAACGAACTATGTACGAGAGCAAAAGACAGTATCAGTACGGCACCGGCAGACGCAAGTCCTCCGTTGCACGTGTTCGCGTTTACGAAGGCGGCACAGGTTCTATCATCATCAACGGTCGTGATATCGACGATTATTTCGGCTTGGACACTTTGAAGCTCATTGTCCGTCAGCCGCTGGTCAGCACAGACACCGTCGGCAAGGTTGACGTCGTCTGCACCGTCCAGGGCGGCGGTGTTACCGGGCAGTCCGGCGCGATCCGCCACGGCATCTCCCGCGCCCTTTTGGGTGTGAATGCAGAGTTCCGTCCGATCTTGAAGGCTGCAGGCTTCCTCACTCGTGATCCGCGAATGAAGGAAAGAAAGAAATACGGTCTCAAGGGCGCACGCCGCGCACCGCAGTTCTCCAAACGCTGATTTATTAGCAACCCCCTGCAACCGCAACGGTTGCAGGGGGTTCGATGTTTCTCCCGTACCTAACATCTGCGCGGAGCGTGAAGACAGCTGTCTTCACGCTCCGCGCTATGTGTATTCTTTTAGAGCAGCAGGCAGATCAGTCCGTTTGCGCCCTCGTTGATGATTTTCGTCAGCGCGTCTTTAATCTTGAAGCGAGCGTCCTCCGGCATGCGCTTGAGCTTACTGCTCAGCCCTTCGTTCACCAGCTCGAAGATGGACTTGCCGAAAATATTGCTCTCCCAGAGCTTTTCCGTATTGCCCTCGTACTCGCCGAGCAGATATTTTACCAAATCCTCCGACTGGTGCTCGTCGCCGACCATGGGGCTGATCTCCGTCTTAATATCCGCGCGCATCATTTGGATGGACGATGCGCTTGCACGCAGCTTTACGCCGTATGCGCCGCCCTTTTTCACAATTTCGGGCACTTCCATATGAATTTCCTCTGCCGTGGGCATCACAATGCCGTAGCCCGTAGCGCGCACCTCGTCGAGGGCGGTGGAGATTTTGTCATACTCCTGCTTCATATGCGCAAGCTCTGTCAGAAGCCCGAGAAGCTGCCCGTCGTCTTCCACGCTAAAGCCCGTGCGCTCGCTCAGAATCTGATAGAAAAGCCCCTCATTAAATTCCAGTTCGCAACTGACAATGCCGCGCCCCAGATCGATAGACAAAATATGGTAGCCGCAAACCTGCTCAAGTTCGCAGACGTTGCCGATGGCGCTCTCCGCCTCTGCAAGGCGTGCAATCTCGCCCGCATGACGGCGCATGGAGTCATAGAGCGCCAACTTTAAGGCATTGTCAACCTCCAGCGCCTGCACCCACGCAGGTAAAAACACCTGCATCTCGCGCATGGGGAAGGCATAGAGCAGCTGCGAGAGCATCTGCTTCATCTCTTCCTCGTCCATTGCCTGGCAGTCCGCCGCCATAGCGCTTACGCCATAGGTCTGCGCAATGTAGTCGCGCAGCGCCTGCGCGTCGCTGCCGTTCGGATTGGCGGAATTGATCAGCACCAAGAAGGGCTTGCCGGTGGCGATCATATCGCCTATGGCGCGTCCCTCGGCTTCGATGTAATCCGCGCGCGGAATGTCTGTGATTGTGCCGTCGGTCGTGACGACAATGCCGATGGAGCAGTGATCCTCCATGACCTTCTTCGTCCCGATTTCGGCAGCCTCGGTCATGGGAATCTCACTGTCCGCCCACGGCGTAGTCACCATGCGCGGCTCGCCGTTCTCCGTCGCCCCGATTGCGCCGTCAACCATATAGCCCACGGAGTCGATCATCCGCACAGACAGCACCGCAGTGCCGTCGGGGCTGATTTTCACCGCTTCTTCCGGCACAAATTTCGGCTCGGCGGTCATAATCGTTTTGCCCGAGCCGCTCTGCGGCAGTTCGTCTTTCGCGCGTTCGCGCTGATACAGGTCCTCGATATTCGGAATGACCAGTTCCTCCATCACGCGCTTGATGAGTGTAGATTTGCCGGTGCGCACCGGTCCGACAACGCCGATATAGATATCGCCGCCCGTCCGCCTTGCAATGTCGGCGTAAATATTGCTCATTATCATTGCCTCCCCCACAGTTCTCGTGATACATGGTATGCTCCCGCCTGCCTGACTATGACAAGCTGTAAAAAAGTATTGCCCACCGAAAATCTATTCGGCGGGCAATTCGGTTATTCTACAATCGGCACAATATATGTTCTTTTCTTTTCAAATCCGTAGTTGCAAAACAGCGCCTTGGCGGGCGTGTCCTGCGGGAGCGTCAAAAGCTCGATATACTGCTTCCCGCACTTGCGAAGTCTGCTGACCGCGCAGCCGATGAGCTGCGCGCCGAACCCGCTCCCGCGCCGCTCGGGAAGCAGGGCAAGATGGACGATGCCGCCGGTATCCGCGCTGAGCTCACGCAGCTGCACCATGCCAATGGGCGCATCGCCCAGCATCGCAATGAGCTTCTCGTCGCCCGCTGCGGGCACAGCGCCAAGCGTCGCAAGAAGCGCAGCATCGTCCGCCCCTGCCGGGCGATACCACATATTAAAATCGTGCTTTTGCCCTCCGCGCCACCAGTTTTGCCGCCCGAGCGTGGAAATCTCCTGCGGCAAATGGGAAGCGTCGTTCATAAAGTCCAACGTGTATTTGCCGTCATCCCACGTGATGCAGGTTACGCCCGTGTTCTCGCAGTGGCTGATCGGCGCGGTGCGCGCGTCCGGGTGGAACAGCCGCATCAGCACGCCGCGCAGCACCATACCGTGGGAGAAAATCGCAATCGTCTGCCCCTTGTGACGCGCAGCAAGCTCGTCCAACGCCTCTAGGAAGCGCCCCGTGTAGACCGGAAAGGTTTCGCAGCCCTCCACGCTCCACGCATACGGCTCGTGGGAGAAGGCGTGCATACGCGCAGCTTCCTCCCGCTCGAGCTGCCCGAAGGGTCTGTCCTCCCAAATACCGACATTGACCTCGCGAAAACGGGCGTCGCGCTGCAATTCTAAGCCCTTGGGTTTATAAATCGCGGCCGCGGTGATGCAGGTGCGGGTTAAATCGCTGGCATACACGGCGTCAATAGGGACACTTTCAAAGCGTTTTTGCAGCGCGGTAACCTGCTTTGCGCCGTTGGGCGTAATTTTGGAGTCATACTGCCCGTGCAGACGGCGGTAGACATTGCCCTCAGCCTCCGCATGGCGAATCAGATAAATTTTTGTCATTTATAATATCACCACAAACTTAGAAATATCGCTTTTCATCTTCCGCGCGGCTGCCAGCGCATGGTTCGCAAAATCCGTGCCGTCGCTGCCCGTTTTCTGCCATGCGCAAATGATGCTGCGCGAGGCAGTGACAATCGCGCCGTGCCCGAAGCGGTCGAAGGCAGCCTGCACGTTCTTCGCAGTGCCGCCCTGCGCGCCGTAGCCGGGCACAAGGAAGAACAGGCGGTCGTATTTTTCGCGAATCAGCTTCATCGTCTGCGGGAAGGTCGCGCCGACGACCGCGCCGATCTCCGAATAGCCGTTCTGCCCGAAAAGCCCGGTGCTCCAGCGCATTGCCAAATCCGCCATCGCCGTGTAAATCACGCGGTCGCCCGAGAGCAAATCCTGCACCTCGCGGGAGGACTTGTTCGAGGTTTTCAAAATGAGAAAAATATTTTTCCCGTTGTCTTTGCAGTAGGGAAGAAACGGCTTCACGCCGTCGCTTCCGAGATAGCAGTTGACCGTCAGCGCATCGCAGCTGAATACTTCGTGCGCAGTTTCACCGATGCTCACCGTGCCGAACATCGCCTGCGCATAAATTTCGGCAATATTTCCCACGTCGCCGCGGCTGGAGTCAATCAGGACATAATAACCCAAGTCTTTTGCGTATTTCGCAAGACGCTGCATTTGTACGACGCCTTCGCCGCCGAGCGCCTCAAAACAGGCGCTTTGGATTTTCACTGCGGGAACTTCCTCCACGAGCGCGTCCATCAGCTCCGTGCAAAAGCGGTAATACGCCTGCGCCGCAGCCTGCGTCGTCTGCCCGTACTGCGCGAACGCGTCTTTTACAATATGCTGCGGCAAAATCGGGAGATACGGGTCAAGCCCGAGCATCGTCGGGTTCTTTAATTTCCGAATTTTTCCCTGTAAGTAATCTATCGACATCCCACAATCCTCCCCAAAATATTTCAAAATTCTTCTATACTAAATAGTATACCACAACTTTCGCTACACGCAAGATGGATTTTGTCTGAAATTTGGCGGCGATAGTTTTGCGTCGTCGGGAAATCCTAAAGCATAGAGAAAGGAGGAATTGCAAATGCACACAAGAACATTTTTTATCACCCTCGGCGCAGGCGTACTCACAGGCGGCATGGTCGCGCTGATGCTGCCGCGGCATTCGACCGTTCGCAGAAAAGCGCAGCACGCAGCGGATACCATCGAGGAGAGCATTGCCAGAGTTGCCCATCGCGTTATAGATTAAGCAAGAAGCCGCATCCGAAGTGGATGCGGCTTCTTCACAAGGCAAAGCTGCAAATGACGGGCGTCCGCCGGGCAAGCGAAACCATCGCCGCACAAACTGCCATTCGCGACGATTTCCCGTGAAACGAACAAGCTCTGCTTGCCTATATCTGTTATTCAAAAAGAAACAGTTCGTCCGGCGTGCACTCCAGCGCGCAGCAAAGCTTCTCTATGGTCTCGAGATGTAAGGAAGTTACTTCGTTATTACATATTTTGTTTATGGAATTGTAGTCTGTTTGCAATTCCTTGACGAGCCAATATCGAGTCCTATTTCTTTTGATTAACAAATCCATAACCGCTAAACGTATCATTGTTATCACCCGATAACAGTGTAACCCAAAAAACACTTTCCATTAAATATTGTTTGGCTACATGAGTTAAAACTATATTAGCTATACTTGACTTTTTTGTCGAATTGGTATACACTGTTAATACCCAAAGCCTCTATTTTGGGAAAAGATAGAGGTATATTTGAAGTATTCTCGTGTAAAGAAACCCAAAAAATTCTGCACACATATCTTGTCTAATCCATACAAATGCAGAGGTGACGACCATGCGTGTAAACGATGACACGTTCAATTGGGAGGATTTCTCTCCCTGTTCCGAAACCGACAAAGACCCGAAAGCGATACCGTGGTGGGTGTGGGTGTTATTAGGTTATATTTCGTTAGGCGTAATAGTAGGATTTCTTGCGATGCTTGGTAGCCACTTGGGCTGGTTTTCGTTATAAACGGCTTGCGAAGCGTTGTTCCGTATTCTTTACCACCTGCTCCTAGGCTGGCGAGCGAAAGGCGGCGTACAGAGCGCAAGGGCTCTGTACGCCGCCTTTTGCAAATGATACGAAACGCCCTATAAAGCGTTCTTAATCTCTTCCATGTATGCCTCGATAACGATATTGCGGTCGAATTCTCGCTCCATCTTCGCCCGACCGGCTTGTCCCATTTGTCGCCGGTCTTCGTATGGCAAAGCGAGGAAGGCGTCCACCTTGCGTATTAAGTCGTCGGCGTTCCTGCACGAAAAGAGGTAGCCGGTGACGCCGTTTTCCACGCCCTCGCGGCAGCCGGGTATATCCGAGGCAATCACCGGGCGCGCCATAGCCGCAGATTCCAAAATAACGTTTGCCATGCCCTCATGATAGGACGGGTGAATAAGACAGTGGCAGTCGGCGATTAAATCCTTCACAGCCTCTTGGATGATTTCCCCGTGAAACACAACGCAGTGGCTTTCGCGCAGTTTTTCGATTTCCTGCATATACGCATCGTCTTCGCAAGCCCCGCAGAGATGGAATTCCACATTTGCGGCTTTCGTCGCGCGGATCAGCGCAAACAGTTCATCGTAGCCTTTATCCGGGCGCACTCTGGCAATCGTCAAAAACCTGACTTTCCCGTCAGTTGGGTATTGCGCGACTGCATGCTTTTCAAGATTCACGCCGGAGCCGGGCAGCAGCCGCCAGTTATCTCTAACGATACCCTGCTTTGTATATACTTCCAAGTTGCCTTCGTTTTGAAAGAATACGCAGCGCGTCTTACGCATAGCCACTTTTTGAAACAGCAGCATAAACCTTGCAAGCAAACCCTTTTTTTCCATAACCCCCAGCCCTGTAATATTGCTCAGGCAAGGGATACGGCGCAGTCTGCAGGCAAGCGAGCCGTAAATATTCGGCTTGACAGTATAGGTCAGCACCACATCGGGCTTTTGCTTTTTGAGTATCTTGACAAGCTGCTTTAAGACCCCAAAGTCCGCAAGCGGATTTGTCCCTTTTCGAGACATATTGAGCGGTATGAATTGACAGCCGAGCGAGATGAGATGCGAAGTTAAGCCGCTCTCCGCGCAGCAAATGGCGACGCTGTGCCCCTCTTCAACGAGGCGCGTGACAAGTTCGCGGCGGAATTTATAAATTGTGCGGTCTACATTTGCAATCAGTAAGATATTTGACATTTTAATTTATCTAACCCTCTGTTCCGGCTATTTCTTCCTTCAAATTCTCATAAATCAAGCGAAACAATCTCTCGGCATTGTTTTCGGAGACGAATGCGTTGTGCGGCGTTATAATCAGGTTATCCCTATGCCAAAGCGGACTGTCCTGCGGCAAGGGTTCTGTTTCAAAGACGTCAAGCGCAGCGCCGCTGATTTTTCCGCTGTTTAAGGCGTTGGAGAGCGCCGTTTCATCCACTATGCCGCCCCGCGAAACGTTAATAAAGATTCCCCCACTTTTCATCGCGGCAAAGCGTTCATCATTAAACAAGTGCTTTGTGTCCGCATTGAGCGGGAGGGTAAGAATCACGATATCGCTCTCTTGCAGGGCTGCCTCTATCTCTGCAACAGGATAGTACGCATCAAAATAATCCGCGTTGTTCGCGCGCGGGGAGACTGCTAAAATCTGTACATTGAATGGTTTCAGGCGTTTTGCTATTTCTCGTCCGACATTTCCAAATCCAATAATCGCAGCCTTTTTCCCCGAAAGCTCTACTATGTTTCGATCTTTTATCCACGCCTGCTTTTGTTGGGCTTTGAAAAACTCGTACGAGTGCTTGTACAATTCAAGAATCTTGCCGATGACCCACTCAGCCATAGGGATGCTGTAAACGTCACCGGCTGTTTTGAGGGTAATTTTGTGTTCTTTTATGTATGCAATCGGCACTCTGTCCGTCCCTACGCTTGAAAGCTGAATATACCGAAGGTTTTTGAACTTCGCGATGTCGTTATAGAGGAAAATCTGATTGCCTACCACAGAATCAACGGCAAAATAGCTTTCCGGCAGCTTTACCCGCTCATCTTGTATATATTCGACTTCAAAACCCAGTTCAGCAATCGCTTCCAGCTGCTCTTTCGCGTATTTGAAAGCGCCGGTTAGAAGAATTTTTCGCTTCTTCACAATATACTCGTTTCCTTTTCAGTGATATACAAACTTGCGCTATTTTTCTGCGGAATCCTTCTTTTCAACAACGGTCTCTTCGTAATTTACGTTGTCGCTTGTTTTGAATATCTTCACAATGGTCATAAAGAATATCTTCATATCCAGCCAAAAGCTGATATGCTTGACATACCAGACATTCATCTCAATGCGCGTATTCCATTCCACCGTTTTGCGACCATGTACTTGCGTCCACCCGGTTACACCCGGCAGAACCGCAAACATTTCTCGCTGTTGGTCGGTATATTTATCGATTGTCCACGGATGATAGGTAAGCGGCGGGCGCGGTCCGATAATGCTCATGTCTCCCCGGATAATGCAAAAAAGCTGTGGCAGCTCGTCGATCGACAGCATGCGAATCAGCCTGCCCACCTTAAAAACGCGCGGGTCATGCTTCTCTGAGTACACGCCGCTGCCCATTTTCTCAGCGCCGACGACCATCGAGCGGAACTTGCATATCTTGAACACCTTGCCGTTTTTGCCCAGCCGCTCCTGCCAGAACAGCACAGGCCCGGGAGACTCTACTTTTATCGCTACTGCGACAAGCAGGAAGATTGGCGATAGAATTAAAAACGCCAAAGTCGAAAAGAAAATATCCAAAAATCGTTTAACATAGAAATACATCAAGTGGCCACCTTCGACGATACTGTCTTTGCAATTGCTGAAATCTTCGCTTGTGTGAACGCTCTGTTTTCCTCAAACAGCTTTGGTGTATAGCTCTTTAGCTTCGTTTCAAATGCGCGCAGCTCCCTGACCCGCTGCGAAAACGCTTTTTCAAAAAGCGCCATATCGGCATAGTTTTCGGGTTTGCAAAACGAACGCGAGAGTATGACTGCCGCAGAGCCAAGCCTGTAATGCTCGGTGAGGATATTCTCGGCGGGAAGCTCCCCCGTTCCGAGATGCGCCATACCGCCGAACCCGCAGGGAATCCCGCGCGCCTTCGCCTTTTTGAGGATATAGGCAACGGTTCCGTCTGCAAGCGGCTCAAAGAGAAAGCGCTGATGCATGGACAGGTGCAAGTCGTTTAGTCCGATATGAATTTCATCGATTCCGCCGACGTCCAGTATCTCATCGATATTGTTGACTGCAAGGATGCGCTCTACTAGCAGGCATGTTTTCACCCGTTTGTTAACCGCAGAAACAAAGGTTCTAACCTCGTTCGCTGTTTCAAACATCGGCAGCATAACCATATCCGCGCCGCCGGCTATAACTGCATCGATTTCGTCTTTCGACTGCGCGTTTATGGGGTTCACCCTTACGAGCATTTCGGAATTCGTCAGTATGGCTTTAATTTTCGGTATATCGCTGATCAAATGATGGGATTTTACGGAATCAATCGTATTCTGCCGTTCTTGTTTGCCAAGCACTTCGAGGTCAACGAAAATGCGGTCTACGCCCGCTTTATCGGCTATACCGGCAACAAGCGGGTCATTTGTTATATAGAGTAGTTTCAGCATATCCATTGACCTCCTATATCCCCAACAGCAAAGCCGTAGGCATCCGGCTTGCCGTTCGCTAACTCGTACTTCGGCAACGTGTTGGAGCGTTTGCTCCGGTTTCGATTGGGCGGCTTTGCACTGCGCATTACGCAGGGTCGTAGGCAGTTGCGCTCTGCTTGAATACCCGCCCCTCGTGCTGCGCCCCTTGAAAAATCTATCCGCGCCTCATCTTAGGCGTCAAAAAGTAAAAACGCGCATCGGTACAGAAAAA
>JAISIK010000031.1 GCA_031262065.1 Oscillospiraceae bacterium | reverse complement strand
TTCACGCAGTTGCCGAAGGGCGATGCAGATTTGGAAATCCTGGATCGCTACTTTGCGGGAAAAGTGCCGACAAAGAAGAACGAATACACCGGGCTTCTGCAAGGCTACAACGTGATTATGCTTTGCGCAGAGTCGTACAGCCCCTATCTTATCAGCCCGGAGCTCACCCCGACGCTCTATAAACTGAGCACGAACGGCTTTGTGTTTGAGAATTTCTATTGCAGCTTCCCGAACACGACAACCGCCGGGGAGTATGCCTTCTGCATGGGGCTTATGCCCGATATGTACCGCTCAAAGGTTGCCTCGAGCTTTGACGCCTCTTCCACGAACTATCTGCCCTACTGCATGGGCAATGTGTTCGGCAAACAGGCATTGCCTGCCTACGCGTATCATGACTACTACGGCTCTTTCTACAACAGAAACATCACCCATGCGAATATGGGCTATGATTTCAAAGCGGTTAGCTTCGGATTGGATATTCCCCTTTCGTGGCCTGCCTCCGATAAGGATATGATCGACGCCTCCACGCAGGATTTTATTGCAAGCGACGACCCGTTTTGCGTGTATTACATGACCTTCAGCGGGCACTATGAATACGACTGGTCAAACGCAATGAGCAGCAAAAATCGGCATCGGGTGCAAGACCTCGACTACTCCGAAGAGGTAAAGGCATATTTGGCGTGCAATCTGGAGCTTGAAGATGCGCTCACTTCCCTGCTCGCCCAACTTGAGGCGGCGGGGCAGGCGGATAATACGATTATCGTGCTCACAGCGGATCACTATCCCTACGGGCTGCAAGAAGAGCAGTATAACGAGTTGGCGGGGAAAGCGGTAGATACCACTTTCGGAAAATTCCAAAGCTCCTTTATCTGTTATGTGCCCGGCATGGAGCCGGTCGCCGTCCCGGATTATTGCAGCACGATAGATATTCTGCCCACACTTCTAAATCTGCTGGGCGTAGACTATGATTCGCGCCTTCTGACAGGGCGAGATGTTTTGGCGCATGAGGATAACCTCGCCATTCTCTCGGATCACAGCTATATTACAGACAGTTTCCGCTACGATGCAGCTACCGCAACCGCCATTGCCAATGACGGCGGCGAAGTCGATGCAAAAACCGTTGCGAAATATTGTGATTACGTGTCGGAAGTGTTTGAAGTATCGACTGCTATTTTAGATACCGATTACTATTCCCATGTCTTCGGCGTATCGGGAGGAAATCGCGAGCAGGCGTACATGTTTGAAGATGTACACAATATTTACATGTCGAACGGTATCTCCTTTGTTTGTGAAAAGGGATATATGACCCCGGATTCCGATACGGTCTTCGGCGCGGAACGAACATCGAGCGTCGCGGAATTTATAGACTGTGTCTACCGCATTGAAGGCTCTCCAAAGGTCGAAGTTGGGTCGTCTGTGCCTGCCGATAGCGAGTATCCGGAGGCTGCCGCTTGGGCAATCTCCAACGGGCTGCTTACAAACGAGGAGCTTTCGCAGACACTGAACTACAAATTTACCGCTATATTAATCTGCCGCTATATGCAGTTGCAAGGGAATCTCTCTGCGCAGCAGCTTGGCGGGAACGACGCGCTGTATTCGCTCTTCCCCGCGCTTACACAGGAAGAGGTTGATGCGCTGCTGTGGTGCAACAGCGAAGAGATTATCAACGGCAACGAGGGCGAAAGCATTTTCGCGCAGGCAGAAACGGTCGTTGTTCGCAAGCAGGTTGCTTCCTATATCATGCGCATTTGCTCCTTCGAGTCGTAGCTTTTGCACCGCGAAATCGCCTACAGCATACCTCGAACCGGAAAACCCCGTCCGCCCGCGCGCGCCTTGCTTTTGGCAAGTGCAGCACACGGGCGGACGGGGTTTTGTTTTAGTTCTTCAGTGTCTCGGACAGTTCCAAGCCGGGATTGCGGCGGATGGTAAAATCGATAGCCCAGGGGCTGGAGAATACCAGAAGCCGATGCCCGCGGTAGTCCTCTAGAAGCTGCGCGTCGGAGGACAGATTCAAATCTGTCTCGTCGCAGGGGCTTTTCGTGATAAAGCGCAGCACCTCGTAGGGCAGCGACTCCATCCGCAGCTCCACGCCGTATTCGCCCAGCATTCTGTGGCGGAAGACATCGAATTGCAGCGTGCCGACAACGCCGACGATAATCTCCTCCATGCCGGTGTTCGGCAGCTTGAAAATCTGAATCGCGCCCTCCTGCGCAATTTGCTCCGCGCCCTTGATGAACTGCTTGCGCTTCATCGTGTCCATGGGACTCACGCGGCTGAAATGCTCCGGCGCGAAGGTCGGAATGCCCGAATAGCGGAATTTCTTCCCCGGCACGGTGATGGTGTCGCCGATCGAGAAAATGCCCGGGTCGAACACGCCGATAATGTCCCCGGCATACGCCTCGTTGATGATTTCGCGTTCCTGCGCCATGAGCTGCTGCGGCTGCGACAGGCGCAGCTTTTTATTGCCCTGCACATGGAAAAGCTCTGCGTCGCGCTCGAACTTGCCGGAGCAAATGCGCATAAACGCCAAGCGGTCGCGGTGCGCCTTGTTCATATTCGCCTGAATCTTGAAGACGAAGGCGGAAAAATCGGAATCAAAGGTATCGACTACGCCCGCATCAGACGTACGCGCCAGCGGCGCGGGCGTCATCTGCAAAAACGCCTCCAAGAAGGGTTCTACGCCGAAATTCGTCAGCGCCGAGCCGAAGAAAACGGGGCTGAGCGAGCCGCTTTGTACTTCCTCCAGCTCGAAATCCCGCCCTGCTCCCAGCAAGTCCACGTCGTCGCGCAGTTGCTGCCAACGCGCAGCGCCGATGAAGTCCGCAACCTGTGCGTCATCCAGGGAAATTTCCAGTTTGTCTGCGCGCTTTTTACCGGAAATGCCGGAGAAGAAGTTGATTTGCTGTTTTCTGCGGTCGTACACGCCTTGAAATTCCTTGCCGCTGCCGATTGGCCAGTTCATCGCGTAGGTTTCGATGCCGAGTTCCCTCTCCAGCTCATCGAGCAGGTCGAAGGGGTCTTTTGCCTCGCGATCCATCTTGTTCACGAACGTAAAAATCGGAATATGCCGCATGGCGCAGACCTTAAAAAGTTTGCGAGTCTGCGCCTCGACGCCCTTGCTGCCGTCAATAACCATGACCGCGGAGTCTGCTGCCATGAGCGTGCGGTAGGTGTCTTCGGAGAAGTCCTGATGCCCGGGGGTATCGAGGATGTTGATGCAAAAGCCCGCATACTGGAACTGCATGACGGAGGAAGTGACGGAAATTCCGCGCTGCTTCTCAATTTCCATCCAGTCCGAAACTGCCGCGCGGGCGTTCTTCTTCCCCTTTACCGCGCCTGCCTGCGCAATCGCGCCGCCGTAGAGCAGGAATTTTTCAGTCAGGGTCGTCTTACCCGCATCGGGGTGGGATATAATCGCAAAGGTTCTGCGTCTGCAAATTTCTTCTTTCAGGGTTGACATACGTTCCTCCGATATATTGCAATTTTCGAGTTCCGCCGTGCAAAGTATGCACCTAGTCTTTGCCGCGGCGCGGGAAATAACAGGAAATCTCTGCGGATTTTCTGTTGTGGTGTGTCAAAGAGGCTGATTCTCTGTTTCGTCAAGTGGGACGGCATCCTCCTGCGCATCGTCAAGCTGCATAGAATCTGCCTCTTCCTCGCTTTGGTCGATATAAATCTCCTCATAGAGCGGGTCAACATAGGGCGCGATTGCGACGGAAGGTTCGACATAGGGCTTCCCGGGCGCGGGGGGATCGGGGAACAGCCGCTTCTTTTTGCGTAGCAGCAGGCACAGCACGACAAAGATATCCAGACAGAGAATCGAAATGATCGCACCGGGAATCAGCCCCGGCGCAGTGTAGCGCAGCTCGATCTCATGCGTCCCGGCGGATAAGGGGAAGCAAATCATGGTATCGGTCAGCTTCACATCGCCGTCTTTGGGATTCGCGCCGGTGCAAACGGCAATCTCCTCACCGTCCACATAGACGCGCCAGCCGTCCTGATAGGCAAAGGAGGAATAGAACAGACCGTCCTGCGTGACCGCAATCGTGCCCTTCACGTGGGTGTCGGAGAATTCACTCAAAGTCCACTTGTCTCGTGAGAGGATTTCCATGCCGCGGTCGAACACGTCGTTATTCAAGACCGCAAGGTCTGCGATAATTGCGCCGGTTGCGTTTGCGACTGTAACATGCGTGAGCGTGATTTCGTCGCCCGCTGCACAGTTGCCCAAAATGAACAGCCCGCGCGCTTTGATATTACAGGTAAAGAGGTATTCCCCGTTGCGATAAATCTTCACCTCGTCCGCGCCTCTGCCGAAGGTCGTCGCGCAGACAAGCCCGCTCTGCGGCACGATATAGGAGATGCTCAGGTCGCTCTTGCCGCTTGCGCTCGTTGTGGAGAAGCTGAACTGCTTGCCGCTTGTGCCGCTGGGCGTGAGCGTGGTGTTTTCCTCGGCTTCATAAGAACTGTAGATAAAATGTGTGTATAGCGGATCAAGGATGCCTGTGGCGAGGCGGAACATCTCCTCTTGGTCGGTCAGCGGATTGGCAGTGGACGCTTTGGAGACAAAGCCTCCCAGCGCGATATTGGTCATAAAGCCCGGGGCAATATACGCCGTGTTTTCCCGCAGTGTGGAGTCCCCGGCAGTTGCAATCGTTTCGGTGTAGTCGGCAGTGAGTTGCCCATTGTTGCGATTGATGATATATTTGATGCCCAAAAGCGTGTTTGTGAGCGGGGAGCTTTCGTAGTAGGCATAGCGGTTGCTTGTGGGCCAAGCGGAGAGACCGAAGGCGCGCATAATGCGCGTGGTGGCGACAATCGCAGCAGAGGAGAACAACGAAACACCGTTATACTCGTTGAGCGCGGCGTCGTTGAGAGATTGCGTGGTGTTCATTTCCGTGCGCCAGAAGAGGGCGCCTTCTTCGCGTGTATCGATTTCGGACAAAAACATTTGCACCTCCTCGCTGTTTTTGGGATAGTCCGCGCGGTAGGTGAAGCCGGTGTCAAGCGCAAAGCCCAGCGACATTTCGCAGGTGATAATCAGCGCGAGCAGCGCCAAGGACAGATTCTTACGCCAGCGCTTGGACTTGCTGTGCAGGAGCAGCGCAGTCACAACGCCGCCGAGCACCGCGCAGTTGAGCACAAGGCTGCGCTTGCCGATGCTTGCTTCAAAGTAATAGCCGCAGCCGATAAGCGCAAGGCAGGGCGGCACGATGAAGAAGAGATAGCGCTTCTTGAAATCGTCGATGAGCGTATAGGCGCGGTATGCCATGGTGATCAGCACAAAACTAAACAAGTAGCTTTGGCGGAAAGGAATCATATTCGGGAAATGCATGCCGTGCCAGTAGAAGTCCAACGTGCGGAAGATGAAGCTGAGAACGAAAAACGCCAAAAGCCCGACGCTGACAAATTTCTCCCGCTTTTTTATCTTCTTGCAGCAGAGGTAGAACAGCCCCAAAATGACTGCCGTAAAGCTGCTGAAAACATTCGGAAGCAAGCCGCCCATTTTGTTCGGCTTGGTATCCGCCAGAAGATTTGCGACAACTTGCCACGCAGATTTTAAAGCTTTCGGCAAGGTTTCCGTGTAGAGGTATTTGGCGGTGCTCATACTCTTGGGGATATTGCCGTAAGAATAGTTGATGTTCATGGCAAGCAGGTTCGGGGCTTGCCCGCTAATGGAGTAGGTGTTGCCCATTGCTTTGAGGGTCGGAAGCAGTAAGACCGCCGTTATGCCGAAAGCAATGACCGTACAAACGCCGATGCGCAGGAAACGCCGCCAAAGCCCCTTAAAGCCATTCCAACAGCAAATGGTATAGCCGAGGAAGCACAGAAGAACAAAGATGCAGCTAAAGAAGCTCAGATAGTAGTTGCACCAAACCGACAGCGCCAGTGCGAGGATGTACAGGCGGAACTTGCCGTCGCGCAGCAGGCTCACAGTGCCTGCAACGAGCAGCGGCAGAAGTGCAAAAGTATCGAGCCAAATGCAGTTCCAGTAATAGCCGGAAACGAAGGCGCACAGCGCGTACATCAAGGAGAAGAAAATGACGCTTAGGTCGCAGCGCTTAAAGACCGTGCGCACGAAAACGGCGAAGAACATGCCGCCGCAGGCGATTTTAATAATGATTGTAAGGGCGAAAAACTCGCGCAGATAGGCAGCCGGAACAAATACACTCAGTAGGTATAAGGGGCTTGCCAGATAGTAGGCAAACAGGGCTGCGTAGCCCGTGCCCAAGCCGACTGTCCATGTGTGCTGCAGCGAACCGCCGCTGAGCAGCTTCTCACGGAAGGATACAAAGAACGGATAGTACTGATGCCAGCTGTCGCTCGTCATAATCTGATAGCTGCCAAAGGGCCATAGCCCGCCGATGGCGAATACCGCGCTGACTATGACAAAGGGCAGCAAAAATGACAAGAGAATCGGGCTTGTCAGGCCTTTGCGCACCTTGCGCAGGGGGGAGATTTCTTTTTTCATGTGACGTCCTCCTAAATGGCATATTCTTTCATCTGCGCGAGTAAATACGGGATGGTTTGTTCAAAGTTTACGCCGTACCAGCGGGCGTCGCTGCTTTCGGCGGTGACGCGGATGGTTTTGACCACATAGTTTGCAGCCAAAGAAACGGCGTCGGAGACGGACAGCCCCCGCAGCAAGGCGCCCACGCAGGTGCTTGCAAAGAGGTCGCCCGTGCCGTGGAACTGCGCGGGGACAAAGTCTGTGAAGTGGGTCGCCTGCCTGCCGCCGGCATCCATAAAGGCAACGCCCATCTTACCCGGCTCGCTCATAACGCCCGTGATAATCACGGTTTTTGCGCCGAGTAAAAGCAGGCGGCGCAAAAGCGTATCCACATAGGCGCTGTCGTGCGTTTCGCGGTAAGCGGTGTCCGTCAAAAGGCATGCCTCGGTGATATTCGGTGTGATAAAATCCGCCTTGGCGCACAGCGTGCGCATTTGCTGCGGGAAGCTGTCCGAAAAGCCGGTATAGAGCCTGCCGTGGTCAGCCATTGCAGGGTCTACAAAAAGGAAATTGTCTGCGGTTTTGAAGCGGCTGAAGAGCTCCCCGACCAGTGCAATTTGCTCGATGCTTGCCAAATAGCCGCTGTAGAGCGCATCAAAGGCAAAACCCTGCGCCGCCCAGTGCTGCGCAATCGGCAGCAGCGTATCGGACAAGTCCTTGCTGACAAAGCCGGAAAAGCAGCTGTGCGCGGAGAGCACAGCCGTAGGAAGCGCTACGCATTCTGCGCCCATGGCGCTGAGAATCGGCAAGGCAATGCCCAGAGAGCATTTGCCGATACAGGACAAATCTTGGATGCTTGCGACTCGCTTCATGCGGCAATCTCCTAACTTCTGTAAAAAACGGCATAATTGTCTACATTATAACGCTTCTTTCGCCGAAAAAAAAGCCCTTTTGGGAAATTCCTGCAATCCATTTGCAAATATAATAGGAAAATTCAAAATATTGTGCTTTGCCTCTTGCATTTACCACAAGATGTAGTATAATAGCCGAGAAGAAGGATACTCGCGAAGAATCGGAAAGGCTGTAAAATCATGAAAATTATCAAAAGAAACGGCACGGAGGTCGTGTTTGACGCGGCAAAAATCCAAGCCGCGATAGAAAAAGCAAACGATACGATGGAGCAAAACGCGCGCCTGACGCCGCTTCAAATCTCGCGCATCACGCAAAGCGTCGAAATTAAGTGCCAAGAGGTCAGCCGCAGTCTGTCTGTGGAAGAAGTGCAGGATTTGGTCGAGAATCAGATCATGGCGCACGGCGCTTTCGAGGTTGCGAAGAAATATATCACCTACCGCTACACCCGCTCGCTGGTGCGCAAGGCAAACACCACGGACGACCGCATCTTGAGCCTGATTGAATCGAACAACGAGGAAGTCAAGCAGGAAAATGCGAACAAAAACCCCACCGTCAATTCCGTGCAGCGCGACTACATGGCAGGCGAGGTTTCCAAGGACATCACCCGCCGCATCCTGCTTCCCGAGGACATTGTGCAGGCGCACGACGCGGGGCTGATTCACTTCCACGACACGGATTATTACGCCCAGCATATGCACAACTGCGACCTTGTGAATTTGGAGGACATGCTGCAAAACGGCACGGTCATCTCCGGCACGCGCATCGAAAAGCCGCATTCTTTCTCTACCGCCTGCAATATAGCAACGCAAATTATTGCGCAGATTGCCTCGAATCAGTACGGCGGGCAGAGCATTTCCCTGACGCACCTCGCCCCCTTTGTGGACGTGAGCCGCAAGAAAATCCGCGACGCCGTTTTGGAGGAAATTGCGGTTTTGGGGGCGCAGCCCGACGAGGAAACCATCTCGAAAATCGTGGAAAACCGCCTGCGCGAGGAAATCAAGCGCGGCGTGCAGACCATTCAGTATCAGGTGGTTACGCTCATGACCACAAACGGGCAAGCGCCCTTTATCACCGTTTTCATGTATCTGGGCGAGGCGCGAAGCGCGCAGGAAAAGAGCGACCTTTCCATTATTATTGAAGAAACCCTGCGCCAGCGCTATGAGGGCGTGAAGAACGAGAAGGGCATTTGGATTACGCCCGCCTTCCCGAAGCTCATCTACGTGCTCGAGGAGGATACCATCCGCGAGGACTCCCCGTATTACTATCTCACGCAGCTTGCGGCGCAGTGCACCGCGCGGCGCATGGTGCCCGACTATATCTCCGAGAAGAAAATGCTGGAGCTGAAAGTGGATAAAAACGGGCAGGGGCATTGCTATACCTGCATGGGCTGCCGCAGCTTCCTGACTCCCTATGTGGATGAAAACAATCGTCCGAAATACTACGGGCGCTTCAATCAGGGCGTTGTGACCATCAATTTGGTGGACGTCGCCCTCTCCTCCGGGCGCGATATGGAAAAGTTCTGGAAAATCTTCGACGAGCGTCTGGATTTATGCTATCGCGGGCTTCTTTGCAGGCACGAGCGGCTCAAGGGCACGCTTTCCGACGCAGCGCCGATTCTGTGGCAGTACGGCGCGCTGGCGCGGCTGGAAAAGGGCGATCCGATCGACAAGCTCCTCTACGGCGGCTATTCGACCATCTCTTTGGGCTATGCGGGGCTGTATGAGTGCGTGCGCTATATGACCGGCAAATCGCATACAGACCCCACGGCAACGCCCTTTTCGCTGGAAGTTATGCGCTACATGAATGAGGCATGCGCCCGCTGGAAAAAGAAGCACAATATCGACTTCAGCCTCTACGGCACGCCCTTGGAGTCTACGACCTACAAGTTTGCAAAGTGCCTGCAAAAGCGCTTCGGTATTATCGCGGGCGTCACGGATAAGAGCTATATCACAAACTCCTACCATGTCCACGTCACGGAGGAGATTAACGCGCTGGATAAACTTGCCTTCGAGGCGCAGTATCAGGCGCTCTCCCCCGGTGGCGCAATCAGCTACGTGGAAGTGCCGGATATGCAGAACAATATCGAGGCAGTTCTTGAGCTGATGAAGTTCATCTACAATAATATCATGTACGCCGAGCTGAACACGAAGTCGGACTACTGCCAAGAATGCGGCTTTGACGGTGAGATTGAAACAAAGGCGGACGAAGACGGGAAGCTCGTCTGGGTCTGCCCGAACTGCGGCAATGCAGACCAGAGCAAGATGAACGTCGCCCGCCGCACCTGCGGCTATATCGGTACGCAGTACTGGAACCAAGGCAGAACGCAGGAAATCCGCGAACGCGTCTTGCATCTGTAAGAATCGAACAATAAACGCCAAAACGGCATCAGTACACGCGCTGATGCCGTTTTTCGTATGCAATCATTGTAAAATTGTGGTTAACAAATGCATTAACATATGATATACTACATCGTGTTGAGGTGCGCTGTCGAGCTTTGATTTGTTATTCAACCCAGCTCGAAAGTCAATTAATATTGCTCGTCAACAGCCCGTGGGAGATTTGGACATTATTTGTACCACGATCATCGTTGGGAAAAGGAACACTTTTCCGAACAAACTGACTCGTAAATGCGATATTGAGTATTGCATGAAAACAACATTCCAATAAACATGTTGCCAGTAGAAAATCAGCGGACTGCAATCCCAATTAAAATCGCGAAAGGGCGTTGCTGAACTATGAGTGTGTCGATTTCATTGTACTACTGATTTCATATTAAATCCGTCATTTAATGAATTGGAGGACTATTCAATATGAAAGCAATGGAAGTTAACTTCCGTGAGTTTATAACCGCCGGGCGCAGAACCTTCACGATTCCTGTGTATCAGCGCAACTATGAATGGAAAGAGCAGGAATGTTCGAAGTTATTCAACGATATTGAAGCTATTGCACACGGAAATGTAAGCCACTTTGTTGGAACCATCGTATATGTTACTTCAGCAAACTCAAACGCTACTTGGAATGAGTTTACTATTATTGACGGTCAGCAGCGCATTACAACTGTTATGCTCTTGCTTAAAGCCATACACGATCTTACCAAGAACGAAGATGTCAAAGACGAGATTTGGAATGATTATCTTACGAATAAGCGTGCGCGTGAAGAAAAATACCGATTAAAGCTTAAACCTATTGAGAGTGATGCTACAACGTGGGTCAGCCTAATTGATGGTCAAACACCGAGCAACATTTCCTCAAACCTGTGGAAAAATTATGAGATTTTCAAGCATAAAGTGGCGGATAGTCAGTTTTCTCCGCAGGAATTGTTCGAGGCAATTGGGAAGTTAGAGATCGTATATATTCAGCTCGATACAGGTAAGGAAAATCCTCAGGTTATTTTCGAGAGCATAAATTCCACAGGTCTTAACCTTACGCAGGGTGATCTTATACGAAATTTTCTGTTAATGAACTGTGATTCTCAGGAAAAGCAGACACGCCTCTACAAGAATTATTGGATTAGAATAGAGGAGTTTCTCACCCCTCAGGTTATTCCTGACTTTATCCGCGACTATCTAACAATGAAAAATGGTGCCATAGTTAAGATTGGAAATGTCTATGAGGCTTTTAAGCAATATGCACACGCAAACTTTCTTGGAAGAGAGGAAGACTTGCTTGCTGAGTTGAAACGTTATGCTGAATACTATTCTTGGTGTAGGTTCAATAAAAGTGATAGCAAAGAATTGAATTCGCTCTTGATACAATTTCACGAAATCAAATCATTTGTTGCTTTTGAGTTGCTGCTGTGGTTCTTTGACAAGTGTTATAATTTGCGGGTTTTGTCCGAAGAAGGTCTTTTCAATTGCATTCGTACTCTGCTCTCTTACCAATACCGTAGGCTGGTTTGTAAAGCACAGTATAACTTTAGCCTGTCCACAAACGCCCTAAATACAACCTATGCCGCTCTTCCCCGCGAAATTGGAGATGCTGATAACATACCCGATAAGCTTCTTAAAATTCTTGCTGGGAAAGTACGTTCACAGACATTTCCGAGGGATGATGTATTTAAAAGTGCATTTCAGACATTCGATCTATATAGTGCCAAACTTGCAAAATATACACTTGAGATGGTTGAAAATACTTTGAATCCAAAAGAGAGAGTTGCTCTCACAGAAGAAATAACTATTGAGCATATTATGCCACAGACTCTGAATGCTACTTGGCGAGGAGAGTTGGGCAAAGATTATGAGCAGGTGCATTCTCAATGGCAACACACCATAGGAAATCTAACACTTAGTGGATATAATTCCAGGCTGAGTAATGAGAGCTTTACGGATAAGAAAGCGACTTATCTGTCTTCGAATATAGCCTTATCCCGCGATGCTGCGACCGCTGATTCATGGGACGTAAAAAGCATTCAAAACCGCGCGGCACGCTTATCCGAGAAAGCATTGGAAATATGGACGTTCCCCGAGAAGTATAGCATCACTTCATCAGATTCAGAAATAGATTATTCCGCTTCGTATAATATAATGGATAATATAAAGGTCACCGGTCAAACACCCCGTAGTTATATTTTTGGCGTGGATGAATATTTGGTTGATTCATGGAAATCTCTTTTCTTAGGCATCTTGAATAGACTATTTGAGTTTGATGGAGCAACTTTTGAAAAACTCATCGTCCACGAAACCTTTAAGAAACGTCATTTGGCTGAACCTGCGGATAGCGGCTACTGTTACAGGAGTAAATCCCCAAATGAGATTTGCCCCGGATACTACGCGGAAACAGGGCATTCTGCTCAAGATCTTATGAGTTTCACGCAGATTGCAGTTGAATTGTTCGGACTTGAAGATGATGTTGAATTTACATTCAAACGTTGTACACCAAGGCAAGCCCGTACAATAACAATTCAGACAAACACGTCTACTGAGCAGGATTTCAAAAACTGGCTTGTTGCGAGTGACAAGGCAGAAAACACTGCAAACCAATATGCGACGATTTTGAGAGGAACGCTCGTATCCACTTTGAACGCCCAGAGTATAGCGAACACGAATCTGTTTGACTATACATCTTCGGAGGATTTTGAGAGGGTTAATAATCAAATTATAGCCTTACCTAACTATAATGCTACAAATGAATACAAGCACCATTCGTTTTCGGCGGCACAAACTGCATATGCAGAGTTTTTGAGGTCGGAAATCGTGAATGAATAGCAAATTGAAGAAGAGTTATACTGAGGGCAAGGCTGTCAACATTATTGATCATCCGCTTGACAGCAAGATAGTCCTCACGCCTGACAAAGTGGACAACATGTTTCAATTCCCGTAGGCGTTGGAACAAGGATTTTTGAAAGCGATAATCTGACGGAGGTGTCTAAATGAGAATAGAGTATCTTGAAATCCATAACTATAAGTCATTACAGAATGTTAAGCTAACAAATGTGCCCGGAATGGCTGTCTTTGTTGGTCGCAATGGCGTTGGAAAGTCAACGCTGTTTGATGTGTTCGGCTTTTTGAACGACGCTCTTGTTTCAGATGTGAAGATGGCGTTTCAGCGTCGCGGCGGTTTTAAGCAAGTTATTTCTCGCAGTCAAGACGGCGATATTTCGTTCGTGATTAAATTCCGTCCGAACAAAGATGAGCCGTTGATTACCTACGAACTTTCAATCGGACTAAATGATAAATCCTTGCCTGTTGTCAAGACTGAGATACTAAAATTCCGTCGTGGCAGCAAAGGTCAACCTTGGCGTGTTCTTGAATTTCACGAAGGCAAAGGCTTTGCGGCTGAGGGCGAATTGACAGAATATGCTGATGCTAAAGAAGCTGAACGCACGCAGCGTACTCTAAATTCGCCACATATACTTGCAGTAAAAGCTCTCGGCAATATGACAGATTTTATTGCGGTATCTAAATTTTGCCGCTTAATTGAAGATTGGTTTGTCTCCGACTTCCATATCGACGATGCTCGGGCGACAAATAAGGTTGAGCTTGCACAGCATATTTCACGTACAGGTGATAACCTTGCATCAGTGGCGCAGTATATGTATGAGAATTACCGAGATCGTTTTGACAGAGTCCTTGAGCGTATGAAAGAGCGAGTGCCGGGCGTTACCGATGTTACCGCTAAGTCCGACGAAGATGGGAGGATACTTCTGCGTTTCCAAGATGGTAATTTCAAAGACCCCTTTGCCTCGACTTGTGTGTCAGACGGGACAATTAAGATGTTCACCTATCTGCTTCTGTTAAGCGACCCAGACAGACACGCTTTGCTGTGTATTGAAGAACCTGAAAACCAACTTTTCCCAAAACTTTTGAGTGGACTTGTCGAGGAGTTCCGACAGTATTCTATCGGTGATGATGATAATAATTATGGACAAGTTTTTATCTCCACACATTCACCGGATTTGCTTGATGCAGTTCATCTCGATGAGTTGTATTGCCTTGTCAAAGGAACAGATAGTTACACAACAATAAGGCGTGTGGCTGATGACCCGCAAGTCAAAGCTTTCGTAAGGGGTGGTGATTTGTTAGGCTATCTCTGGAGTCACGATATGCTGATTGAGGGGGTCTAATTTTGCTTGTAATTTTCACCGAAGAACCGTCGATGAAAGCGTTTCTTGAGACGATAATCCGTCGGCGCTATCCCGAAATAACGTTAAAGATTATAGCTTATCATGGCAAACAAGACCTTGAAAAAAATGTGGCGCGGCATATGCAAAACTGGCGTATTCCTAACAGTAAGTTTGTTGTTGTCCACGACCAAGATAATTGGGATTGCGTAACCTTGAAAAACAAGCTTATTGCAATATGTTGTTTGGCAGAACCAAGTGTCACAGTAAGGATTGCCTGTCACGAACTTGAGAGTTGGTACTGGGGCGATTTAGCCGCAGTTAGTACAGCTTTTGGCAAACCAAGCATTACAGCGTTATCACGAAAACGGAAATATCGCGTTGCAGACGCGATTGAAAATCCAAAGAGCGAACTTAAAAAGCACCTACCGCAATACGAGCAAATTGCAGGAGCGAAGGCAATCGCCGAACATATCGACATAACCCGCAATACATCTCATAGCTTTCGGGTCTTCTTCCGCAAGGTGAGCGAGTATGTGGGGACTGCGGACGAGTGCCAAGCATAAGAACTTGTTGCATTCTGAATACACAAGAATGCGTATGCTTGCAAATTAACGGATGAGTCTGTACCACTGCGTGCCGTTTCTTTCCCTCCCCGCCGTAGCGGTCGGACGCTTGCGCATAGAAGCTGTTTCTGCAATGGGTGCGCAGATTACGTTTCGGTGATTCAGGATGAGATATTTCTCAATTTCTTAAGGATGTCCTCGGAGCAAAAACCGTGAAAAGCTTTTGATGAGGCTGTAGCAAAACAAAAAACGCTTCTGCCCCTTTTGGGGGATGCGAGAGTCGACCCTGACCGTTTTCTTTTCACTATCTTTCCCTCCTTAACCTTTGGTCTTCTGCTCTTTGACAGTCCGACGCCTCTGCATCGAATGGATGCAGAGGCGTTTTTCTTATTCCGGCAAGTCCCGCATGGTCAGGCTAATGCGCTTGCGCATTTCATATCCATTGCTTACCACCTGTAGTATCTCTCTCGTGGAAAAACAGCTCATCGACAGAAGTT
>JAISIK010000066.1 GCA_031262065.1 Oscillospiraceae bacterium | reverse complement strand
ATGATGCGATTGGCGACAGATTCCAGCATTTCGTGGTCGTGGCTTGCCAGCAAAATGTTGCCGGGGAACGCCGTCAAGCCCTTATTGACCGCCTGAATCGACTCCATATCCAGATGGTTCGTCGGCTGGTCGAGCATGAGCACATTTGCGCCCGATAGCATCATGCGCGAGAGCATGCAGCGCACCTTTTCGCCGCCGGAGAGCACATTCACCGTCTTGAAAACGTCCTCCCCGGAGAAGAGCATCCGCCCCAAAAAGCCGCGTAAATATACATCGTCCTTTTTCTCCGAAAACTGCCGCAGCCAGTCAACAAGCGTATCTTCGCAGCCTTCAAAATAGGCGGTGTTATCCTTCGGGAAATAGCTCTGCGTGGTGGAAACGCCCCATTTTATCGTGCCCTCGTCCGGCTCGAGTTCGCCCGCGAGGAGCTTGAACATCGTCGTTTGCGCAACTTCGTTTTCGCCCACGAAGGCAATTTTGTCGTCATGGTTGACAATGAAGGAGACTTTGTCCAAAAGTTTTACCCCGTCGATGGTTTTGGAAACCTCCGTGACAAACAGAATATCCTTACCCACTTCGCGCTCACGCGTGAAACCCACGAAGGGATAGCGGCGGGAGGAGGCGGGCATTTCCTCGACCGTCAGCTTGTCGAGCAGACGGCGGCGGGAGGTTGCCTGCTTGCTCTTGGATTTGTTTGCCGCAAAGCGGGCAATAAAGCTCTGCAATTCCGCAATCTTTTCTTCATTTCGCTTATTCTTATTGCGAATCAGGGTCTGCATGAGCTGGCTGGATTCGTACCAGAAATCGTAGTTGCCGACGTAGAGCTTAATTTTGTTGTAGTCAATATCGACAATATGCGTGCAGACGGTATTGAGGAAGTGGCGGTCGTGGCTGACAACGATAACCGTGCCGTTATCCTCGTAATCGAGCAGGAAGTTTTCCAACCAGTTGATGGATTCGATGTCTAGGTTGTTCGTCGGCTCATCGAGCAGGATAATATCGGGCTTGCCGAAGAGCGCCTGCGCAAGCAGAACCTTCACCTTCACTCTGCCGTCGGTATCCTGCATGGCGTTTTCGTGAAGCTCCACGGGGACGCCCAAGCCCTGCAAAATGCGGCTCGCGTCGGACTCCGCCTCCCAGCCGTCCATTTCGGCAAACTCCGCCTCCAATTCGGCTGCCAAAATGCCGTCTTCATCGGAGAAATCCGGCTTGGCGTAGAGCGCGTCTTTTTGCTTCATCACTTCGTATAAATGCGCATTGCCCATAATCACCGTGTCGAGGACGGAAAACGCGTCATATTTGAATTGATCCTGCTGCAAAACGGACATACGCAGCCCCGGTTTGATGCTTACGCTGCCTTTCGTGGAGTCAATCGCGCCGGAGAGAATTTTCAAAAACGTAGACTTACCCGCGCCGTTCGCGCCGATCACGCCGTAGCAGTTGCCCGCCGTGAATTGCAAATCCACATGCTGAAAAAGCACAGAGCCGCCATATTGCAGAGCAAGGTCGGAAACAGTAATCACAATGATACACCTCAAGATTATTTTATAGAAACAGTGTACCATAATCCCCCATGGAAATAAAGAGCAAAAAAATTTCCCAAAGCCTATTGAAAAATTGAAAATCGGCGCTATAATAGGCTTAGCACTCAAAACAACGGAGTGCTAAAATGGGAACAAAGGAAGTGGATTTCTATGGCGAAGAAGCAATTCAAGGCGGAATCGAAGCGCCTGCTTGATCTGATGATCAACTCTATTTACACCAACCGCGAAATCTTCCTGCGCGAGCTGATTTCCAATGCCTCCGACGCAATCGACAAGCTGGCGTATCTTGCGCTGACAGACGAGTCCGTCGGGCTGAGCAGGGGCGATTTTGCGATTCATTTAAGCGCGGATAAGGCGCAGCGCACGCTGACGATTCGTGATAACGGCATCGGCATGAGCAAGGACGAGATGGAGGAAAATCTCGGCACGATTGCCCACAGCGGCTCTCTGGACTTCAAGAAGGAGATGGAGAAGCGCGAAGATATTGACATTATCGGGCAATTCGGCGTGGGTTTCTATTCCGCGTTTATGGTTGCAGACACAGTGCGCGTGCGCTCGAAGAAGTTCGGTGCGGACGAGGCGTGGTGCTGGGAGTCCGCCGGGGCGGACGGCTATACGATGAAGCCCTGCGAGGCGGAATCCTGCGGCACGGAAATCGTTCTGACGCTCAAGGAAGATAGCATGGAGTATCTGGAGCAGCATCGTCTGCGCGCGCTCATTCGCAAGTATTCAGACTATATTCGCTATCCCATTCGCATGGAGGTCTCCGAGCAGCGCCCGATTGACGGCGCGAAGGAAGACGAGCCGAAATTTGAGACGGTCACAGAAGAACAGACGCTCAACTCCATGATTCCCGTGTGGCAAAAGAACAAGAAGGACGTCACGCAGGAGGAATACGACAGCTTCTACACGGAGAAGTTCTACGATTATGAAAAGCCCTTGAGCACGCTGCACATCAGCGTCGAGGGCGCGGTAACGTATATGGCGCTGCTGTATATCCCCGCAAAAGCGCCCTACGATTTCTATACCAAAGATGCAAAAACGGGGCTGCAGCTCTATTCTTCCGGCGTTTTGATTATGGACAATTGCGCCGAGCTTTTGCCCGAGCATTTCCGCTTTGTGCGCGGCGTGGTCGATACGCAGGACATCAGCCTGAATATCAGCCGCGAGATGCTGCAGCAGACCCGCGAGCTGAAAACCATCTGCACAAATCTGGAGAAGAAGATTAAGGCGGAGCTTCTGCGCCTGCTCGAATCCGAGCGTGAAAACTATGAGAAATTCTATGCAGCCTTCGGCAGGCAGTTAAAATACGGCGTGGTGTCTGACTACGGCATGCACAAGGAGCTTCTGCAGGATCTCTTGCAGTTCCATTCCGACCGCGAGGGCAAGCTCGTTACGCTCAAGGAGTATTGCGCGGCAATGCCCGAATCGCAGAAGCCCATTTACTACGTGTCCGGCGAGAACGCAGCGCGCTTGCCGCAGACCGTAACCCTGCGGGCGCGTGGTTTTGACGTGCTCCTATTCAAAGAGCAGGTCGATGAGTTCATCCCGCAGACGCTGGGAAGCTATGAAGCGCACGATTTCCGCAATATCCTAACGGACGACCTCGAGCTGACAACGCAGGAGGAAAAGCAGGCTGCGCAGGAAAAGGCTGCCGAATTTAAGGACTGCCTTGCCTTTATCCAAGAGGCATTGGGCGAGAAGGTGAAAGAGGTTCGCGTATCGACCGAATTGGGGCGCTTCCCCGTGAGCATGGTTCCCGACGGCGGCATGAGCTTTGAGATGGAGAAGTATTTCAAAGCGGTAGACCCGAACGCCGACTTCAAGAGCGGCAGAGTGCTCGAGATCAACCCGGAGCACGCACTGCTTCAAAAGCTGCAATCGGCAATGGAAGAAGACCCTGCGCGGGCAAAAAAATACGCCGATTTGCTCTACAGCCAAGGCTTGCTGATGGCAAATCTCCCGCTTGAAGACCCGACAGAATATACTGCACTCGTTTGCGAATTGATTCAATAAACGCAAAAACTTGGCAAACAGCGCGGCGTCAAACGACGCCGCGCTGTTTACTTGTAAGGATTTCTATTCCGATTTGCTTGCATTTAGAGCCTCGCGGCGGTATACTGACAATAGAAAATTAGGCGCTATAAGCAAGAGGTACATACATGAAAATTTTGGATATTTTACGCAGCGGGGCGGTAACGGTTTCCTGCGAGCTGTTCCCGCCCAAGCAGGGCGCGGAACTGGAAAAAGCGAAAACGCTCGTCGAGGAGATTGCGGCGCTGTCGCCCTCGTTTATCAGCGTGACCTATGGCGCGGGCGGTCGAAGCGGCGGGCATACCATCGAGCTTGCAAAGCAGGCGCAGAACGCGGGCGTGCCTGCGCTGGCGCATGTAACCTGCGTCGGCGCGCAGCGCAGCGATGTGCTGACGACGCTCGACAATTTGCGGGCGCAGGGCATCGAAAATATCCTTGCGCTGCGCGGCGATATGCCGAGCGACGGCGAAATTTCTGCAGACGGGTACTATCGGCATGCCAGCGAGCTGATGGCGGAGATTCGCGACTATGGCGGCTTCTGCGTCGGCGGCGCATGCTACCCGGAGGGGCATCCCGAATCGCAGACTCTTTGGGAGGATATCGACCATTTGAAGGAAAAGGTCGATAGCGGCTGCAGTTTCCTGACAACGCAGATGTTTTTTGACAATACGATTTTATATAACTATATGTTCCGCCTGATGAAAAGCGGCATTACCGTGCCGGTGGTGGCGGGCATTATGCCCGTTACGAACGGCAAGCAAATTGCGCGTATCTGCAAGCTCTCCGGCACGGCGCTGCCGCCGCGTTTCCGCGCGATTGTCGATAAATTCGGCGCAGACCCCGCAGCGATGAATCAGGCGGGGCTTGCCTATGCCACAGAGCAGATTATCGACTTGATTGCAAACGGCGTGCGCAATATCCATATCTATACGATGAATAAGCCATATATCGCAGGCGGCATTATGCACAACCTGTCGGAGATTATCAAGTAGATGGAAAACGCAGAGATTCTTCGCTATTTGGGCTATCGTGGAAGACCCGCCGACGCGGCGGTTTTGGAGAAAATCGAGGAAGTCAAGCACGCGCTGGAGCGCGTCATTGCGCCTGCGCATATCGCGGGCACATGGGATGTGCAAATCGAGGAAGACACGGTTTTTCTTGCAGGGCGCACTTTCCAAAGCCACGCCCTTGCGCGGCATTTGTGCGGCTGCAAGCAGGCGGTGCTTCTGGCTGCGACCCTCGGCACGGGCGCGGACACGTGCATTCGGCAGTACACGGCATCTGCGATGGAAAAGGCAGTCATTGCGCAGGCGGTCTGCGCAGCGCGCATTGAGCAATACTGCGACAGCGTGACGAGCGAGCTTTCCTATCCGACGCCGCGCTTTTCCCCCGGCTACGGCGACTTCAGCCTGCAATATCAGCGCGATATTTTGCAGCTGCTCGATTGCGCCAAGCGCATCGGTTTGACGATGAACGACGCGTATATGCTCCTGCCGAGCAAATCCGTCACGGCGCTGATTGGTCTGCGCGGCGGCGCGCGCAGCGATAGGCGCGGATGCGCACAGTGTGCAAAGAAAGACTGTCAGTACGCCCGAAAGGAAGGATAATTATGGATATTCGTAAGCGTTTGGGGCAGGAACGGCTCTTTCTCGACGGCGCAATCGGTACGATGCTCCAAAAGCAGGGGCTTGCCATCGGCGAGCAGCCGGAGCTTTGGAATATTACGCATCCCCAGATTGTGCGGGAACTCCACAGCGCCTATGTTCAAGCGGGCTGCGACATCATTACTGCCAATACCTTCGGCGCGAATCGCCTGAAGCTCAAAGGATATACCCCGCAGGAAATCATTTCTGCGGGCGTTTCGCTTGCCCGTCAGGCAGCGGGGGACAGAGCGGTTGCGCTCGATATCGGGCCCACGGGCAAGCTCCTTGCGCCCTTTGGGGATTTGCCTTTTGAGACAGCGGTTGATGTATTTGCGCAGATGGTAGAGGCGGGCGTGCAGGCAGGAGCGGATTTAATTCTGATTGAAACCATGAGCGATACCTACGAGATTAAGGCCGCGATGCTGGCTGCAAAGGAGCACAGCACCCTGCCTGTTATTGTGAGCTTTACGCTTGACAGCGCGGCGCGTCTTCTGACGGGCGCGGATATTCAAAGCGCGATTTGTCTGATAGAATCGCTGGGCGCAGATGCGCTGGGCGTCAACTGCGGGCTCGGACCTGCGCAGCTGCGCGAGCTTTTGCCTGTGCTTTGTAAGTTCTCGAGCCTGCCGCTGGTGCTTATGCCCAATGCCGGCGTGCCGGAACTGCGAAACGGCGAGACGGTCTTCCGCGTTTCGCCGGAGGACTTTGCGCAGCAGATGGCGCAGCTTGCAGGTTCTGCCCATATCCTCGGCGGTTGCTGCGGCACGACCCCTGCGCATATGGCGCAGATGATTGCAGCCTGTAAACCCATCCCACCTGCGCCGATTACGGAAAAACACGTCACGGCGGTCTCTTCCTACGGAAAAACCGTGGTGTTCGCAGAGCAGACCGTGCTTATCGGCGAGCGCATCAACCCCACGGGGAAACCCCGCATGAAGCAGGCGCTGCGGGAAAGCGATTGGGATTACCTGTATCGCGAGGGCTTGGCGCAAATTGCGCAGGGCGCGCAGATTCTCGACGTCAATGTGGGCATTCCCGGCATTGATGAGGCTGCGGTTTTGGCGCAGGTGCTCTGCGGCTTGCAGAGCGTTACGGATGCGCCTTTGCAAATTGACACGGCAGATTTGCAAGCAGCCTCGCAGGCGCTGCGCCTCTACAACGGCAAGCCCTTGCTGAACTCTGTGAGCGGCAAGCAAGAGTCTTTGGAAACCGTTCTTCCGCTTGCAAAGAAATACGGCGCTGCCGTCGTCGCGCTGACGCTTGACGAGAACGGCATCCCCGAAACCGCTGCAGGCAGAATTGCCATTGCGCGGCGGATTCTGGATGCCGCAAAGCACTACGGCATTGCGAAAAAGGATATTTTAATTGACGCGCTGACGATGACTGTCAGCACAAACGATGAAAACGCGCGAATCACGCTCGAAACCATGGAGTATTGCCGCCGCGAACTTGCCGTGCATACGGTTTTGGGCGTGTCAAATATCTCTTTCGGTCTGCCGCAGCGCGAGCTGCTGAACGCCGCGTTCTTCTCGCTTGCTATGGAGCGCGGGCTGAGCGGTGCGATTATGAATCCCATGAATGCAGCGATGATGGACGCTTATTATGCGCATCGTGTGCTTCGCGGCAAGGATTCGCATTGCAGCGCCTATATTTCGCGCTTTTCTTCGGTTACAGAGGCGGCGCGGACTGCAAATTACAGCCTCTGCGACGCCGTTCGTTTGGGGCTGAAAGAGCAGGCGGGGAGCGCAGCAAGGCAACTGCTTCTGCATGCGCAGCCGCTGGAAATCATCAATGGGCAGCTAATCCCCGCGCTCGATCAGGTGGGGAAAGCCTATGAAGAGAAACGTGCCTTTTTGCCGCAGCTCTTGAGCGCTGCGGAGGCTGCAAAATCCGCCTTTGAGGCGATCAAAGTACACATGGCGGGCAAGGGCGAAACGAGCGAAAAGCGGGGCAAAATTGTGCTTGCAACGGTGAAAGGGGATATCCACGACATCGGGAAGAATATTCTCAAGGTGCTTTTGGAGAACTACCATTTTTCGGTTATCGACCTCGGACGCGACGTGGACCCCATGCGCATTGTGCAGGCGGTTTGTGAGGAAAAAGCGCCGCTCGTGGGGCTCAGTGCGCTCATGACCACCACCGTGGTATATATGCAGCAGACAATCGAACTTCTGCGCAAGCATGCGGGCGATTGTCGCGTTATGGTTGGCGGCGCGGTGCTGACGCAGGAGTTTGCAGACGAGATGGGCGCGGATTTCTACGCCGAAAATGCCATGGCAGGCGTACGCTATGCAGATGAGATATTCCAATAATTCCAGTTTGTGTAGAAATTATAGCATTTTCGGCAATTTGCAGTATTAGAACCGATCCGACAGTGTTTTTTAGTTGACGCATTTTGTGAAAACTGCTATAATAGAATTTGGTTTTATGTGCTTTTTTCAAAAGTATTCTGATTTTCGATACTTGCCCGCACAGGGGCTTTTCATACATTGGCTCTATGCATAGAGGGGGAAACACAATGGCAAGACTTCTGCTCTCTTCGCCGACGATGCACGAAGAGGAAATGCACTTCGTGCAGGAGGCGTTTGATACAAACTGGATTGCCCCTTTGGGGAAAAACGTCGATTCTTTCGAATCCGAGATTATTAGCTATATCGGCGGCGGTCACGCGGTGGCGTTATCCTCCGGCACGGCCGCGCTGCACCTTGCGGTGAAGCTCTGCGGACTCAAGCGCGGCGATGTGGTTTTCTGTTCGGATTTAACCTTTGCAGCGTCGGTCAACCCCGTGGTTTATGAGGGCGGCGTGCCGGTGTTCATCGATGCAGAGTATGATACGTGGAACATGGACCCCCTTGCGCTGGAGCGCGCCTTCCAAAAGTATCCGCAGTGCCGCGTCGTTATTGTTGCAAACCTTTACGGTACACCTGCCAAGCTCGATGAAATCAGCGCGATTTGCAAAGCACACGACGCGATTTTAATCGAGGACGCCGCAGAGTCGCTCTCGTCGACCTTTCGCGGCGTGCAGACGGGCACTTTCGGCAAATACAATGCCCTGAGCTTCAACGGCAACAAGATTATCACCACCTCCGGCGGCGGCATGCTCCTAACGAACGACGCCGCAGCGAAGGATAAGGCGCGTTTTTGGGCGACCCAGTCGAAAGATCCCGCGCCCTACTATCAACACAGCGAGATTGGCTACAACTATCGCATGAGCAATGTCCTTGCGGGCATTGGTCGCGGGCAGCTGCTGCATTTGCAGGAGCATAAGGCGAAGAAGTGCGAAATCTATCGCAGCTATAAGGCGGGGCTTGCGGGTTTGCCCCTGTCGATGAATCCGTATTTGGCGTATTCCGAGCCGAATCACTGGCTCTCCTGCGTGCTTATCGACAAGCACTGCGCGCTAACGCCTGCGGAACTGATCGCGCGTCTGGACGAAAACGATATGGAGGCGCGGCATATTTGGAAGCCGATGCACATGCAGCCGCTCTATGCCAATTGCGCGTTTGTCACTGTGCAGGAAGCGCCCGTGTCCGCGCAGATTTTTGCGCGCGGCGTGTGTCTGCCGAGTGATATTAAAATGACACAGCAGGAGCAGGTAATTTCTCTAATCCGCAGTATGTTTTGAGGTGCTTGAGGATGTATCAGCGCTACATAAAACGAATCCTTGATTTTTCGGTTGCACTGGTCGGATTGCTTGCGCTCTCACCGATTTTGCTGTTACTTTGCATACTCGGCGCGGTTTTCCTACGCGGCAATCCCTTCTTTTTGCAAGCGCGCCCCGGTCGGGATGAAAAGCTCTTTTCTATCGTGAAATTCCGCACGATGACGACCGCGCAGGGCGCAGACGGCAAGCCTTTGGCGGACAGCGAGCGCTTAACCGCCTACGGGAAATTCTTGCGCAAGGTTTCGCTTGATGAACTGCCGGAGCTTTGGAATGTGCTCGTTGGGGATATGGCGCTTGTCGGGCCGCGCCCGCTTCTGACGCAGTACCTGCCGTACTATACGCAAGAAGAGCGCCGCCGCCACGATGTGCGCCCCGGCATTACGGGGCTTGCGCAGATCAACGGGAGAAATTGTCTTCGTTGGGACGAGCGCTTCCGCAAAGACATCGAATATGTCGAAAATATCCGCTTCTTGGGCGATATCCGCATCCTCTTTCAGACGGTTGCGCGGGTATTTTCCGCCTCCGGCGTGCAGATTGACAGCGCGCAGGAGGAGGGCAATCTCAAGGAGATTCGCAGTGCAAAGCGCGCTGTGGGCGTAAAGGAGTAATGTTTTGAATCACATTTTCGTTCTGAGTTGCGGCACACGCGTGAGCTTGCTGCGCGCCTTTAAGAAGTCCATGCAGGGGCAGGGAAGGCTCATTGCGGGCGACTGCAACCCGCTTGCCCCCGCCCTCTACGAGGCGGACGCGCACTATGTTCTGCCGCGCATTGATGCGCCGGAGTACTTGGATGTGCTGCTCGGCATTTGCCGCAAAGAGCAAATCAGCGGCGTTCTCACGCTCATTGACCCCGAGATTGCCTTCCTCGCGGCAAATGCCGACGCTTTTGCGCGTATCGGCGTAACCGCGCTGGTTTCCTCGAAAGAGGCGGCGCTCATGAGCTTTGATAAGATGCAGATGCACGATTTTTGCGTGGAAAACGGCTTTCGCACGGTTGCCACCTATGCAGAACTCGAAGCTGCCGAAAAGGCATTGGAAGAAGGGCGACTGTCCTTTCCCTTGTTTGCAAAGCCGCTGTGCGGCAGCTGCAGTTATATGGCGCGGCGTGTGGAGGATTTGGAGCATTTGCGCTTTCTCTGCGGGCGTTATCCGCAGACGATTGTACAGGAATTCATGCCTGGCAACGAAATCGGCGCGGATGTATACGTTGACGGCGTCAGCGGCGAGGTTGTGAGCGTTTTCACGAAGCGGAAGCTTCTTATGCGCTCCGGCGAGACGGACAAGGCGGTTTCCTTCCGCGATCCGCGCCTTTTCGCGCTGATTTGCGATTTTGTTAAAAAGGCGAACTACCGCTATCAGCTCGACATTGACTTGTTCGAGCGCGACGGCGAGTACTATATCTCCGAGGTCAATCCGCGCTTTGGCGGCGGGTATCCGCTTGCCTTCGAGTGTGGCTGCGACTTCCCGGCGCTGATTCTCAATAATCTCAGGGGGATTGCCAATGCGCCGCAGGTCGGCGAATATCCTGACGGGGTGCGCATGATGAAGTACCCGGAGGTCAAATTTCTGCGGTAGTTGCCGCAATGATTGGTGACGAATGATGAATGTGTTGTTTTTTTCACTGTCGGATATGGACAGCTTGAACTATCGCGGAATATATCCCGACTTGCTGCGGCAGTTTATCGCAGAAGGCAATCACGTGTTCGTTATTTCGCCCTTTCAGCGCAGAACGAGGAAAAAAGAGTGCGTGATTCAAGACGGGCTAGTCAAAATTCTCAAGGTGAAAATCGGCAATACCACCAAAACGAACCTGCTTGAGAAGGGAATATCCACCCTCACGCTCGAGCACAAAGTAAAATCCGCAGTGGCGAAGTATTTTGCGGATGTAAAGTTTGATTTGGTACTTTATCCGACCCCGCCGATTACGCTGTGCAAAACAGTGTCCTATATAAAAAAGCGCGACGGCGCAAAGACCTATCTGATGCTCAAGGATATTTTCCCCCAGAACGCGGTGGATTTGGGCATGCTGCAAAAGCGCGGTATCCAAGGCTTGATTTATCGCCTCTTCCGCGCGAAGGAGCGCCGCCTGTATGCCTTGTCTGACCATATCGGTTGCATGACGCCCGCGAATGTGCGCTATGTGCTGGCGCACAATGCGGATATTGAGAAAAGCCGCGTGGGGCTTTGCCCGAATGCGATAGAATTGCACGATGTTTCCCTTTCCGAGCAGGCGCGCAGACAGATGCGCACGCGCTACCAATTGCCGCAAGACAAGAAGATTTTCGTCTATGGCGGCAATATCGGTAAGCCCCAGGGGGTGGAATACCTCATTGCCTGCATAGAGGCGATGCAAGCGCGGGAGGACATTTTCTTTCTGGTAGTCGGTTCGGGCACGGAGTATTATAAGCTGACGCAGTATGCGCAGCGGACAAAGGCTGCGAATTTGCGGCTTCTCCCCGAGCTTCCCGCAGCGGAATTCGATGAGCTTCTAGCCTGCTGCGATGTGGGGCTTCTATTCCTTGACGCGCGGTTTACCATTCCCAATTTTCCCTCGCGCATTTTGTCGTATATGCAGGCGCAGCTTCCGATTCTCGCAGCTACGGACAACGCAACCGATTTGGGCGATATTTTGCGCGAGAATGCCTGCGGCGTGCAGTGCCTGAGCCGAGAGGTTGCGGCGTTTACCGCCGCTGCCGATGCGCTTTTGGCGCAAGACCTGCGCCGCATGGGAAGCAATGGCTATGCGCTATTGAAGCGCGAATACACCGCGCACGATGCCTATAAACACATCATGACCGCCATCGGCAAGGCGGGAAGCGTATGAAAATTTTGGTGTTTAACGGTGCGTACCTGCCCGCGCAGAACTACGGCGGGCCGGTCACGGGGCTTGCCAATTTTGTTGCCCAGTTGGGAGATCGACTGGAGATTGCCATCGTCTGCCGCAACCATGATTTGCATCAGCAAACACCCTTTCCCGGCATTCGAGAGGGTTTTCAGACCCTTGGGAAAGCGCAGGTTTGTTACCTGCCGGACAGCCGCATGAATCGGGCGGAGTTTGCAAGGATTCTGCAAGAGCAAAAGCCCGATTGCCTGTATCTGTCGAGCGTTTTTGACGCGCATATGAATCTGCCCCTGCTGCGTTTGGCGAAGAAGCTGCATATTCCCGTTGTCTATGCGCCGCGCGGCGAATTGAGCAAAGCGGTGCTTGCCATGAAAGCGCTGAAAAAGCGGCTGTTTTTGACCTTCATGCGCCTGTCGGGCTTGTATCGCGGGGTCTATTTTCAGGCGACGAGCGAGGCGGAGCGTGCGGATATTCTGCGCGAGCTTCATGTTGATGCTGCGCACGTAATTTGTGTGCCGAATCTGCCTTGTTTGCAGCCGAAGGCGGAGCACTTGCCCAAGAAGGCGGGTGCGCTCCGCGTGGTTTCCATTTCCCGCATCCACAGCTCGAAGAATCTGGCTTTTGCCATTGCGCGTGTGCAGGAGCTGCGCGGGGATGTAACGCTGGATATTTTCGGTCCGATTGAAGAGGAAGAATACTGGCAGAAGTGCCGCGCGCTGTTTCAGGCGGACGAGCGGATTCGCTACTGCGGGCAGGTGCCTGCAGGCGAGGCTGCGCAGACCTTCGCGCGCTATGACTGCTTCCTCTTTCCGACCTTGAGCGAGAATTATTCGCATGCAATTGCCGAGTGCCTCTTATCCGGCACGCCGCCGATTATCAGCAAGGGGACAACCCCGTGGGACGATGTGCAGGGCGGCTATGCCGTTTCCTTAGATGAGCCGCAAGGCTTTACAAGCGCTCTGCAGACGCTCTGCGATATGGATGAAGCTGCATTTTCGCAAGTGCGCGGCGCGGTGCGCGCTTATGCCGCGCAGAAGATGAAGATGGACGAGCTGAATGCGCGTACGATGGCAATGTTTGCGCGCGCTGTGAGCGGAGGGATGACGTGAAACTGCGCGCTGCAATGATAAAACTCCACGCCAAGCTCTTCGGCGCTGTTCGCGCGGTGAGCGACCGCGCCTTTATACGCGGGGCGTATTTTCTGTCTTTCGGCAGCTTGCCGAACCTACAGAATCCGCAAACATTTAACGAGCACATTTGCGCGATAAAATGCGACGATGCGTCGCTGGCGCTTGCGCCCTATGCAGATAAGGCTGCGGTGCGCGACTATGTACGCCGCGCAGTGGGCGAGAAGTATCTCATTGCGGCGCTCGGCGTATACGATGCGCCGCAGCAGATTCCGTACGATACGCTGCCCGCACGATTTGTAATCAAATGTACGCATGCCTCGGGGTATAACATTCTTGTGAAGGACAAGCGCAAGCTGGATATTCCCGAAGCAAACCGCCGCCTGACGCGCTGGCTCTCGCGCAACTACTACACCGTCGGGCGCGAGAAAAACTACAAAGAAATCCCGCCGCGCCTGCTTGTGGAAACCTACCTCGATGCAAGCGAAACGCTGCCGGAATATAAGATTTTTTGCTTCCACGGAAAGCCGAAAATCATTGACGTCAATTGCACGAAAAAGGGCAAGCGCATGACCTCTCTGTACGATACCGACTGGAATTTTGTCCCCGTGCGCCTCGGCTATCCGAACGCCGGCGACGCTTTTGCGCCTCCAAAGGCGCTTGCAGAGCTTTTGGAGCTGGCGCAAACACTTGCAGCGCCCTTTGCCTTTGTGCGTGTGGATTTGTACGCAGCCAAAGAGGGGATTTTTTTCAGCGAACTGACATTCACCTCCGGCGGCGGACTGGTTCCTTTCGACCCGCCGGAATATGACGCGCGTTTCGGCGCGTTTTTCGAGGAAACACAATGAAGCTTTTGTACATTGGCACAGCCTGCCGGGAAGACGCCTATAAGAAACTGCTCAGCCGCTGCCGCGTGAAGCCCTCGGTTGCGCCCTTTGTGTTTGAAACTGCGCTGCTGCAAGGTTTCCGCGCGCAAAATGCCGCGCTTTCGGCGCTTGCCTTTCCGATGCTGGCGGCGTTCCCCGCCAGCCCCCTGCTTGCATGGGGCGCGCGACGGGAAACCTTGGTCGATCACTATCCCTGCACATGGATTCCCGCCGTTAATATCAAGGGTTTGAAGCAGTTTTCGCAGCGCATATCCGCCCGCAAGCTCATCAAGAAACACCTGAAAGAGAGCAAGGGCGAAGACTGCGCGGTTCTGCTCAGCTCGATTTATGAACCCGTTGCCTACAACGCGCTGCGCCTGTGCAGTAAGTACGGCGCGCCCTGCTTTGCCATCGTGCCGGATTTGCCGCGCGATATGTATGCCAACCAAAAATCGGGAAAAATAAAGCAAGCGCTCAGCCGCCGCTATGTTAAAAAGGCGACCGCGCTGCAAGGCGAATTCGACGGCTATATTTATCTGACCGAAGCGATGAAGGAAGAAATCAACCCTGCAGCGCCCTATATCGTCGTCGAGGCAATTGCGGATATCCACACCTTCGAGGAAGTTCCCGTGCAGCCGAAGAAAAAGGCGATCATGTATGCAGGCTCGCTCAACGAAAAATTCGGCATCGCCAATCTCATTGAGGCGTTCTTGCAGTTTGACAATCCCGAGTGGGAGCTTTGGATTTTCGGCGCGGGAGATTATGTAAACCAAGTCGAGGCGGCGGCAAAAGCCTGCCCCGCCATCTCCTATTTCGGGCGCGTGGAGCGCGAAGAGGTTCTGAAAAGGGAACGGGAGGCGAGCTTGCTCGTCAATCCGCGCCCGACCGACGAGGCGTACACGCGCTTCAGCTTCCCCTCGAAAACCGTCGAATACATGCTTTCCGGCACGCCGCTGCTCACGACCCGCTTGCAGGGCATCCCCGAACCCTATTTTGCGCATGTGTTTTCTGCTGCGGATAACCGTCCGGAGAGCCTTGCAGCGTGCCTGCGCGAGATCGCCTCGCGCAGCCCGGAAGAGCTAGCGCAGTTTGCGCGCGGCGCACAGGCGTTTGTTGCACAGCGTTGCAGCGCGGCGCGGCAGGCGCAGAGAATTTTGGAGTTTATGTGCGCGCAGCACGAGTAAAAGGAAATTGCTATGATTCAGAAAAGAAGCGAGCCGTCGCAAAGACTGCTGGCGCTTGTGCTGAGCTTTATGCTGAGCTATTTGCCGCTGATGACGACAATCAATTCCATATGCAACGTGTTTATCAGCGAAGGCTGGATCTACGACACTGCGCTGATTTTTATCGTGTTTTTCGTCATGTTTTTTATCGCGATACGGCGCTATATCCGCACCGTGCAGATTGACGTGCTGTCTCTTTTCGGATTGTATGCCATGATGCTTTTGATTGGCTATTTCAATAATTCAAGAACAATACGGTATTTTTGGACAGAGGCTTCGGATTTTATCAGTAACCCCCTATACCAATTCCTTCTTTTCTCCTTCGGCGCATATATGCTGGCGCGGCGACTGACGGGCTGCCGGGAGTTTTTGCGTTGCTTTGAGTGGGTGTCTGCAATAGTGATTGTTCTCTCTGCAGTGCAGTATAACCTCGGTATGAACAACGAAGAGGTCAGCACCCAATACATGGCGTTCTCCTATAACATGCTCATTCAAGTGGCCTATATGATGATTGCGAGCATTCGCAAGCCCAAATGGTATCGGGTAGTTCTGTCAATTATCGGCTCAATTTTGCTGTTCTTGGCGGGTTGCCGCGGCGCGGTTCTTGCGCTGGTGATCGTTGTGCTTCTGTATTTGCTCTTCTTTAAGAAATTTGAAGCAAGCAGAACAAGAATACTGGTTCTTTTGGCATTCGTGATGGGCACTGCGGCGCTGATGTTTCTTTGGAAACCGATGCTTACAGGGCTGGCGGACTTGCTCGAAAGTATGAATATTTCCAGCCGCAATATCACAATTCTCTTGGAAGGCGATGTGCTTGACGACTCCGGGCGCTCAGTCTATCTGGACAGGGTCATCCAATCGATCAACATGATTTCTGTCAATGGTTTCTATTCCGACCGCGTACTGCTTGGCGGAACCTATCCGCATAATCTCTTTTATGAGATACTCTATGACTTCGGGCTGCTGCTTGGCGTAGTCTTGATCGGTGTATTGGCATGGCTGTATTTCGGCGCATTTCGGACGAAAAACCGAGATGTCAAGCTGCTGATGGTGCTACTCTCGGCAGGGATTATCCGCTTGCTGTTTTCCAGCAGCTTTTTGGCGCAAGAACCGGCGTTCTATATTCTGCTTGCCTTGTGCGTAAATGTTCGACTTCGCCTGATTCAAGATGAGGGCGGCACGGCGTGGGATGATATGCCGCGGGAGGCGCGCACGCGCCGCCACAAACGAAAAAAGTATAGCAGAGACGAAAAAATGCCCCTGCGCCGCCCCATGCAAAAGCCGCAGGTCGTACGAATTACGGAGCTTCCGCACTTTACGATAAAAGTCATGGATGCGCCGCAGGAGACGCATTTGGAGGAAGAATGAAAGTTTGCGATGTTGTGCTCAACTCCATATGGTTCGACCCCCGCGTGCGCAAGCAAGTGGCGCAGTATCAGGCGCTCGGCGTGGAGGTAAGTTGTGTCGGCTTCCGCTGTGCGCGTTTCGATGAAGCGCGGGTTGCAGCATTGCCCGCTCCCGCGCAGATTGTCAGTATCGACGAAAAATATAAGGGGAAGCAATCCTCTGTCTTCCGAAAGCTCAGCCGTGAGCGGCAGAAGAATCGGGCGGTTTACCGCGCAATTTTGGCGCAAAAGCCCGATGTGATTCATGCCAATGATTTCAATGCGCTTGTTCCCGCGTGGAAGGCTGCAAAGAAGCGCAAGTGCGTGTTGGTCTACGATGCACACGAAATCAATTCCGAGAACTATACCCATGGCATCAATCCGCTGTATCACCACTATATTCGCATTCACGAGCGGCACATCTGCCGCAGAGTGCAGCAGATGGTGTGTGTCAGTCACGCAGCTGCAGACTATTACGCCAAAAACTATAAAATCCAAAAGCCGATGGTGGTCACAAACTGCGCCTTGGCGAGCGAGCAGGTCTTCGATAAAGAAAAAAGCGCAGGCTTCGAGATTCTCAACCACGGGCAGTATTATGAAGGACGCGGTTATGAGCTGATGATACAGGCAGCGCCGCTTTTGGCGGAGCATTCCGACATTCGTCTTGCTCTTCGCGGTTTCGGGCGGCTGGAAGATGCGCTGCGAAAGCAAGCTGCGGGTCTTTCCAATGTCGTGTTTTATCCGCCGGTGCAGGTGCAGGAGCTGATTGCCTCCGCAGCCTCCGCCATGGTAGGCGTTGCCATCACGCAGCCAATCAGCCTGAATTTCGAGCTTTCGGTTTCCAATAAGCTCTTTGAGTATGCAGCAGCGGGTCTGCCGATGATTTTGTCGGACATTCCCGAGCACCGCTACCTGAACGATAGATACGAGTTTGGGATTATCCTGCGCGAGAATACCCCGGCGTGTTTTGCACAGGCGGCTTCTCGCTTGTATACAGACAAGGCGTTTTATCATCGCTGCGCGGGAAATGCGCGGCGGCTGTCCGAGGAAATCCACTGGGAACGAGAATTTGAAAAGCTCGTCCGAACAGAGCGCAGTTTGTGCGCAGAACGGAGCCGATAATGGCAAAGCATGAGGTTCGAAACGGCGCAATGCTTTCCTATGTGCTGATAGCGCTTAACGCAATCCTCGGTCTGGTTGTAGCGCCATACATGCTCCGAACAATCGGGGAGAGCGAGTACGGCGTGTATAAATCCATCGGCGCGTTAACCGCCTCCGTTGCGGTTCTGGAGTTGGGGCTCGGCGGAACGATGCAACGATATATTGCAAAGTTCAATGCCCTGAAGGAAACGAAACGCGCGGAAAACTTCTCTGCCATGGGTTTGATTCAGGCGGGCATTCTGTGCTTTGTGATGCTGTGTGTTTGCGCGGGCTTGTTCTTCACGCTAGATGGAGCATACGGCGGAACATTCAGTGCGGCGGAGATGCACCGCGCGAAGCAGATTTTCCTTGTGCAGATGTTCTATGTGTCCTTTCATATTTTTGAAAACTTCCTTTTCGGCGTTATCAGCGGGCATAATCGCTTTGTGTTCAGCAATTCCGTGAAGATTATTGCCCTGCTACTGAAAACTATTTTGTACTTCGTTTTGCTGCCGCTTATCTCCAATGCGCTTGTGATTGTGGGTATCGCGCTGGGTCTTGAACTACTGACGATTACCGTGGAGTTTCTGTTTTTGCGCTTCGGCATTGGGCAGCGCATACGCCTGCATAAATGGGAGGGCGCGCTCTTTCGCGAATCCTTTATGTACACCCTGCTTCTCTTTGTGCAATCCCTTGTTATCCAATTCAACGGAAATATCGACGGAATCGTAATCGGCGCAATGATCGGCACGTCCGCCGTGACCTTGTACTCCTTTGCGATTACCATCTTCAATATGTACGAGCAGTGCGCAATGGCGGTATCCAATGTTGTTTTACCAACCGTTACGAATCAGATTCACGGCGGCGCAACGGCGAAGGACATGGAAAACACGGTGGTAAAATTCGGCAGAGCGCAGTGGATTTTTCTGGGCGCAGCCTTATTCGGCATCGTCAGCTGCGGCAGAGAGTTCTTTATCCTCTGGTTGGGCAAGGAGTACCTAAACTGTTGGTATCTTTCCATGATTCTCATTATCCCCGTAACCTTCCCGCTGGTTATCAATGTGTGCCTTGCCATGCTCAAGGCAAAAAATCTCTTGCTGTTTCGCACGATTTCCATGATTTATGCAGTGGTATTGAATATCCTCCTCACGGTTGCCGGCACATGGCTTACCGGGGAGTATTGGATGGCTGCAATCGGCACTGCCGCGAGCACCATCATCGGCAGCTGCATTTCTATGAACATCTATTATCACAAGAAGCTCGGGCTTCCCGTTACAAGGATTTATCTGCGCATCGCAAAGCGTATTACGCTTTGCCTGCTCTTGGCGAGTCTGCCGTGTATCGCGCTGAACTTTGTGATTTACGGCTCGTGGTTTAGCTTTGTGCTCAAGGTTGCAGTCTTCCTGTTGGTGTATGCGCTGGGTCTACTGACCTATGGGCTATCGCCTGCGGAGCGTGAGAGCCTGCCGTTTTTGAAGAGGGGGAAAAAGGCTTGAAAGTCGGAATACTGACCTTTCACCGCAGCATCAATTACGGCGCATTTTTGCAGTGCTACGCACTGGTAACGCGCCTAAAGGCGGATTTTCCTTCGGTAGAATTTGAGGTTATCGACTACACCTCCGCCAAAGTGGCGCAGCTCTATGCGCAGCAGATTGCTTCGCAGGCAGACCCGCAGAGGAAGCAGCAGCTTCTCGAGCGGCGCGACGCCTTTGCGGCTTGCCCCTTGCCCCTGTCTGAAAAGCAGTGGGTGACAGACGACTTTTTCGAAGTTGCGCAGTGGATGAACGCTAAGTACGATGCGGTGATTGTCGGCAGCGATGCGGTGTGGAATTGGATTACGCGCGGCTTTCCGAATCTGTTCTTCCTGCGCGACTATCACGGAAAAAAGCTCAGCTATGCAGCCTCAGCGCACGGGCTGCGCTATCGCACAATGCTCCCCGCGCAGCGCGACTACCTGCGCGCGGCGTTTGCAGACTTTTCGTATCTGGGCGTACGCGATGAAACGACGCGGCAGATGCTTCTGGAGATTGACCCGCGTTTGCAGCCGCAGCACAACTGCGACCCGAGCTTTTTGCTCGATTTGGATGCGCTTCCCGTAGATATGGAAGCACTGCAAGCGAAGCTCGCTGCGCGCGGACTGGATTTAACGAAACCGATGCTCGGCATCATGGGCGATGAAGCGCTTATCGGCAGGCATCTGCGTCGGCACTTCGCAGGTAGCCTGCAGCTAGTCGCACTCTATCAGCCGAACCGCTGGGCGGATGTGTATTTGCACGACCTCACGCCCTTCGAGTGGGCGCGAGTTTTCTCGCTCTTTCGCGCAACGGTAACGCACTTTTTCCATGGCACCTTGTTTTCGCTGCACAATGCAGTGCCCGTCTTCCCGACAGAACCTGCGAGCGCGTTTTCCATGGAGTATAAGACGAAAATCCTCGATGTGCTGGAGCGCTTGGATTTGACGCAGTGGCGCACGGCGCTACCGCCGCGCACCTTGGCGGACAAGGTTCTGCGCAAATTGGGCGCAGCGCCGAATCGGCGGCAGTGGCAAGCGATTTGCGCGCAGATAGACGCGCTTCCCACGGAGGGACAGGCGGAAATGATACGCGAACGAACCGCGCGAGAGGCAGAAAGCTACGCGGGCTTCCGCCGCGCTCTGGCGAAATGTTTGGAAGAATAAACGGGAGAAAAGACATGGTAAATATCATTGGTCTTGGCTATATCGGGCTGCCGACTGCCTTGATGCTGGCAGCGCACGGCGTTTCGGTTGTGGGAACGGATTACAGCGAGCAAGTGGTTGCGCAGCTGCGCGCAAAGCAACTCACCTTTGAAGAAGCGGGTCTGGAGGCACTGTTTGCCAAAGCGGTGGATGCAGGCATTTCTTTCACAACGGCGTATCAAGAAACCGATACCTATATCATCGCGGTGGCAACGCCCTACGAAGAAGAGAATAAGAAGGTCGATGCGAGCTATGTCGTTGCCGCAATCAAGCAGGTGCTGCAGGTCTGCCCAAAGGGTGCAGTAATCATCATCGAATCGACCGTTTCCCCCGGCACAATCGACCGCTACGTGCGCCCGCTTCTTGCGGCGCAGGGGCTGGTTGCAGGCGAGGATATTCATCTGGTGCATGCGCCGGAGCGCATTATCCCGGGCAATATGCTCTATGAGCTTATCCACAATTCCCGCACCATCGGCGCAGACAGCGCGGAGATTGCGCAGCGCGTGCGCGACCTTTACGCATCTTTCTGCAAGGGCGAAATCGTGCTCACGGATATCCGCACGGCAGAAATGACGAAGGTAATTGAAAATACCTTCCGCGCGGTGAATATTGCCTTTGCAAACGAGCTTGCCAAACTTTGCTCCGAGGAAGGCATGGACGTTTACGAGATTATCCGCATCTGCAATATGCACCCGCGGGTCAATATTCTCTCGCCGGGTCCCGGCGTCGGCGGGCACTGCATCCCGGTAGACCCGTGGTTCTTAGTGGGCGATTACAAGGAGAAAACCCCGCTCATTGCGCAGGCAATGCAGGTCAATCAAAGCATGCCGGACTTTGTCTTCCGGCGCATTTGCGCAGTGATGCAGGCGCAGGGCATTGCCGATTTCTCCCGCGTGGGGCTCTATGGGCTGACCTATAAAGCCAATGTCGATGATGTGCGCGAATCGCCGACCCTGCAACTGCTGGCGCGGCACAGCGAGGCGTTTGCGGTGTTCGACCCGATGGTTTCCCGCGATATTGTGGAAAACCAATACCACGATTTTGAAGCGTTTTTGGAGAAAACGGATTTGATTGTCATTATGGTCGATCACAAGCACCTGAAGAAGCACATGAATTCGCTCGATGCAAAGGCTGTGCTGGATTTGCGCTGCGTTTATAACGGAGAAAACGTCTACCATCTTTGAAAACAGAAAGGGGAGAGGTGCTATGTCCCAACTTGCGGGGAAAACACTGCTCATTACAGGCGGCACAGGCTCATTCGGTAAGACCGTGCTGGCGCACCTGCTGGAAACCGACGTAAGAGAAATCCGCATTTTCTCACGCGATGAGAAGAAGCAGGATGATATGCGCCATGCCTACCAAAGCAGTCCTGCCTGCGATAAACTGAAGTTTTTTATCGGCGATGTGCGCGATATTGCATCGCTGCGCGATGCAATGCACGGCGTGGACTATATCTTCCACGCGGCTGCGCTCAAGCAGGTGCCCTCCTGCGAGTTCTTCCCGCTTGAGGCGGTAAAGACCAACGTTTTAGGCACGGAAAATGTGCTTACTGCCGCCATTGAAGCAGGGGTACAATGCGTCATCTGCCTGTCAACGGACAAGGCTGCCTATCCCGTCAATGCGATGGGCACATCAAAGGCAATGATGGAAAAAGTCGCGGTTGCGAAATCCCGCACAACGGACAAGACCAAAATTTGCTGCACCCGCTACGGCAATGTTATGTGCTCTCGCGGCTCGGTCATCCCCCTATGGATTGAGCAGATAAAGGCAGGCAAAGCCATTACCATCACAGACCCCGCAATGACCCGCTTTATCATGAGCTTGGACGAGGCGGTGGCTTTGGTGCTCTACGCCTTTGAAAATGGGCACAGCGGCGATATCCTTGTGCAAAAAGCGCCCGCTTGTTCTATCGCCGTGTTGGCGCAGGCGGTGCAGGAACTGTTTGACAGTAAGAGCGAGATCAATATTATCGGCATTCGCCACGGCGAGAAGCTCTACGAAACCCTGCTGACGAACGATGAGTGCGCGAACGCGGTCGATGTAGGCAACTTCTACCGCGTGCCCTGCGACAAGCGGGAACTGAACTATGACAAGTATTATAAGCTGGGCGATATCACCCGCAGCACCTTGGAGGAATTCAACTCCGGCAACACGCGGCTTCTCAACGTGGAAGAGGTGAAAGCGCTGCTTCTGACGCAGCGCTATGTGCAGCAGGAGCTCGCTTCGTGGGGTGCGCAGGGATGAACATACTTGTAACCGGCGCGCAGGGCTTTGTCGGCAAGAACCTCTGCGCAACCCTTCGAAATATCGCCGAGGGGAAAGACAAATCCTTCGGGCTTGACCCGGATTTAACGATTTTTGAATACGATGTGGATACCCCGCCTTCTTTGCTTCATGATTGGTGTGCGCAGTGCGACTTTGTCTTTCATCTGGCAGGCGTGAATCGCCCGAAGGACGAGCGCGAGTTTGCGCAGGGCAATCGCGATTTCACCCAGATGCTGCTCGATACGCTTGCGAAAGCAGGCAACGCCTGCCCCGTGATGCTCAGTTCCTCCATACAGGCGCAGATGGACAATCCCTACGGGCAAAGCAAGCGCGAGGCGGAACAAGCGCTGCTTGCGCATGAAAAACGCTGCGGCGCGAAGGCGCTGATTTATCGCTTCCCGAATGTCTTCGGCAAGTGGTGCAGACCGAATTACAATTCCGTTGTGGCAACCTTTTGCCACAATATTGCCAATAACTTGCCCATTACGGTCAATGACCCCGAAATCCGCTTGACCTTGGTGTATATCGATGATGTAGTGTCCGCGCTCATTGCCGCGCTGCGCGGCGAGGAATGCCGTGAGGACGGCTTCTGTGTCGTGCCGATTACGCATAGCGTAAGTTTGGGTGCGCTCGCAGAATATCTTCGCGCTTTTCGAGACAGCAGGCAGACCCTAGCCGCGCCGAAGGTCGGAGATGACTTCGAGCGAAAGCTCTATGCAACCTATTTGTCCTATCTCCCGGCTGCGGAGTTTTCCTATCCGCTGCGTACGCACAGCGACGCGCGCGGCAGTTTCACCGAGATTCTGCGCACCGCTGAGCGCGGGCAATTCAGCGTGAATATCTCCAAACCCGGAATCACAAAGGGGCAGCATTGGCACAATACAAAAAATGAGAAATTCGTCGTTGTCAGCGGGCAGGGCGTGATTCGCTTCCGCAGAATCGACAGCGAAGAGATTTTGGAGTATGTTGTTAGCGGAGAAAAAATCGAAGTGGTGGATATCCCCACGGGCTACACGCACAGCATCGTCAATACAGGGCAAAGCGATATGGTAACCTTTATGTGGGCAAGCGAATGCTTCAACGAGCAAAAGCCCGATACATTCTATCTGGAGGTGTGAAATGGCAAAACTGAAACTCATGACCATTGTCGGCACGCGTCCGGAGATTATCCGTCTTTCGGCGGTGATAAAAAAGTGCGATGTGTATTTTGAACTAATTCTTGTGCACACGGGGCAGAATTACGACTACGAGCTGAACCAAATCTTCTTCGACGACCTTGGGCTGCGCGCACCAGACCGCTATCTCGACGCTGTGGGCGCCCATCTCGGCGAGACGATCGGCAATATCATTGCCAAATCCTACGCGCTGCTTTGCGAGCTGAAGCCGGACGCCCTGCTGATTCTCGGCGACACGAACTCCTGCCTTTCGGCGATTGCTGCGAAGCGGCTGCATATCCCGATTTTCCATATGGAGGCAGGCAATCGCTGCTTTGACGAATGCCTGCCGGAGGAGACGAACCGCCGCATTGTAGACCACATCGCGGACGTCAATTTGTGCTACAGCGAACACGCGCGGCGTTACCTGAACGCAGAGGGCACACCGCGGGAGCGCACCTATGTTGTCGGTTCGCCGATGGCGGAGGTTTTGTCGAACAATCTTGACGCCATTCGCGCCTCGAACGTGCTTGCGCAGCTCGGGCTGGAGGAAAACCGCTATATCCTGCTTTCTGCGCATCGAGAAGAAAACATCGATACGCAAGAAAATTTCCTCAGCTTGATGCAGGCAGTCAACGCGCTTGCAGAGCGTTACGAGATGCCGATTTTGTATTCCTGCCACCCGCGCAGCGCGAAGATGATAGAAAAAAGCGGCTTTGTCTTCCACCCGCTTGTGCGGCGCAATAAGCCCTTGGGTTTCCACGAGTATAACCATTTGCAAATGCACGCAGCAGCGGTCGTATCCGACAGCGGCACGCTTCCTGAGGAGGCTGCGTTCTTTGCAGCAAACGGCAATCCCTTCCCCGCGGTGTGTATCCGCACAAGCACCGAGCGCCCGGAGGCAATGGACAAAGGCAACTTCATCCTCGCGGGCATTACCACCACGCAGGTGTTGCAAGCCGTGGAAACGGCAATCGCCATGAACAATAATAACGACGTCGGATCGGACGTGCCGGACTACAGCGCGCGCAATGTTTCTACGCGAGTGGTCAAGCTGATCCAGTCCTACACAGGCGTGGTAGACCGCATGGTCTGGCGCAAAACGGAGAAATGAGAAACAACCATGAAGGCAAATAACGCGATTTTGAACTATATAAATGCGGCGCTCTTCAATGCGAAACCTGCGATTGTCGATGCGGATTTGGCGCAAGTCTACCGGCTGTCGAAAAAGAATGGGGTCACAGGGCTCGTATGGCGCGGGATGCAAATGCTCGGCGTGCATTCGCCGGCTGGGCAGACCTTTCAGGTATATGCGAACAAGCTGACGTATCAGTATTTGCAGCAGTCCTATGAGCTTGAGAGGCTGACGAAGCGGCTGGAAGCGGAGCGCATTCCCTTCGTCGCGCTCAAGGGCAGCCGAATCCGCAGGCTCTATCCGTCGCCCGATTTGCGAACGAGCTGCGATATCGACCTGCTTTTTGACGCGCCCGATGAGAAAATCCTTGCGCTGATGCAGGATATGGGCTACCGCTTCTTGGTTGATGCGGGGGTGACGATTAACTACGCCATGCCCCCCGTGGTTGAAATCGAGATGCACCGTACGCTTCTTGACGAGGGCATGGACTTCTCGGGATATTTCGGCTCTGTTTGGGAGCGCTGTGTTCCCGCGCGGGAGGGAAGCGCGGAGCATCTTCTGACGGAGGAGGACTTCTACGCCTTCATGATTGCCCATATGGCAAAGCACTTCACGCGCTATGGCTGCGGTGTGCGCCCGCTGGTGGATATGTACCTTTATAACCGGAATCTGCCCGCAGAGTTCAGCCGCGAAAAAGCAGACACTATTCTGCGGGAAATCGGGCTGCTCGATTTTGAGAAACGCTTGCGTTTGCTCACAAGCGCGTGGTTTGAAGAGCAGAACCTTTCGCAGGAGGATGAAATGCTCACGCAGTTCATCTTCGGCGCGGGTGTTTACGGCAATACGCACATTTCAGCAACCAGCGGTATCCGCAAATCCAAGAACCGTCGGGCGGATAAGCTGCGCAAGAACCTGCGCTTTGCCTTCCCGCCGATGTCGATTATGAAAACCCAGTACCCACTTCTTGGGAAGTTGCCGTTTTTGTTGCCGTTCTTCTGGCCTGTGCGCTGGTGCCGTGTGTTTTCCAAGCGGCGGCGCGAAGGAATGCGCGATATCAAAACCTACAACAGCGTGAAAGCGGAAGATGTGCAGTATATCGCACATGTGATGCACGAACTGCACTTAGATTGAAACATATAGAAAAGAGGGGGATTTTATGAAAAAGCAAGTCAGATACTATGTCAGCCGCAAGAACGTACTTACGTGGCTCGCGGTAGCCATGTCGCTCGGCTGCGTGGCGCTGCACATCCTCGCGCTTTGCATGGGCGAGGCAGCGAGTATCAGCACGGCGAACATTTGGTTTCAAAAGGTTCTGCCGATGGCGGTGTCGCTGCTGTTTGCGGGGCAGCTGATTCTTTGCGGGGAGAAGAATTTCTTCCGCACCAGCACGGCGGTGTTTTGGGGTTGTGTGTATTTTGCGCAGGTCGCCTATGACCTGCATGTGAAGTATGCCCAAAATCCGCGCTACGCACTTTTCGGGTACATGCGCTATGTCGTTGTGTGCTGGGTGCTGTATTTCGCGCTATATATGCTCTATCGCTGGTTTGTCTGCGGCAAATTCAAGAAACCTTATGTTCTGACAGGGCTTCTGCTTCTGCCCTTCGCCGTCCTCATCTATGACTTTGCCAATGAATTCTCTGCCATCAATCAGATGTGGTACAAGCTGGACAAAATTGCCAATATTCTCATGCTCGGCGCGATTGTCACAGCAACACTTGCCATGCGGGAATTCCGCGACGGGAAGTATCACAAGGTTTGGGGCGACCGCCCCGACGGGCGCCGACTGCGCACGATTGACGGCATGGAGGCTGTGGCGCACTACTTTATGCCCAACCGCAACGGCGCGTCAAACTCCATCCAAGACACCATGGAAATCTCGCAGATTGAGCGCTACATCCACCAAAAGCGCGAAGAGGGGCTGAAAAACTTCGGCATTACCCATGTGCTTCTTGCAGCCTATGTGCGCACCGTCTGCCAGTACCCGGGGCTTAACCGCTTCTTGTCCGGGCAGCGGGTCTACCAGCGCGATGAGGATATTCAATTCACCATGGCAATTAAGAAGAACATGAGCACCGACGCGCCCGACACGATGATTAAGCTGCACCTGACGCAAACCGACACAGCAGTTGATATTTACGAGAAGTTCAACAAGGTCTACGAGGAAGTCAAGAGCACGCCGCTCGACAGTTCCTTCGACAGCGTGGTGGATGCTTTTGCAAATATACCGGGGCTGATTCTGAAATTCGTTGTCTGGGTGCTGAAACTTATGGATTATTTCGGCAAGCTGCCGAAGTTCCTGCTGGAGGTAAGCCCGTTCCACGCCTCCGTGATTTTCACATCCATGGGTTCGCTGGGCATCCAGCCGATAGTGCACCACCTCTACGACTTCGGCAATATCCCCGTATTCGTCGCCTTTGGACGCAAATACCGCAAGGTCGAGCTGGACAGCCACGGAAACCCCGTGACCCGCCGCTACGTGGACTTTGTCCTCAATACCGACGAGCGCACGGTGGACGGCTTCTACTACGCCACCGTTTGGAAGCACTTCCGCAAAATCCTGCGCACGCCGGAGATTTTGGACGAAGTGCCCGCAATGATTCTCAAAGATATTGATTAAGGAAATGGAGTCTGTTCACACTATCCGAATGGTGCAGATTTTGTGTGGATTTTTCGCTGTACGAGGCGGAGAATCGCCGCTGTGGTTTGTTCACTGCAAGATTCGACAACGATGTACAGCGGAAAATACGCCAAAAGATGCGCTATGAGCGTTAGTGTGAACAGACTCAAAAAAGCCCGCCGACAATTCCTGTCGGCGGGCTTGCGATATTGCGATAACTTGCTCAATTGTAATACGCTGCAATCTGTTCGGCAATTTCCATAAAATCATCTTGCGTCAGAGCAAACAGGGGGACGATGTTGCCGCTGAGCATGGACGGCGTTTGCGTAAGGGGCTTCATAGAGAAGTCGAAATTCACACTTGCCTCACCGAGAACCTCCAGCGGGAGATTAAAACTACACGAGCCGTCGCTGCCTAAGTCGTACTGCATGGTCATAATCGGTACGCTCTGCAGACCGGAAACCGCGTATAAAGTGAATTCTTGCAGGTCGTCGTCGCAGACCACGGTCACGCTGTTGCCACTTATTTCAAGCAGGGTAATCTCAAACCCGTCCTCGTTGGGGGAAATGCCGCCGTATAGGGTTTCTTCGTCCCCGTCAGAAGTAACAGTGAGGGCGGTTCTCGACCAAGGATTCCCTTCGCCCAGCAGGGATAGGGACGCGCTTTCCATGTCATTACCTGCGTCATAGAAGACTTCGATTCGTCTAACATAGCCGTTGCTGTCGATACTGACTTCGAAATCGTTCAACGTAGATAGTGTCGGCATCAACGTGTTTGTCAAGTTCGGAAGGCTCGTGTCAAACTGGAACTCATAGAATTTTTCCAGTACTTCAGCAAGTTTTTGGCTGCTGAAATGAATCCGATAGTCCGTGCAACTGAAGTCGCTGTACCCATAGAGGTTGCGCGTACCACTCTCTACAATTTCAATGGAATCCATAAAAGCATCCACTTCATCGCCGTATGCTTTCTTGAAGTCCTCCCAAGATTTCACGGAGCGGAAGAAGTCGATAGAAATCTCTTCAAAAATGGAAGCCTCGGGAAAAGTTGGGTCAAAAAACGCGGCATTCACAAGCTCCTTGCCGAAGTCTATGGTCGGCACGGAATAAATATCCTGCAAAGCGCCGGGCAGCTGCAGCAGCAACTGCTCCTCGTCTGCGCTGTAGTTAAGCGCAAGGTCCAGGTATTGCTCTTCAACCGCGCCGGAAATGGCGAATGTGCCGTTAAGCAATTTTGCCTTCCTGTCATAGTTTTGCGACAGGGAAAAACTCGCATCCACCTCGTCATAGTAGGAGTAAACGTCCATATTGAACTGCAACTGATACTGATCTTCCATCTTTGCAAAGGCATCGCCCATGGCGTTCAGGGTTTCGGCGTTTTCAAAGTTCGCATAAAAGGCGTTATTCGTTTTGGAAAATGCGCGCATGACTTTCGCCTTCGGCGAATTCCATACGAGGAAGTAGAACAATAGCCCGCCGATGACGGCAAGACCGAGCACGCAAGAAGCGATGATCACCCAAAGTTTCTTCTTGGTCATACCTTTGCGCGGGGCAGCGGGTTCTTCATCGTAATACACCGAGGCAGGGGAGACCATGGGCGGTTCAAATGCGGGCGGCACTTCGGGCGCGGGTACATCCTCGCCCGCAGACGCTTGCGGTTCTACAGCGGCTGCTTCCTCATGGCTTGGGAAAGCGTATCCGCATGCTTTGCAAAACAGCGCTTGCTCGTCGTTTTCTTGCGCGCAATTCGGGCAGTTCTTCATGGTACTTCCTCCTGTTGATTTTCGTTCATTTTAGCATAGGCGGCAGAAGCTGTCAAGTTTTGACAAAGCGTAGGCTTGCTTCTGCTGCTTTGACCTGCTATACTATATATAGTACAGGAGGTACGGGTATGACTTATCAGGAAATTATAAAAGACGAAACCATTCGGGCATATATCCGCAAGGCGGATGAATCTCTGCTCGCTTTGGGATATACGGAGCACAGCTTTGCGCATGTAACGCACGTAGCGGAAACCGCGGGCTATATTCTCGCCACGCTCGGGCACGACGCGCACACCGTGGATTTGGCGCAAATCGCAGGCTATCTGCATGACATCGGCAATCTGGTCAACCGCGTGGAGCATTCGCAGAGCGGCGCAATCATGGCGTTTCAAATTCTCACCGAAAAAGGCTTCACGGCGGACGACGTAGCAACGATTGTCACAGCCATCGGCAACCACGATGAGGGCACGGGCGTGCCCGTCAATGCGGTGTCCGCCGCGCTGATTCTGGCTGACAAGGCGGATGTGCGCCGCAGCCGCGTGCGCAATGAAGACACCGTGAGCTTTGATATTCACGACCGCGTGAACTATTCGGTGAAAAAATCCCTCATGAAAATCAACGAGGATAAAACGCTCGTGAAGCTCAAGTTAACGGTCGATACGCATTTCGGCTCGGTGATGGACTATTTTGAAATCTTCATGGAACGTATGATACTCTGCCGCAAGGCAGCAGCCACGCTGGGCATGCAGTTTAAGCTGATTATCAACGAGCAACAACTGATTTAACCGCGCACGCGAAGCCGTGCGCGGTTTTGCTATTCGTCCAAGTCTTTGTAGGGGTACATGCGCTCCCACTGCTGCGTTTCTCTGTTGAACTGCACGGAGCTGCGATGCGTGGCGAGCAGACGCACAATATCATAGACGTCAATCCAAATCTCGTTGTTGCATTCCTTTTGGCTTTCGTCAAAAACGAGTTGCAAGCCGAAGTGCAGATGCACGGTTTTGATATTGTTGACATTTTCGCGGGTCGAGTAGCCGGTTCTGCCCATAAAGCCGATGACGTCGCCCGCGCAGACGGTATCGCCCTCTTTTAGACCTTCCGCGTAAGGGCTGTCCTTGCGCAAATGGGCATAATAATAGTAGCGCTTGGAATCGTTCGAGCGGATGCCGATTCGCCAGCCGCCGTATTGATTCCAGCCCATGGCTTCCACCGTGCCGGATTCCACGGCGATAATCGGCGTTCCGAGCGAACCGAGAAGGTCGTTGCCCAAGTGCCGCCGAGAGAAGCCGTAGTTGCGGCTGTTGCCGAAATCGTCGTAATGGGTATAATAATAGCCCGCTGCAATCGGGGAGAAGGCTTTCAGCCCATATGCCGGAACCAATACGGTTAAGCCGCTTTCTTCGTCAGTTTTTTCTATCGCGTAATGACCGACAAGTCCGCCCAGCACCGCGCCGTACGCCTCTTGATAATAGGCAAAGAGCTTATAATTTGTGCCCAAAAATTCGGCGGGCGATTTATCGCCGCGCAGTTCCTTCGCAGCTGCATTCACCGCGCGCACGGTAACCTTATCGCCGCCTGCGCGGGTTGCCGCAAGAGCGAGAATGTCCACCCAGTCCAGCGGCATCTCCTCGCCCTGCGAGGCAATATCAATATCGAGCGCCTGCCGCAGCGCGGGGTAGCCGACTTTGAAATCGACCCATTTAATACAGTCGCTTTGCGCTGCCGTACTGCTTGCAAGAAGCAGCAGAAGCATGATAAAAATAAAAACCCTCTTTTTCAAAAAACACACCTGATTTCTCCGACAACGAAGTTGTCGGAGAAGTAGTTTGAGAAAAAGAGGGGGAAATTATTCGGCGTCTGTCGGCATCTCACCGCCCGCGCTGCGCACAAGCAGTATGGTGCAAACGGTGTCGTCGCCGCTGAATGTGCCCGTCGGATAGTAGACGGCGATTTCATAAACGCCGGCATATTCGGCAAAAATTTCGTTGAGCGTTTCAAAAGTTACTTCGTATTCGGTAATATGCAAAGCCGGGTCTATGAGCAAACGAGGCGTTTTATCTAAAAACCGCCATATGCCGCTTTCTTTTTGCCCCTCACTGCGCAAGACTGCGGAGAGGAAGCGGTCCAATAGATTGGCTTCTTTGCGCCGGGCGTAAACCTGCAAATCACTGTCTGCGAACGATTTTTCGGATTCGCCTCCAACAGGCGCTAAGTTGTCGAGAAGAGAAAGATTGGCAGGGTCGGCGTTCCAAAAAACCATAAGTGGCGCGTTGACGGCGGGCGTTATAAGCCCGCGACTG
>JAISIK010000052.1 GCA_031262065.1 Oscillospiraceae bacterium | reverse complement strand
CACCATTGTACATTGCATCTGCGCACCGTGTGTTATACGTATACTGTGATAACGTATACCTGTTAAGCGATTTTTTGCATTTTGCGGTTCTCTGTACTACACAAATTCCGGGGGTGATTATGAGCAAATTGTACAAAAGACTTGAGGCATTATGTCAAGAGAGAAATATATCAATATACCGACTATGTAAAGACATAGGTAAACGCGGAAGCGTTCTTTCTGATTTAAACACCGGGAGAAAGCAAGGACTTTCCGCAAAAACACTTCTAGCAATCGCTGCATATTTTGACGTTTCAGTCGGATTTCTTCTGGGCACTGAGGAACAAAAATCGCCCGCTACCGAAAGCGGAAGCGAGCTTGGCAAGCAGCTTGAGGGCGTAGATTCCGCTTTGTACAGAGAGATGAAAGACTTATCCAACGAGCAAAAACGGGACGTTCTGCGCTTTGTGCAATTTATTAAACAAAAGCATTGACGCGCTATGTCAATCATGACGCGGCATATCGCAATTGGCATCAACCGCCTACAGACAACTGCAATGAATCCGACCACAACCGCGCACAAATTGGGGCACGTTAATACATTAAGTTTTGTAAAATATCCGTTCCATCGGAGAAAATCGCCGCAAGTGTGAGATTCGCGCAGACCGCGCAGCAAACCTTCGACACATAAACAAAGATGAACTGATTGCCTTAATGGACAGAGGCGTTTTGCAGATTTGGGAGCTTGCCGACCATTTCGGCTTTATCGAGGATTCCATGCGCAAAGCAATGGGATTTATGTCGCCGTTGAAATAACTGATGAAAATATAAATATAAATGGAGGGGATTTCTAATGCACCGAGTGGTTGCACTTTTACTTTGCATAATTACCATTTTTCTTTTAGTGGGTTGCGTCGCCAAATCTACACCGAATTCTACACCCACAACTTATGTACAGCCCACAAGTTCCGAACCGAGTAGCACAAAGCCGGAAGTGCCAACTACCGAACCGACAGAACCACTGCCGCAACCTTGGACATTTTCTATGGATGCGTTTATAGCAAAACTCGGCGAAATCGACGAGTGGGGAGAACCAATTACCTGCGAGTTAGATAACTACAACGCAACATACTTCCTAAACAGTGACAACGATGTGGTTGTGTTCTGTTTTTCCGAAAAGGATGGGACTGTTTTTGCCGTAGCAACTTCGGTTTCAGACGACTCAGATGATTCGGTTCAGCAGAAGGCGTCAAAAGTGCACGTGGATGTTGCGTTTCTTGTCGACGCGTCAGAAAATGAGTCGTTTACTTTTACCACAAAAGACGGGAGTTCGCGAGATATTTTGTTTTCAATTAGCCCGACAGCACAGATAAAAGCAAAGAACCTCCCGTGCTCCGTTGCACAGATCAACCCGGTCGACTTTTTCTCCGACGAAGAGCGCATTGAAGCGTGTGAACAGTATGTAAATACCTTCGATTTTAAGGGGCTCAAGGGTTATGTTGAAACCTATATCGCCGAAACGAACCCAAAAGAGTATGACAGTGCATACTCGATTCTAGTCGTATTGGATACAGCAATCCCTCTTGTCGAGAATTGTATAATCGAATACGATAGCTTTGAAGGAATCTATACGCTCAAATACAAAGGCGCGGAGAAAATCGGAAGAGATGTATCGCTGGTAACGCGCTTAATCTCCGAGGATGGGTATTTTTCATTTGAGAACGATATTGGCTTCCGGGCATCCGATTGGGTATTTTTCGAGCGCGTGAAAATTAAGTATTCTGCGGACGATATTGACAATCGCTCCTTTGACTATGGAGATATAACCAGGGACGTAATTTCCGGGAGCGGCATCGAAGAATACACAGATTACACTCTCCCGCACCGCCCTGAGGATATCCAGCGTTTTGAAGATGCCGAGGAAATTGTGATCCGTTTTGAAAGCGACACAGCGGACAAAACGTACGACCACACGCTAACTGCTGCGGAAAAGAATGGATTTGTTGCGCTGGCAAAACTCCGCGAAATCTGTTTGGGTCTCAAAACACTTGATAGCACCTATCTGTCCTTTTAGGGCGATATCTGTACCATTATTCAGTGGCATAACCCCTCGTGGGATGCGTGGATAGAAACAAAACAATTTGCAGGGTCGCATCCGCCAAGGTCTGTCGCTTCCATCTCTCCACACAAGCATATGCCAATCGGAGCAACTGCCATAAAAAAGGCAGTTGCTCCGATTGCTTTTCTGGACACAGATTCAGAGAACAGAAATACACGCCAGCCTGCACCCCGCCGCGTATAATACGAATCCTCAATTGAAACATTTCACAATCCAATCTCTGTCAGTCTTTTGCCCTATCGCCGAAACCGTTCTTTGCACTGCTTCTTAACGTCTCGCTACGGTTTAGTTCGCCATCGCCGAATTTTTTTCGGCGATGGCGGCTGATGACTTGTTACGAATTCGTATATCGCTATTTTTGCATCGTTATCACGGCGCTCGCGGCTTTTTGCCGAAAAAGATAACGCGCCGTTCTTGCGCAACGGGCTTTTTTATTGTATAATGCATTTATAATCCAAAACTTGTGTTCAATTATTCCCTGCTTTTGTAGCTTGTGCACAATTCATCGGAAAAGGGGCTGCACTCTATGGCGATATTTTATATAAACGGTCAGGAAGTTACCGTCACAAAGCAGCAGAATCTGCTGCGCTACCTGCGTGACGAACTGCATATTACTTCTGCAAAGGACGGCTGCAGCGAAGGCGCTTGCGGCACATGCACGGTTCTCATTGACGGGCAGCCCTGCAGGGCGTGCATCGCCGAAGTCACCCGTTTAGACGGGAAACACGTTTTAACCGTGGAAGGACTTTCTGATTTTGAAAAGGCTGTGTATGCCTTCGCCTTCGGTGAAGCGGGCGCGGTGCAATGCGGCTTCTGCATCCCCGGCATGGTTCTTTGTGCGAAGAGCCTGCTCGACGTCACGCCGAACCCCACGCAGGAGCAGATTCGCTTTGCCATCCGCAACAACTACTGCCGCTGCACCGGTTATGTAAAAATTATCGACGCCATCACCTTGGCGGGAAAGATTTTCCGCGAGGGTTCGCTGCCCGCGCCCGCTGCGCAGGATTATCGGCTCGGCTCGCGCGTGCATCGCATCGACGTCGCCGAAAAAGTGCTCGGCTATGGGCAATTCCCCGACGATTTGTATGTGGAGGGCATGTGCTACGGCTCTGCCCTACGCAGCAAATACCCGCGCGCGCGGATTGTATCCATCGACGCTGCGCAGGCGCGCGCGCTGCCGGGTGTGCTGTGCGTCCTGACTGCGGAGGATATTCCCGGTGAAAACGTCATCGGGCATCTGGTTCACGACTGGCCGGTGATGATCCCGCAGGGCGGGATTACGCGCTACTTAGGCGATGCGATTGCGCTGGTCGCCGGGGAATCGCTTGAAATTGTGGAAAAGGCGAAGAAGCTCATTCGGGTCGAATACGAAGTGCTTCCCGCCGTACATAACCCCGCGGAAGCAATGGCGCCGGACGCGCCCTTGGTGCACGAGGGCGGCAATTTGCTTGCCTATAAGCACGTCTCGCGCGGCAATGCGGACGATGCCATTCAACACTCCAAGCATGTGCTTACGCAGCGCTTCTACACCCCCTTCACCGAGCATGCCTTTTTAGAGCCGGAATGTGCCCTCGCCCTCCCCGACGGCGACGGTGTGCGCATGTACTCCACCGACCAGTGCGCCTACACCACCTCCCACGAGTGCGCCATGGCGCTGGGTCTGCCGAACGAGAAAGTGAAAATCCAAAACGCCCTTGTCGGCGGCGGCTTCGGCGGCAAGGAGGACATGACCGTCCAACCACAAGCTGCGCTGCTTGCCTATACCCTGAAGCGCCCGGTGAAGGTAAAGCTGACCCGCGAGGAATCGCTGCTGATTCATCCGAAGCGGCATCCCTTTGATATGGAATTTACCATGGGCGTGGACGAAAACGGCATCATTCAGGGCGTGAAAGCGTCCGTGGTGTCCGACACGGGGGCGTATGCGTCCCTCGGCGGTCCTGTTTTGGAGCGCGCCTGCACGCATGCGGCAGGTCCGTACGCCTACGAGAACTTTGAAATCGAAGGGCGCGCCTACTATACAAACAATCCCCCCGCGGGCGCTTTCCGCGGCTTCGGCGTTACGCAGACTTGCTTCGGCGTGGAAACGCTTTTGAACCAAATGGCGGATTTGGTCGGCATTACGCCTTGGGAAATCCGCATGCGCAATGCCATTCGTCCCGGCGGCATTTTGCCGAACGGGCAGATTGTCGATGATTCTACGGGGCTTGTGGAAACCTTGCTGGCAGTGAAAGAACAATACGACAGCGCAAAGATTAAGGGCATTGCCTGCGCCATGAAAAACGCGGGCGTCGGCGTGGGCATCCCGGACTGGGGGCGCTGCAAGCTGCTGGTGCAAGACGACGGGAAGCTGCACATTTACTCCGGCGCATCGTGCATCGGGCAAGGGCTGGGCACTGTGCTGGTGCAGATGGTTTGCACGAACACGCCGCTTTCCCACGAGGATATTGTTTACGAGCGCTCGAACACCGCCCTTGCGCCGGACTCCGGCGTCACCTCCGGCTCGCGGCAGACCATGATCACCGGCGAGGCATGCCGCCGCGCCTGCGAAAAGCTGAGCCTCGCGCTGGAGGGAAAAACCCTTGCAGACCTCATCGGGCAGGAATTCTACGGCGAATACCTTGCAAAAACCGACAAACTCGGCGCGGATGTGCCGAATCCCGTCTCGCATGTCGCCTACGGCTACGCCACGCAGCTGTGCATTCTCGATGAGAAAACCGGCTACATTAAGAAGATGGTGGCAGCGCACGATGTCGGCAAGGCGGTCAATCCCCTCTCCTGCGAGGGGCAGATTGAAGGCGGCGTGGTGATGTCGATGGGCTTTGCGCTCACGGAAGAATACGCGCTCGACGAAAACTGCAAGCCCACCTCGAAATTTGGCACGCTGGGTCTCTTCCGCGCACACCAAGTGCCGGAAATTGAGGCAATCGTGGTCGATAAGCCGGGGCTGAATATCGCCTGCGGCGCAATCGGCATCGGCGAAATTACCTCCATTCCCACCGCGCCCGCGATTTCAGACGCGTATTACCGCCTCGATGGCGAGCTGCGCCTCACCCTGCCGCTGCAGAACACGCCGTACGTGCGCAAATAGTATCGCAGAAAGGAAGAATCCGATGATCGTGAAGAAGAAATTCCCGGCAAAGGTCGCCTGTGTGCACTGCAACGGCGGCTGCCGCGCGAAGCAAAGCCCCGAGGGCTACGATCTGTGTAAATACGGCTGTACCGGCTGCGGGTTTTGCATGGACGCTTGCCGCTTCAATGCCATCAGTCTCAACGCCTATGGCGTTGCGGAAGTCGATGAAACGAAGTGCATCGGCTGCGCCGCCTGCTATCACGCATGTCCGCAGCGCGTGGTTCATCTGCGCTTGGAGGACAATCCTGTCGTGGTGCTCTGCTCAAATAAGGGCGTCCGCGTAAAAGACGACTGCGACGTCAGCTGCATCGGCTGCGGACTTTGCGAAAAGGCGTGCCCGGCGGGCGCAATCCGCGTATCGGAAAACCGCGCATTTATCTTCTCGGATAAGTGCCTTTCCTGCGGCGCATGCGCCATGGTCTGCCCGCGCGGCGTAATCCGCGACAAACGCGGTCTGTTAACCGAGCGGCGATAATTACAGAGGCGACGGTACGCAGCAACGAGCAGGCGTACAGGTCGCCCCTGTGTTTTTTCCACTCTTGCCATTGGAAAACAAACCCTTGACGAAATCGTCGAAATAGGAGATAATAAACTATCCAGAAAACACCGTTTCACAAGAACTTTGCACAGCCAAACCAAAATCCTGCGCGGTTTTGGGCTTGTGCGCTTTAAGAGGGGTCATCGTATTTTGATTGGATTTTATGATTACACGGTCGTATTGACCTACACAAGCGTATTTTCCGCAGTGACCGGCATTGCGCTTTGCTTCAGCGGTCATCCGTATTGGGCGGTATTTTGCCTGCTGTTCTGCGGGCTGTGCGACGCCTTCGACGGGCGTGTTGCGCGCGCAAAAAAGAATCGCACGGAGGATGAAAAGCGCTTCGGCATCCAAATCGACTCGCTGAGCGACTTGATCGCTTTCGGCGTTTTGCCCGCGTGCCTTGTAATCTCCATTTGCCGCTTCGCGTGGTACGGCGCGCTGGTTGCAGCGTTTTATGTGCTCGCGGCGCTCATCCGCCTTGCCTATTTCAATGTCACGGAAGAACTGCGCCAGCAAGCGGAAGCAGATGCAGCTCTGCAATCCTACTCGGGGCTTCCCGTAACCTCCGCCTCTTTAATATTCCCGATTCTCACCTGCATAGTTATCCCCTTTCACGATGATCGCCCGCTGCTTCGCGTGATTTCCTGCGCGGTAATGCTTCTCACCGGGCTTCTCTTTGTGCTCCCCTTCAAACTCCGTAAGCCAAATCAGAAAGAAATTTGGTTGCTGATCGCGCTCGGTGCGCTCATCGCCGTTGTTCTGGTTCTGATCCTATTCGTCAATCCCACTTTTATCAGAGGAAGACGATGAAACAACTGCTGCTTGTAATGAATCCCTGCTCCGGGAAAAAGCGGGCAAACCGTTGTCTTGCGGAGATTATCGCCATATTCAACCGCGCCGACTACAACGTCACCGCGCATATGACCGCCTGCCGCGCCGATGCGACGAATATTGTCGCGCAGCGAGGGCGGGAATTTGATTTGATTGTCTGCATCGGCGGGGACGGGACCTTTAACGAGGTTATCTCCGGCGTGATGCAGGCGGAGCTTGACCTGCCCTTGGGCTATATCCCCGCAGGCAGCACAAACGATTTTGCAAACAGCTTGGGGATTCCCAAGGACATTTTGAAAGCGGCGCGCGACATCGTCGAGGGTTCGCCGCAGAATTTAGATATCGGTCGCTTCAACGACCGCTACTTCTCCTATGTGGCGTCCTTCGGCGCATTCACACGCGCCTCCTACGCCACCGCGCAGAGTGCGAAGAATTCCTTGGGGCATCTGGCGTATATTCTCAGCAGTATCCGTGAAATCCCCGCCATTCGTTCCCAGCGTCTGCGCTTCACCCTTGCAGACGGTACGGTTTTGACGGACGATTACATTTTCGGCGCGGTCAGCAATTCCACCTCGGTTGCAGGCGTTTTGACACTTTCTCCCGAACTCGTGGATATGCGCGACGGGCTTTTTGAGCTGATGCTGCTTAGAAAACCGCGCAGCCCCTTAGAAATGAGCGACTGCGTCTTGGCACTGACCACGCAGGATTACCACAGCCCCATGCTCACGCTGGTTTCTTCGAGCCGTATAGAAATCGAAGCGCCTGCCGACATGCCGTGGACGCTCGACGGCGAAAAGGAAGAGGGGCGCGAGCGCTGCGTTGCAGAGAATCTGCACAACGCCATCCGCGTCATCATCAACAAACCATAGAAACTCGGGGTTGCTGCGGCAACCCCTTTTTCGGAGGCTTTTATGAAAACCATCTGTAAGCGGCTGCAACGCGGGGACGATCTGCTTTTGTGCATAGAATCCCTTGCAAAATCGCACAATATCCAAGCGGGAGTCATCCTCTCGGGCGTGGGCTGTGTGCTGCGCGCCCGCGTACGCGATGCAAGCGGCGTAAACGTGCGGGAAATTCCCGCGCACTGCGAAATCGTCAGCCTGAACGGCACGGTCAGCGCCGCGCGCTGCCATGTGCACATCGCCCTTTCCGACGAAAGCCTGCAAACCTACGGCGGGCACTTGCTCGAGGGCTGTATTGTCAATACCACCTGCGAGCTGGTTATCGGCGTGTTGGATGCTTGGCGCTTTGGCGCAGGCTTCGACGAGCAGACCGGCTATGAGGAACTCCGCTTCCTGAGGGACTCGGAATGAAGCACACAACCCTATGTTATATCGAGCAAGCGGGGTGCTATCTTCTTTTGCACCGCATCAAAAAGAAGAACGACGTCAACCAGGGGAAGTGGATTGGCATCGGCGGCAAGCTCGAAGCGGGTGAAACGCCCGAAGACTGCGTCCTTCGCGAGGCAAAAGAAGAAACCGGGCTGACCCTCACAAGCTACCGCTACTGCGCCGTAATCACCTTTCTCTACAACGACTGCGAGGCGGAGGCGATGCACCTCTTTCATGCAGACCAATTTGCGGGGACGCTTGCCGAAACTTGCAGCGAGGGTGCGCTTGCGTGGATTGCCAAGGAAGACTATGCCCGTCTGCCGCAGTGGCAGGGCGACCGCATCTTTCTGCGGCTGATGCAGGAACGTGCCGACTTCTTCCGTCTGGAACTGCGCTACCATAACGACGAGCTGCTCAGCGCCGTGCTCGACGGTACACCGCTTGCGCGAGAACTTTGGTGAATGTCCTAATTTTACTTGACACTGCGCACAATCTCTTGTATAGTATTCTCAACGCTCCTGCTCGAAACTACAGCGAAACCTTTGCAGGAATACGCGCATAAAACTTAAAATATTAGGGGGAAAATGAAAATGGTAAAAAAAATCTCTGCCGTACTGCTGGTACTGGCAATGCTCCTGACCTTCTGCGCATGCGGCGCAGATAACAACATCGCCGGCAAATGGAAAACCACCATCGACTTATCCGAAATGATGAATGCGTATATGAGTGAAACCATCGGCGCAGAAACACCCGCTGATGCAAAGATTGCCATAACGCTCGTCATGACTCTGCGCGATGACGGAACTTTCACAATCGACGCCGATAGAGACACCCTTTCCGCAGACTTGAGCGCCTATATGAGCGAAATCTCCGATGTATTATTAGAGCTTGTCTATGCGGAGGCAGAGGCAATGGGCATGACGCGCGAAGACTTTGATGCGCAGGTTCAGTTGGCGTACAACATGACCACCGAGGAGTACGTGGCTTCTGCATACGGTGGAATGGATCTTTCTTCCTCATTCGATGTTATGGAAGCCGCAGAAGGCGTCTATAAAGTAGATGGCGATAAGCTCCTCTTTGCGGACACGAAAGACGAGCTCAGCGAAAGCGATTACGTCAAATTCACTTTGAAAGACGGCAAGCTGACCTTCGTCTCTGTTGAAGGCGACGGCATTCCTTCTGAAGCAATGGAGATGGTCAACGACTCCACGCTCCCCTGGGTCTTCACTAAGTAAACCCGTATTATAGTAACGTCGTAAGCCTGAGAACCTTCTTGGTTTCTCAGGCTTACG
>JAISIK010000053.1 GCA_031262065.1 Oscillospiraceae bacterium | reverse complement strand
ACTATGAAAACCTCGGCATCGGGCGGCTGATTTACCAGCTTCCGACCACGCTGTGTGAAATTTTCCTGTCTGAAGTCTTTAAGAAAAATTCGATTGACTCACTCGACCAAGAAACCTTATTCACCATCAATAAGTTCTTTGAAAACAACTTAAACGTGTCGGAAACCTCGCGGAAGCTCTTTGTGCACCGCAATACGCTCGTCTACCGTTTAGAAAAAATCAAAAAGCTGACGGGGCTTGACCTGCGCGAGTTCGACGATGCGATTATCTTTAAGGTCGCGCTGATGGTCAAGAAGTATCTGGCGTCGCGCGAGAACAGAATGCTCTGAGGAGAAAAGTATGATAGATTTAATCAACGCTGTGAAAACCTATGAGACGGGAACGCGCGCGCTCAACGGAGTGGATATCCACATCGACGACGGCGAGTTTGTCTTTCTGGTCGGGCAGTCCGGTTCGGGCAAATCGACGATTATCAAGCTGTTAACCGGCGAGATTAAGCCCGACGGCGGCTCTGTTTTGGTCAATGGCTATCGGCTCGAATCCATCCGCCGTTCCTCCGTGCCGTATTTGCGGCGCACTTTGGGCGTTATTTTTCAGGATTTTCGCCTGATTGCAAACAAGACGGTCTATGAAAATGTCTCTTTTGCCATGCGCGTGATCGGCGCATCGAACGCGGAAATCAAAAAGCGCGTGCCCTACGTGCTGGATTTGGTGGGCTTGGAAACCAAGGCGCGCCGCCTCCCGCACGAGCTTTCCGGCGGCGAGCAGCAGCGCGTTGCCATTGCCCGCGCCCTCATCAATAACCCCACAATGATTATTGCAGACGAGCCGACGGGAAACCTCGACCCGGCGCGTTCCTTTGAAATCATGCTTCTTTTGGAGCAGATTAACGCTTTGGGCACAACGGTTATGGTCGTAACACACGAAAAAGGTCTGGTCGATCGATTCACCAAGCGCGTCATTGCCATTGAAGGCGGCAAGGTTATCAGCGACGGAATGGACGGGTACTACAATTATGAAGCAGAATAATTTCGGTTATCTGGTGCACGAAGGTGTGCGCAGTTTGTTCAGGCATGGCTTTACCTCCTTTGCAGCGATTTGTATCACAGCCGTTTGTTTGGTGATTTTCGGCTGTTTCGGCATGATTGCCTACAATTTGGGGCTGCTCTTAGACGATTTGCAGGCGGAAAGCCGCGTGCTGGTTTTTGTTGATGAAAACTACTCGCAGGCGGAGGCAAAAAGCGTCGGCTCGCAAATCAATCTGATGGACAATGTCGCGGACGCAGTCTTCGTATCGCGCGAGGAGGCTTTTGCAAAATTCCTTGCGCAAAATGAAGACGACGAAGTCTACGAAGGCGTGGAAGCTGCAACCCTGCGCGACCAATTTGAAATCACCCTTATTGACAACAGCAAAATGGACGAGACCATTGCCGCCCTTCGCGGCATGCAGGGCGTAGCAAAAGTAAACGCGCAAACCGGCGTGGTAAACAGGCTCTTAACCCTTCAAACCTTCGCGGGAACGGCAGCTGCCGTTGTTGCGCCCGTTCTTCTGCTGGTTTCGCTGGTGATTATCTTCAATACGATCAAACTTGCCATGCTCGACCGCCGCGAAGAAATCGCCATTATGCGCATGGTCGGCGCAACCAAGCAGTTTATACGCTTGCCCTTTGTGGTAGAAGGGCTCCTTCTGGGGCTGTTTGGGTCGATACTGAGCTTCTTCGTGCTCTGGGGCGTCTACGATTTGATTCGCAACGCAATCGCCGCCTCTTTGGATTTCATGTCCCTGATTCCGTTTACGCAAATGCTCATCCCCGTTGCCATGCTCTGCGGCGGCATCGGGCTGTTCATCGGCGTTTTGGGAAGTCTGATGTCTATCCGAAAATTCCTGAAAGTTTGACATATAGGAGGGTTATACTATGTACAAGTACAGGCGGATTATTGTCGCGGTCGTAGCAGCGCTTCTCGTTTTGGCGCTGGTAATCCCGCTGGTGATCCAAGCGTTCGGCGCGAATTCCTCTTCTATCAAGCAGGAAATCAGCGCTTTGCAGGAACGCGCCGAGGAAATTGCCGAAGAGCAAGAGCGCCTCGATGAAGAAATTGCCGCGAACAAGGAAGAAACCCTTTCCCTGGTCGATAAAAAATCGCAGATTGACCGCAATATAGAGCTGACGCGACTGGAAGTGGAGAATATCAACGAGCAAATCCGCCAGTACAATCTACTGATTGCAGAAAAGCAGGCGGAATTGGACGAGCTCAAAGTTCGCCAAGACGAGCTGATTGCCTCTTACAAGCTGCGCCTTCGCGCCATGCAGGAGCAGGGCACGACCTCCTATTGGTCGGTCATTTTCCAGTCGAGCAGCTTCTCCGATATGCTCAACAGCTCTGCGATGGTAGAAGAGATTGCCCGCAGCGACCGCCTGATGATTGATAATCTCCGCGCTGTAGCAGAAGAAATGCTTACTGCCAAAGAAGAGCTTGCAGCCGAGAAGGTTTTGCTCGAAGAGAAAAAAATTGCCCAGACGGAAGCCGAGGCACTGCTTGCGCAGCAACGCGCCGAAGCGGATGCGGTTTTGATCGAACTGATTGAGAACAAAGAGCTCCTGCTCGAAGAAGCGGAAAAATACGACGAGATGGAAAGCGATCTCTCCGCGCAAATTGCGCAAAAAGAGAAGGACTATCTCAACGCGATCCATAATGAGCAAAACAGCGGCAATTCCGGCGGTGGCGGTGGTGGCGGCAACTCCGGAGGAGGCGGCGGCTCGTTTAGATATCCGCTTCCCCCCGGCGTATCCTATGTCAGCTCTGCTTACGGCTATCGCGTCCATCCCATCACAGGCAACTATACCTTCCACACCGGCGTTGACCTTGCAGCCTCGCAGGGCACTGCGATTTACGCCACAAAGAGCGGCACGGTAACGGGCGCAACCTACACCTATACATACGGCAATTATGTAACCATCAACCATGGCGACGGCTATTCTTCGCTGTATGGTCATATGACGCATTATGTGGTTTCAAACGGGCAGTATGTCGAGCAAGGACAGGTGATTGGCTATGTCGGTTCGACCGGCTGGTCAACAGGTCCGCATCTGCATTTCAACATCTACTATAACGGCTCGACGGTTAACCCCATGAACTACATCACCGTGCAATAAGCAAACGCTATCCCACAGGAGCGCCGCAGCATACGGCGGCTCCTGTGGGTCAAGATTTTTGGAGAGTTCACTATGAAGAAATCACTATCCTATGTTCTTTGCAGCCTGCTCACAGCGGCAATCGTCTTCGGCGTAACATCCTTTGCCTTTCTTCAGCGCGAAGCGCCGAAGGAAGCGCCGTCAAGCGATGCCGCATATTTGGAAAAAGTGTCGGAAATTGTTGCACTATTGGATGAAAAATACGTCGATGGCTTTGATGAAAGCGTGCTCGGCGATTATTTGGGCGCTGCAACCGTTTCGGCAACCGGCGACCGCTGGAGCTATTATATCAGCGCAGGCGACTTTGCAGCCTATAAAGAGCAAAACGACAATGCCTACGTCGGCGTGGGCATCACCATCGAACTGGCGAACGAAGACGATCCCGGCTTTACCATCGTGTCCGTCAGCAAAAACAGCCCCGCGCAAGCGGCGGGTATCGAAAACGGCGATATGCTGGTTGCTGTAGAGGGGCAGCGTATAGTAGATTTGGGCATGGAAGCTGCGAAGAACATGGTGCGCGGCGAGGAAGGCACAGACGTTTCCCTGACCATCTCGCGCAGCGGCGAGGAATTCGACGTTACCATTACCCGCGAAATGATTGAGATTGAGATTGTGGCGTATCAGCTCTTGGAAAGCGGCGACGGCTATATTAAAATCAACAATTTCGACAGCAACTGCGCCCGCGATACCTTGGCGGCTATTGAGGATTTGCGCGGGCAGGGGGCAAAGGCTTTGATTTTTGACCTGCGCTTTAACCCGGGCGGCATGAAGCACGAGCTTCTGCAGATTCTGGACTATCTCTTGCCGGAAGGGCCGCTTTTCCGCTCGGTGGACTACCTCGGGAAGGAAGAGGTGGACTATTCGGATGAAAACTACCTCGATATGCCCATGGCGGTCATTATCAACGAAGACTCCTATTCCGCGGCGGAATTCTTTGCCGCAGCCTTGCAGGAATATGAGGCAGGCGTCGTAATCGGCACGCAAACAGTCGGCAAGGCGAACTACCAGCAGACCTTTATGCTCAGCGACGGCTCTGCAGTCGCCGTTTCCACGGGGCATTACCAAACACCCAACGGCGTGAGTCTGGTGGACATCGGCGTAACGCCTGACGAGCTTGTCGAAGTCGATGAACAAACGTATTTGGATCTGTATTATGAGAAGGTCGAACTTGCAGATGATGCGCAACTGCAAGCTGCGATAGCTGCCCTTTCAAAATAGTACGAATTTCCGATAGAAATAGCGACAGTATTGCGGTTTTTTGTCGCCCTGCGGCGTTGTCCTCCTTGACGGGCGTCAGCCCGCCTGCGTCGTCCGCCTTGCATGGCAGCAAAATCCTCGCAATCCTATTCGCCATTTCTGTTCGGATATTCGTATGAAGTGCTTGACAGAAGCGGCATCTATCTTCTATAATCTCACATATTAATAAGGGCATTGCCTGATTTTGGAGGAATTATCGTTATGGCGAAAGAATTTAAGCTGACTCGCGAACGCCTGAAGGAGCTTGAGGCGGAGCTGAACTACTTGAAAACCACGCGTGAAAAAGAAGTTGCGGAGCAAATCAAAGAGGCGCGCTCGTTCGGCGACCTCTCCGAAAACAGCGAATACGATGAAGCGAAAAATGAACAGGCAAAGCTCTACGGCAGAATCGCAGAGGTGGAGAATATTCTCACCAATGCAGTCGTCATCGACGAAACGGCTGCGCCGGACGGCGCGGACGTTGTCGGCATCGGCAGCACCATCAAGGTGAAGGATTTGGCGTCCGGGCTGGTTTCCGTTTACGCCATCACAGGTTCGCAGGAGGCAAACCCCCGCGATGCGCGCATTTCCGACGATTCCCCCTTCGGCAAAGCGATGCTCGGCAATCGCGTCGGCGATACGGTGAAGTACGAAGCCCCTGCAGGCACGATGCAATTTGAAATACTCTCCGTAGAGAGATAAGGAGAATCCTATGGCAAAATTTGAAGCACAGCCGGAGCTTTCCCTGAACGATCAGGTGAAGATTCGCAGGGAAAAACTTGCGCAGCTGCAAGAGTCCGGCAACGATCCCTTCGCGCAAACGCGTTTTGCCGCAGACGCAAGCAGCACTGCGATTAAAGACGGCTTTGATACCTTCGAGGGAAAGAACGTTTCTGTCGCAGGTCGCCTGATGACCAAGCGCGGCATGGGCAAGGTGCTGTTCTGCGACTTGCAGGACGCAGCCGGGCGCATCCAAATCTACGTCAAGATTGACGAGATGGAAGAAGAGGCGTTTCTGCAGTTTAAGAAGAACGACATCGGCGACATCGTCGGCGTGAAGGGCGATGTATTTCGCACGCAGCGCGGGGAAATCTCCGTGCGCGCACGGGAAATCGTGCTGCTTTCCAAGGCGCTTCTGCCCCTGCCGGATAAGTACCACGGCTTAACCAATATTGAGCTGCGCTATCGGCAGCGCTATGTCGATCTGATTGTCAACCCCGAAGTGCGCCGCAATTTTGAAATTCGCTCGAAGTTCATCAGCCACGTGCGCCGTTATCTGGACGCGCACGGCTATATGGAAGTGGAAACGCCGGTTCTCAACACGATTTCCGGCGGCGCAACCGCGCGCCCCTTTATTACCCACCATAACACCTTGGATATGGATATGTTCCTGCGCATTGCGCTGGAGCTGAATTTGAAGCGCCTGATTGTCGGCGGCATCGACCGCGTCTACGAAATCGGACGCATTTTCCGCAACGAAGGCATGGACCCGAAGCACAACCCCGAATTCACGATGGTAGAGCTGTATCAGGCATATGCGGACTTCGGCGATATGATGGACTTGTTCGAGGAACTGCTCTCTTCCGCGGCGAAGGACATTTTGGGCACTTACGAAGTGCAGTGGATGGACGAGCAGATTGACCTCACGCCCGGCTGGAAGCGGATGACCATGGCGGACGCCGTTAAGGAGCACCTCGGCATCGACTTTATGGCAGCCGATACCGACGAGCAGGCGCAGGCGCTTGCAGCGAGTGTAGGCGTGGAACTCGGCGAGGATAAGGACAAAACGTGGGGCAACTACCTCTACGAATGCTTCGACCGCTATGTGGAAGAAAAGCTCATCCAGCCGACCTTTATCACCATGCACCCCGTGGATGTTTCGCCCCTTGCAAAGCGCAGCGCGGCAGACCCGCGCCTGACGGAGCGGTTTGAGCTCTTCATCTGCCGCAGCGAGATGGGTAACGCCTTCTCTGAGCTCAACGACCCGATTGACCAGTGCGCCCGTTTCCGCAAGCAAGTGGAAATGCGCGAGCGCGGCGACCAAGAGGCGGGCATGATGGACGACGATTACATCAACGCTCTGGAGTACGGCATGCCGCCCACAGGCGGCCTCGGCATCGGCATCGACCGCTGCGTCATGCTGCTGACGAATCAGGCAAGCATTCGGGAGGTTATTTTCTTCCCGACGATGAAACCGACGGAGAATTGAGGCGCACAACGGAGGCGCATATGGAACAAATCACCAGCATGCAGAATCCGCTCTTGCAGCATGTGCGCAAATTGCTTTCTGTCAGGTCTTATCGGGAAGCCTGCCGCGAGTTTGCAGCCGAAGGGTGGAAGCTTTTGCACGAAGCGCTGCAGTGGCAAGGGCAAATTACTACGGTTCTGTTAACAAACGACGCGCAGTGCCCGCCCTTGCCCGACTCTGTGCGGCTTGTCCGCCTGCCGCAGGGCTTGATGGACAGGCTATCGCCGATGAAGAGCCCGCAGGGCGTAATCTTCGTCTGCAAAATGCCGCAGGAAATACAGCCGCAGCTCCGCGCGGGCATGCTTTTGCTCGACCGCATCCAAGACCCCGGGAATCTGGGCACGATTCTGCGCACGGCGGACGCCTTCGATATTCGCGTTCTGCTCACGAATGACTGCGCAGACCCCTATAGCGAAAAAACCCTGCGCGCGTCAATGGGCGCAATTTTCAGAACCCCGCCGCAGAGCCTTCCGTGGGCGCAAATCCTTGCGCTATGCAAAGAAAAGCAGATTCCGATTGCAGCAACCGCGCTTTCCGCGCAGGCGCGCGACATTCGCAGTGTGGATTTGCGGCAGGCGCTTGTCGTAATCGGCAGCGAAGGGCAGGGAATTTGCAAAGAGATTTTGGAGCAGGCGCAGACCCATATCATCATTCCCATGCAACCGCGCTGCGAATCGCTCAATGCGGCGGCAGCTGCAAGCATTGTATTGTGGCAGATGAGAGAATAATAGACCCATTGGAGAGATAGATATGCTGAAGCATTGGGTTTGGCTGACAACGCGCAAGGGTATCGGTATTCGCGGACGAGCGGCGCTTTTGCGCCTGTTTGACACAGCGGAGACCATTTACGAGATGAGCGAGCGGGACTATTTGCAAACAGAGGGCTTTGACCGCCGCTGGCTCGAATCGCTTCTTGATAAATCCCTCGATGCAGCGCAGGAAATCTTAACGCGCTGCGACGACGAGGACATTCGGCTCTTAACCTATGCGCATTTTGCTTATCCCGAGCGGCTAAAGAATATTGCAGACCCTCCTGCGGTATTATACTATCAAGGCACACTGCCTGATTTTGACAATGAGGCGGTTATCGGCATCGTCGGCTCGCGCAAGTGCAGCGCATACGGACTGCTGCATGCGAAGCAGTTTTCCAAGCTCATATCCGGCAGCGGCGGCATTGTTGTCTCCGGCGGTGCGCGGGGTATCGATACCATGTCGCTGCGCGGTGCGCTGGATTCGCCCATGCCGATTGTCTGCGTAGTGGGTAACGGTTTGGATATTCACTACCCGCCGGAGAATCGTTTCCTGTTTCGGGAAATCCGCGCACACGGCTGCATGATTAGCGAGTATCCGCCCGGTACACGCCCGGAGCGCGGCAACTTCCCGGTGCGCAATCGGCTCATCAGCGGCTTATCGCTGGGCGTTTTGGTTGTGGAAGCGCCCGAACGCAGCGGCGCACTGATTACCGCGAACCATGCACTCGAGCAGGGGCGCGACGTCTTTGCAATTCCCGGCAATCTCGGGGTAAAGCACTGCGAAGGCAGCAATCGACTCCTGCGCGACGGTGCGATTATGGCGGAAAACGGCTGGGACGTCTTGTCCCAATATACGCACCTCTTCCCAAATAAACTTGCAGACGCCCGCTCGAAAGAGGTGCTGCAAAAGCTCTTCGACCTGCGCTATGCGCAGGCGCTTCCTGTGTACTCCCCGGTTACCATCGGCGATAATGGCGTTAAAGAGCAAACGCAAGAGACTCCCAAAAAGCCCGCGCCGCAGTTGACTGCCGATGAGCGGGCGGTGCTCTCCCTTCTTTCGAATGAAGCGGTTTCCATCGATACCCTTGTTATAGAAGCGAATCTGCCGTCACAGCGGGTGCTTGCGGCAATAACTATGTTACAAATCAAAGGGCTTGCCCAAAAGCTGCCGGGAAACCGTTGCTGCTTGCGGGAAGCTACATTATAAAACGCGGAGGCCCCGAATGGCAAAAGCTACGAAGAATCTGGTGATTGTAGAGTCGCCTTCAAAAGCAAAAACAATTGGGAAATACCTTGGCTCTGCCTATCAAGTGGAGGCGTGTATGGGGCATCTGCGCGATTTGCCGAAGAGCACAATGAGCGTAGATATCGAAAACGATTTCACGCCGCAGTACAGCCCCATGAAGGGCAAAGAGGCGCTGATCGCGGAGCTGCAAAAAGCGTCGAAAAGTGCCGCTTGCGTCTATCTTGCAACCGACCCGGACCGCGAGGGAGAGGCGATTTCATGGCACTTAAAGCAGCTCCTGTCCTTGCCCGACGAGAAGACCAAGCGTGTGACCTTCAACGAAATTACAAAGAACGTCGTTACCCGCAGCATCAACGAGCCGCGGGATATTGACCAGAGCTTGGTCGACGCTCAGCAGGCGCGCCGCATTCTCGACCGTATTGTCGGCTATCAGCTCAGCCCGCTTCTTTGGAAGAAAATCCGCCGCGGCTTGTCGGCAGGACGTGTGCAGTCCGTAGCAACGCGCCTCGTTGTAGAGCGCGAGCAGGAGATAGAAGCCTTTGTCCCCGTGGAATACTGGACAATCGACGCGCTTTTGCAGTGCATCGATAAGCCCGGCAGCTTCACTGCCCGCTATTTTGGCGACGGGGCAAAGCGCGAGCTGCACAGCGAGCAAGAGACGGACGCGATTTTGGCGGATATTCAGGGCAAGGCGTTTACCATCCGCGATATCAAGCGCACGCAGAAGCGCCGTTCGCCGACGCCGCCCTTTATTACATCGACCTTGCAGCAAGAGGCGTCGCGCAAGCTGAATATGACGCCGCGCCGCGCGATGTCGATTGCGCAGCAGCTCTATGAAGGCGTGGATATTACGGGCGAGGGCACAGTCGGTTTGATTACCTATATGCGTACGGATTCTCTGCGCCTGTCAGAGGAGGCAACGAGCGCCGCCCGCGACTTTATTGTATCTCGTTACGGCGCGAAATACCACCCCGGCACGGTGCGGCAATTCCGCAAGAAAAGCGGCGCGCAGGATGCGCACGAAGCCATTCGCCCGAGCAATGTCCGCCTCGACCCGGAGGAGATTAAAGGCGACTTAACGCGCGAGCAGTACCGCCTGTATAAGCTGATCTGGAGTCGCTTTGTCGCCTGCCAGATGGCAGACGCGCTCTATGACGCGGTGCAGATTGATTCTGTTTGCGAGGGGCACATTTTCCGCGCAAACGACCAGATTATGAAATTCGCGGGCTTTACCGCAGTTTACGAAGAAGGGCGCGACGATGAATCCGTGGAGGCAACCTCCAAATTGCCGGATTTAGACGGTTCGGAGCGTCTGCTTGCCGATAAGACAGAAAAGAATCAGCACTTCACCCAGCCGCCCGCCCGCTATACCGAGGCAACGCTCGTGAAGGCGATGGAAGAGCGCGGTGTGGGAAGACCCTCGACCTATGCGGCGATTGTTGCGACCATTCAGGATAGAGAGTATGTTCTCAAGAAGGACAAGCGCCTCTACCCGACGCCGCTGGGTAACGTGGTCACCGATTTGATGGTGCAGCACTTTAACGACGTAATCGACGTGGAATTTACCGCCAATATGGAAGGCAAGCTCGACGACGTGGAAGCGGGGAAAACGCCGTGGAAGAACGTCCTGCGTGACTTCTACAAGGGCTTCCACGAGGAAATGCTAGCTGCAGAAGAAGCGCTCGACGGCGTTCGGATTAAAGTCCCTGCGGAAGTTACCGATGAAATCTGCGAGCTTTGCGGCAGGCAGATGGTCATTAAAAGCGGGCGTTTTGGGCGGTTTCTTGCCTGCCCGGGCTTCCCCGATTGCAAAAATACCAAGCCCATTGTGGAAAAAATGCCCGGTCGCTGCCCGAAATGCGCCGCGAATATTTTGAAGCGCAAATCCAAAAAGGGCTATGTGTATTACGCCTGTGAGCGCGGCGCAGAATGCGGCTTTATGACGTGGGACGTACCCACTGCCAACGACTGCCCCGCCTGCGGGCAGACCCTGTTCAAAAAATCCGGGAAAGGGCAGATGAAGCCGTTTTGCATCAACGAAAAGTGTCCGCAGTTCCTGCCGGAGGACAAGCGCGGCTATAAGCGCAAAATGCCTGCAGCGACCACGCAAACCGTGGAGAATGCGGAGGAGATTGCCCAAGCGACCCCCAAGAAATCCGCCCCGAAAAAGGCTGCAACGAAGAAAAAACCGGCAGCCAAGAAGCCGAGGGCGAAGAAATGACGCCGGAGGTTACGGTAGTCGGCGCGGGGCTTGCGGGCTGTGAAGCCGCGTGGCAGCTGGCGCAGCGCGATTTTCGCGTTCGACTTTATGAAATGAAGCCGAAGAAAATGTCGCCTGCGCACCACAGCGCGGACTTCGCGGAGCTTGTCTGCTCGAATTCGCTGCGCGGCGACCGTTTGGAAAACGCGGTTGGGCTTCTGAAAGAGGAGCTGCGCCGTTTGGGCAGCTTGATTCTCTCCTGTGCAGACGAAACCCGCGTGGAGGCAGGCGGCTGTTTGGCGGTTGACCGTTTCGGCTTTTCCGCACTTGTCACGCAGAGAATTCGAGAGCACCCGCTTATTACGCTTGTGTCCGAAGAGCTAAAGCAGATGCCAGCTGCGCCTGCCATCGTTGCAACAGGACCCTTAACCTCCGATGCACTGAGCGAGGCAATTTCGCAATACTTCGGTTCTGCGCAGTACCTGCACTTTTTTGATGCCGCGGCGCCGCTCGTAACGCGCGAGAGCATCGATATGGACAAGGCGTGGTTTGCATCGCGCTACGATCGCGGCACGGCGGATTATATCAACTGCGCAATGGATCGCGAGGAGTACGTAGCCTTTGTGCGGGAGCTTGCAAGTGCCGAAGAGGCGCAGGTGCACGGCTTTGAGGATGCGAAAGTGTTCGAGGGTTGTATGCCGGTAGAGGTCATGGCGCGGCGGGGCGAAGATACGCTGCGCTACGGTCCGCTGAAGCCTGTTGGCTTACCCGACCCGAAAACGGGGAAAACGCCGTATGCGGTTGTGCAGCTGCGGCGCGACAATGCCGCGGGGAACATCTATAACATCGTCGGCTTCCAAACGCACCTGCGTTTTCCCGAACAAAAGCGGGTGTTTTCCATGATTCCCGCGCTCAAAAACGCAGAGTTCGTGCGCTATGGCGTGATGCACCGCAATACCTTCCTGCATTCGCCGACGCTCCTCGATGCAAGCTATGCAGACCGCCGCAATCCGGGTATTGCCTTTGCCGGGCAAATGACCGGCGTGGAGGGCTATGTGGAATCCTGCGCATCGGGCTTTCTCGCTGCAGTTTGCATGGCAGCAAGGCTGCGGGGCATGGAGCTGCCTGATTTTGGGGATACTACCGCCATTGGTGCGCTCGCGCAGTATATCAGCGACCAATCGGTTCGTTCCTTCCAACCGATGAATATCAATTTTGGGATTCTTGCGCCGCTTGAGCAGCGCATCAAGGGCAAGGCAAACAAAAATCTCGCAATAGCCAACCGCTCGCTCGAGCGGATTGAACAGCTGAGAAACGAGGGCAAGCTATGAAGATTATCATGGATGCGATGGGCGGGGATCATGCGCCGGATGCAATTGTACGCGGCGCGTTGCAGGCTGCAAAGGAATACCCGGTGGAAATTGTGCTCGTTGGGCGCGGGGCTGATTTGCTTGCCAGCATAAAATCGCAGGGCTATGATACGCTGCCTGCGGGCGTGCAGATTCTCAACGCAGAGGACATTGTCGATATGCACGCAGACCCCACGCAGGTGGTCAGCCAGCATCGCAATTCCTCCATGGTGATGGGTCTGAAGATGCTCACCGAGGGCGCAGACGCGTTCATTTCTGCCGGAAATACCGGCGCGCTTCTGACTGCGGCTACATTAGTCGTTAAGCGCATTCGCGGCATTCGCCGCGCGGCGCTTGCGCCGATTCTTCCTTCTGAACAGGGCGGCATTGTCCTGCTCGACGCGGGCGCAAATGCCGAGTGCACGCCGGAATTCTTGCTGCAATTTGCCTGCATGGGTGCATTTTATGCCAAACAGGCGTTGGGCAAAGCCAATCCGCGAGTCGCTCTGCTCAATAACGGCACAGAGCCGGAAAAAGGCGGCGAGCTGCAAAAGGCAGCCTATCCGCTCTTGCAAAAAGCAGGGGAGGACGGCTTGATTCATTTCGTCGGCAATATCGAAGCGCGCGACGTGCCGCTGGGCGGCGCAGACGTCATTGTTGCAGATGGATTTAGCGGCAATGTCCTTCTGAAAACCATGGAGGGCACGGCAATCTTCATGTCGCATATGCTCAAGAAAGACGTATTTAAGCGCAGCCTGCTTTCTATGCTGGGTGCACGGCTTTGCATGAAGGGAATTAAAAAACTGTCAAAAACCATGGACTACCGTGAGACCGGCGGCTCTGTGATTGTCGGCATCAGTAAGCCGGTGATTAAGGCGCATGGCTCTTCCGACGCGCTGGCAATCCGCAATGCCATTCGGCAGGCGATTGCTGCGGTGGAAAGCGGCTTCTGCGAAGAAATCCGCGCAAACGTCTCGAATATGTCACTTCCGAAGGAGCGTGCTGCCCATGCTGAGTAAACTGCAAGAAGCGCTTGGCTACACCTATAAAGATGAAGCCTTGCTGAATATGGCGCTTTCACACACATCCTACGCAAACGAGGTGCATAAAGACGCGCTGCACAGCTATGAGCGTCTGGAATTTTTGGGGGACTCCATTCTCGGCTTTGTGGCTGCGGACTATCTGTACCACACCTTCCCGAAGAAACTGGAAGGGGAACTGACGCGTATTCGCGCTGAGCTGGTCTGCGAGAACAATTTGGCTGCGGTGGCGCAGACGCTTTCCTTGGGGGAGTATATCCTGCTCGGCAACGGCGAGCAGCACAGCGGCGGTAAGAATCGAAGCAGCATTCTCTGCGACGTTATGGAATCGCTCATTGCCGCAGCCTACCTCGATGGCGGACTGGAAGCTGCAAGCGGCATTGTCCACAGGCTGATTCTGCCGCAGCTGTCGCAGAATGAAAAGACGCACGATTATAAGACGGAGTTGCAAGAGCTTGTCCAGCGCAAGAAGGAGCAGGAGCTGTCCTATTCGCTGGTTGACGAGTCGGGACCTGACCACTGCAAAGAATTTCAGGTGCAGGTGCTTCTCAACGGCGAAGTCGTCGGGCAGGGAAGCGGCACAAGCAAAAAGCGTGCCGAGCAAGAAGCCGCGCAGCAGGCGATTGAAAAGCTCTATAAGTAAAAGACTTCCTGCACGCAGTGTGCAGGAAGCTTTTTTTATAATTCGGTCAATTCCCGATACAGTCCGATTGCCCCCGCGCAGCCGTGCGCTTCTGCAAGCGCCAGTTTCTGCTTCAGGGTGTCGCTTGTGTCAAAATAGCGGCACAGTTCACCGTCGTGCGCATAGTTGCAGCAGGAATGCTGCAAATAACCTGCGCGGTTTTTCACCTTCGGCAGGAAGAATGCGGCGTTCCACGGCGTAACTTCTAAGCACCACTTGCCGTAAGTCTTCTGCATGCGCTGCACAAAGCGCTCCCAGTGGTTGCACGGCTGCACCTGTGTGACGACGCAAAGCGCCTCCGGCGCAAAATGGTGGTAACGTGCGGGAATCCACAGCGGCATTTGCGGCAATAGGCGGCGAATGCCGAGAATCACCGCCACATGAAACGCACTAACCGGCTTTACAAAATCGAGAAAACAGCCTGCTTGTGAGCAAAAACTTGCAAGTTTTTCGATTTCGGCGCTGTTCACGTCCTGCGCGGGAATCGCAGCATCGTCAATGACTGCCATAATATCGTCCGAAAGTGCCGCATTTTCGGGGATACGCACCCCGCCATTCGCCTCGAAGCCGAAACCCGTCAGGGCAGCCGTGTGCGAAGACCGCTTTTGCGGAATCTCCTTGCTTGTAAGCGCAAAATACAATGGGATTGACAATAGACAAACCCCCTATAAAATGGTATAATAGCTCCCGCGGATAGAATGAACAGTAAAATATATGAAACTCAAGAGGGTACTATGCTATCATTTTTGCCTGATTTTATTTTCGATGCAGTAACGCAAATCTCGCCGTCTTTTCTGCGCGCGCGCGGCGTGGCGCTTTTGCTGCTGGATTTCGATAACACCTTGCTTCCCTATACCGAGAATGCACCGTCAAGGGCGCTCCTAGCGTGGATAGAGGAATTGCAGAGTTTCGGCATAAAACTTTGCATTGTGTCGAACAGCCACAAAGAGCGCGTGCCGCAATTTTGCAGGAAATATGCGATCGACTGCGTAACGCACGCCGCAAAGCCCGGCACAAAGGGCGTCAATAAGGCGATTTCGCAGTTCAAAGTCTCAAAAACGCAAACCGCGCTTGCGGGCGACCAGATTTATACCGATATTCTCGCCGCGAAAAGGGCGGGTATCACAGCAATTGCGGTAAAATCCATACATAATCACACAATTTTGTTAAAACTGCGGCATCTGCTGGAGCTGCCGTTTTTGGCAATGGCGCGAAATAGGAGGGTAAAGATATGACAAATTTAGAAAAGTACCGCTCGGTGTTATCGGATGATGTGCAGGGGCTGCTCCTGACCTCGCGCTACAGCAGGATGTACGCTGCGCAGTTCGATATTTCAGAAGGCGTAGCCCTCGTCGGGCGAACGGGCGCGCGGTATTTTACCGACAGCCGCTATATCGAATCGGCGCAAAAGAACCTCCATGGCTTTGAGGTTGTGGAGATTGGTTTGTCAAATCCCACGGCGCAGGCGATAAACGCCGCGCTGGCAGATTTCGGCATATCCCGCCTCGGCTTTGAGGATGGCTATCTGACCGTGGCGGAGCTGCGGCAGTTCGAGAAGACCGTAAACGCAAGTTTTGTGACCGTGCAGGAGGAAATCAACGCTTTCCGCGTCAGCAAAGACGCTTGGGAAATCGAGCGGATGGAAAAAGCGCAGGAGATTACCGACCGCGCCTTTGCGGAGGTCTGCGGGCGTATTCGCGAGGGCATGAGCGAGAAAGAACTTGCGGCCGAGCTGATTTACTGCTTGTATAAAAACGGCGGCGAGGGGCTGTCCTTCGACCCGATTGTGGTTTCCGGGCCGAATTCGAGCATGCCGCACGGCGTCCCGGGCGACCGCAAACTGCAACGGGGCGATTTTATCACCATGGATTTCGGCGTGCTCTATCAGGGCTATTGCTCCGACATGACGAGAACCGTGGCGCTCGGCTACGCAAGCGACGAAATGCGCAAGGTGTACGACATTGTGCTTCGCGCGCAGCTTGCCGGTATTGCCGCTACGAAAGCGGGCGTCACCGGCGCGCAAATCGACGCTGCAGCCCGCAAGGTTATCCGGGACGCGGGCTACGGCGCGTTCTTCGGGCACAGCTACGGGCACAGCTTGGGGCTTGAAATCCATGAAGACCCGAACTGCTCACCGCGCAACTGCGAGCCGATGCCGCTTGGCGCGGTAGTTTCGGCAGAGCCGGGCATCTATCTGCCGGGTAAGTTTGGTGTGCGCATCGAGGACGTCGTCGTCTTTACGCAAGACGGTTGCCGCAATCTGACCAAATCCCCCAAAGACTTACGAATCATCTAGCTTTTTTTGCCAAAAGGCTTGAAATTGTTGGCGTTATGGGTTAAAATAAACAGTGGAAATATATTTTGAATGAGAATTCAGGGGAAATAGGAGGACAAAGCAATGATTTCTGTAAGCGATTTCAGAAACGGCGTAACCTTTGATATGGACGGAAAGGTTATGCAAATCGTCGAGTTCCAGCACGTGAAGCCGGGCAAAGGCGCGGCGTTCGTGCGCGTGAAGATGCGCAACGTAATCACCGGCGGCGTTACAGAGCGGACATTCAACCCGAACGAAAAATATCCGACTGCCTTCATCGAGCGCAAGAAGATGGAATATTCCTACAGCGACGGCGGTCTGTACTATTTTATGGACAGCGAAACCTACGAAATGACGCCCGTAGAGGAGAGCGTTCTTGACGGCAGCTTTAAGTTCGTCAAAGAGAACGACCCTTGCACCATCCTTGTGTATAAGGGCAGCGTCTTCGGCGTGGAAGCACCAAACTTTGTGGATTTGGAAGTCACAAAAACCGATCCCGGCCTTGCAGGCAACACCGCAACGAACACCCTTAAACCGGCTACCGTGGAAACCGGCGCAGAGGTTCGCGTACCGCTCTTCATTAACGAAGGTGACAAAATTTCCATTGATACCCGCACCGGCGAGTATCTGAGCCGCGCTAAGGGCTAACCTTGTGCGATTGAAAGGAGAACGACATGACTCTTTCTGAAAAATCCGCGTACCTAAAGGGCCTGATGGATGGGCTGAAGCTGAGCGATGAGACCTCCGAGGGCAAAATGATCACCGCAATCGTTGATTTGCTGCAGGAAATGACCGTAGCAATCGGAAACCTCGAGGAAAATGCCATCGCCGTATCCGACGAGCTCGACGAAATCGAAGAAGACCTCGATGCCATCGAGGAATACATCCTCGACGACGAGGAAGATTTCGACGATGATGAGGATGAGGACTATGATTTCGACGAGGAATGCATGTACGAAGTAACCTGCCCGAAATGCGGCGAGGTAATCCCCGTAGATGAGGATACCATCCTCAACGAGTCCATTGATTGCCCGAAATGCGGCGAGCCTCTGGAGTTTGAGTTCGACGAGGACGAAGAATTTTAACAACAACGCAGGAGTGTGCATTGCACACTCCTGTATTTTTAGGAAGAAAGCGCAGAAAGCGCAAAAAGCGTGAGGTCGAAACCTCACGCTTTTATTATGTCGAATATCAGATGGCGCGTTCAACCTTGTTGGAACGGAGGCATCTTGTACAGACATGCACATGGCGGCGGGAACCGTCAACGATCGCTTTTACACGCTTTACGTTGGGCTTCCACGTTCTGTTTGAACGCTTGTGGGAGTGGGAAACCTTAATTCCGAATACTACGCCCTTGCCGCAAATATCGCACTTTGCCAATTGCTGCACCTCCAATCGTAAGGAAAAACTCCATATTGCAGGCATCGTATAGACGCCGCAACATATAGTAGCAAATTTTTTGGTGAATTGCAAGTAAAAAACAAAAATTATTTTATTTTTTTCCACGATTTACAAACCTTTGCCGCAGCAGTTGCAGAAATGCGACAAATGGGCTATAATGCTAATACTTATTTCATGTGCAACAGCAACATTCGATGGGGGAACAGCCGATGAATAAAAGCAACGTGAGTTTGAAGCAGCTGGTGGAGGAGTTTAATCTCACCGTGACCTACGCTTCCACAGATTATGCGAACATTTCGCTGATTGTTGAGGAGGTCATGCGCCCGGGGCTGCAACTGACCGGGTTCTACAATCACTTTGAGCCGCTTCGTTTGCAGGTTATCGGCAACGCGGAGGCAACGTATTTGCGCGCGCAGGAGCACAGCAAAATCACGGAGATGTTTGAAAAGCTGTTTTCACAGAAGATTCCTGCTTTGATTTTTGCAAGAAATATCGAGCCGATGCCCGAGTGTTTGGAGATGGCGCAAAAGTATGACATCACGGTACTTCGCTGCGCAGAGTCCACGTCCTATGTGGTTTCCAGTTTGATTACCTTCTTGAAAAACGCGCTTGCGCCCTGTATTGGGCGGCATGGCGTGCTCGTTGAGGTTTACGGCGAAGGGCTGCTTTTAACGGGGGAGAGCGGCATCGGCAAAAGCGAAGCCGCAGTCGAGCTTCTGAAGCGCGGACACCGACTGATTGCAGACGACGCGGTGGAGATTCGCAAGGTTGCGGACAATTCCCTGCTGGGCATAGCGCCGCCGCTCATTCGCAATTATATCGAGATTCGCGGTATCGGCGTTATCAACGTCGCCAAGCTCTTCGGTATGGCTGCCATCAAGCGGGAGACGACGATTAACCTTGTAATTAACATCGTCCCGTGGAGCAGCGACCTGATTTTCGACCGTTTGGGTTTGGAAAACCAGTATATGGATCTTTTGGGCGTGAAAGTTCCTGCGCTGACAATCCCGGTGAAGCCGGGCAGAAACTTGGCGGTGATTTTAGAGGTCGCCGCGATGAATAACCGCCAGAAGAAGATGGGCTATAACGCCGCCGCGGAGTTCACCGAGCAGATTAACCGCCATTTTGATGAGAATAACGGGCAGAGCTTCTGAGCAAGTGCGTGCATCGATGATGCACGCATTTGCTCATAGAGCAAAAACCTGATTTTTTCATTGCTGATTGGGGGATACTGTGCTATAGTATATTTGTATGAGTAGCGATGCTGAGAAGTGTTGTTACGGAATAAAATTGGAGGGGTATCATGCAGCAAATTGCAAGCGTATTCCGGCGTTTTACAGAGGAAATCCCGTCGCTTCCCACGAAAAGCGAGGTGCCCATGTCGGCATATACTTCGCTGCGAATCGGCGGCCCTGCAGAGCTGATGGTTTTTCCGCAGGATGAGCAGCAGCTGACAGACGTTTTACGCATCGCAAACGAGTCGGAGGTCAAACCGCTGATTATCGGAAGCGGCTCGAATTTGCTTGTCCCCGATGAGGGGCTGCGGGCTTTGCTTGTCATGACCAAGGATGGCTTGACCGACCTAACGCTCCTTAGCCCAACGCGCATTTTGGCGCAGTGCGGCGTCAGTATGACGCGCCTTGCCTCCTTCGCCCGCGACAACAGCCTTTCGGGGCTGGAGTTTGCCCATGGGATTCCCGGCACGGTCGGTGGCGGTGTATTTATGAACGCGGGCGCTTACGGCGGGGAGATTGCGCAGGTTGCTGCGGTGACAAATTTTATGCTTCCCGATGGAAGCGTAACAGAATATGTTGGCAGGGAGCAGAGCTTTTCTTACAGGAACAGCGCCTTCCAAACGATGCAGGGCTTGATTCTCAATACGGAATTTGAGCTGACCCCTGCGGATAAAGAGGCGATTGCGGCGCGGATGAAAGAACTGTCTGAAAAGCGGCGCAGTTCACAGCCGCTGGAGCTTCCCTCGGCGGGAAGCGCCTTTAAGCGCCCCGAAAGCGGCTTTGCAGCTGCGATGATTGCAGAAGCCGGGCTGAAGGGCGCGAGAGTCGGCGGCGCAGCGGTGTCGGAAAAGCACGCGGGCTTTATTGTGAATCTCGGCGGCGCAAGCGCCTGCGATGTTCTGGAGCTGATAGAGCTTATCAAGGCGCGTGTGTTTGCAGCCTTCGGCGTGGAACTTGAGCCGGAAATTCGGATACTACAATAGTTCAAAGATACGAAAGAGGTGTACGCGATGGGTTCTTTCTCCGCAACGGTAAAGGCGGAGCTTTGCCGCACAGAAGTGGGAAAAAGCTGCTGTGCAATGGCGGAAGCCCTGGGTGTGCTCCTTTTCAGCAACACCTTTTCGCCGGAACTGATTCGCATTGTTACGGAAAGCACAGATTTCAGCGAGCGTCTGCCGCGCCTGTTTCGCAAAGCCTTCGGCTTGCAGTTTGATGCGCTTACCGAGACAAAACAGGGCGGCAAATCGGTCTGTCAAATTACAGATTTGCAGAAGATTGCACGCGTGTTTGAGCTTTGCGGCTTTTCCGCGCGTACAAGCGTGGTGCTGCATGTGAATTTTGCCGTTTTGGAAAGCGATTGCTGCCGAAAGGCTTTTCTGCGCGGCGCGTTTTTGGCGGGCGGCTCGGTAACTGACCCGCATAAGCAGTACCAATTGGAGCTTTCCACGACGCACCAAAGGGTTTCCGGCGAGACGCAGACGCTGATGGGCGAAATGGAGCTTTTGCCGAAGGAGACGCAGCGCAAGGGAAGCCATGTGCTCTATTTCAAGCAAAGCGAGAGTATTGAGGATTTTCTCACGAGCATCGGCGCACCCATCAGCGCGATGGCGGTCATGCAGGCGAAAATTGAAAAAGACTGGCGCAACGAGGCAAACCGCAAGACAAACTGCGACACTGCAAACGTCATGAAGACGGTCGATGCAGCGCAAATGCAGTTGTCCGCCCTGCGCAAATTGGAGACAAGCGGCGTGCTGCACAGCCTGCCCGAAAAGCTACGGCAGACTGCCTTGCTGCGCTTTGATAACCCGGAGTCGAATCTTGCGGAGCTTGCCGCCCTGCACGACCCGCCTGCAAGCAAATCTGCGGTGAACCACCGCATGCGCAAGCTCATTGCGCTTTCGGAAGAGGAGTAAGTCATGGCTTTTGTACATCTGCATGTGCATACGCAATTCAGTCTGCTCGACGGCGCATGCCGCATCGAGCAGTTGGTGCAGCGTGCCAAGGATTTGGGACAAACAGCAGTGGCGATTACCGACCACGGCGTGATGTATGGCGTGGTCGATTTTTATCGCGCAGCGAAACGCGCGGGCATCAAACCTGTTATCGGCTGCGAGGTGTACGTCGCCCCGCGAACAAGGCACGACCGTGTGCACGGCATCGACGGCGAGTCGCAGCATCTGGTGCTTCTCTGTGAAAATGAAATCGGCTATCGAAACCTCAGCTACATGGTTTCCATGGGCTTTTTGGAGGGATTCTATTCCCGTCCGCGTGTGGATATGGAGCTTTTGCGCGCGCACAGCGAGGGGCTGATTGCCTTATCCGCCTGTCTGGCAGGCGCAATCCCGCGCCGCATTTTGGACGACGATTATAACGGAGCAAAACGCTACGCGCTGGAAATGGCTGCGATTTTCGGCGAGGATCACTTTTATTTGGAAATGCAGGATCACGGCATCGCCGCACAGAGCGACGTTAACCGTGCACTTCTCCGTCTTGCAGAAGAAACGGGATTGCCTCTAGTTGCAACGAACGATGCGCACTATCTGACGCGGGAGGACAGCTATATACAAGACGTTTTAATGTGCATTCAAATGGCGAAAACCGTGGAAGACCCCGACCGCATGCGCTTTGAAACACAGGAGTTTTACATCAAATCCGAAGAGGAGATGCGCGCCCTTTTCCCCAATCAGCCGGAGGCTATTGAAAACACGCAGCGTATCGCAGACCGCTGCAATGTAGATTTTCATTTCGGCGAGTATCATCTGCCCGCCTTCCAATACCCGCAAGGGCATGACGCGTGGTCGTGGTTCACGAAGCTCTGCGAGGACGGCTATCGCGAGCGCTATCCGCAAAACCCCGCAGGCTATCTCGAGCGCCTGAATTATGAGATGGAAATGATTCGCAAGATGGGCTATGTGGACTATTTCCTGATTGTTGCGGACTTCGTCGCCTATGCAAGAAGCAGGGAAATCCCCGTCGGACCGGGGCGCGGTTCTGCAGCTGGCGCGATTGTGTCGTACTGCCTGCGCATTACGGACATCGACCCAATGAAATACAATCTCTACTTCGAGCGATTCTTGAACCCCGAGCGCGTGAGCATGCCCGATATTGATATGGACTTTTGCCAGTCGCGGCGCGGCGAGGTGATTGACTACGTCACGCAGAAATACGGCGCGGATCATGTTGCGCAGATTATTACCTTCGGCACAATGGCTGCGCGCGCTGCGGTGCGCGACGTCGGGCGCGCCTTGAATTTTACATATGCAGAAACGGACGCAGTCGCCAAGCTAATTCCCACGGTGCTCAATATCACTTTGGATAAGGCGCTGCAAAGCTCCCCGCAGTTGAAGGAAAAATACGAGGCGGACACGCGTATCCGCAAGCTCATCGATACCGCGCGCGCCCTTGAGGGAATGCCGCGCAACACTTCCACGCACGCTGCGGGCGTTGTCATTACGAAAGAGCCGGTCAGCGACTATGTGCCGCTTGCCCGCAACGACGATACCATTGTCACGCAGTTTACCATGACCACGGTTGAAGAACTGGGTCTGCTGAAAATGGACTTTTTGGGGCTTCGTAACCTCACCGTGATTGACGATGCCGAGCGCACGATTCGCCGTGCGCAGCCGGACTTCCAAATGCGCGACATGCCCGACGATGACCCCGAAACCTACGAAATGCTCTCCGAGGGGAAAACTGCGGGCGTGTTTCAGCTCGAATCTGCCGGGATTACCGCCGTATGCGTGAATATGAAGCCGCAGTCGATTGAGGATTTGACGGCGATTGTCGCGCTGTACCGCCCCGGTCCGATGGATTCAATACCGCGCTTCATCCAAAGCAAGCACCACCCCGAAAGCATCACCTATCTCTGCCCGCAGTTGGAGGATATTCTGTCGGTCACCTATGGCTGCATCGTCTATCAGGAGCAGGTGATTGAGATTTTCCGCCGTCTGGGCGGCTACAGCCTTGGGCAGTCGGACAATATCCGCCGCGCCATTTCCAAAAAAAAGGAATCGGTGATTGTTGCCGAGCGGCAGACCTTTGTTTTCGGCGATAAGGAGCGAAATATCTCCGGCGCGGTTGCGAACGGCGTTTCCGAAACGGCGGCGCATGCGATTTTCAAAGACATTTTGGACTTTGCAAATTATGCCTTTAATAAGGCGCATGCGGTTTGTTACGCGAAAATTGCCTACGATACGGCATATCTGAAATGCCACTACCCGAAGGAGTATATGGCTGCGCTTCTTACCTCGGTTTTGGACAACACCGCAAAAACAGCCGGCTATATTGCAGATTGCAGGGAGATGGGTATCCACCTGCTTTACCCCGATATTAACGCCTCGGAAGACCAGTTCACGGTAGAAGAAGGCGGTATCCGCTTTGGGCTGGGCGCAGTGAAAAGCATAGGGCGGGGACTCATTCGGCAGGTGATGGCGCAGCGCATCGACGGCGGGAAATTTGCATCTCTGGAGGACTTTGCCCAGCGCATGCTTGGCTACGACCTCAACAAACGCGCTGTGGAGAATTTGATAAAATGCGGCGCATTCGACGGTTTCGGACTTTACCGCTCACAGTTGCTGTTCATCTACGAGGCGGTGCTTGATTCTGCTGCAGCCGATAAACGCCGCAATATCAGCGGGCAAATTCAGATGTTTGATATGTTTGACAGCCCGCAGGAGGAAAAGCGCAGCGTTCCCGTCCCGAAAATCCCGGAGTTGCAGGCTAACGAGCGGATGCAGTTTGAAAAAGAAACAATCGGGCTGTATTTATCGGGACACCCGATGGACGATTACCGCGCACAGCTCAAGAAATGCGGCGTTGTGCCCATCGCGCAGATTTTGCAGTCTTTTGAAACTGCCGACGGTCGCTTCCGCGACGAGCAAATTGTCCGCATTGCGGGCGTTGTGGAGAAGGTTCGCATGAAGACTACGCGCAACAACTCTACCATGTCCTATGTGCAGCTGGAAGACGACACGGGCGGCATGGAGTTGTTGGTATTTTCCAATGTCATTGCCCGCAGCGGCTCGTATTTGCAAGAAAATGCGGCGATTGTGGCGGAAGGCAGGCTCTCTGCGCGCGATGAGCGCGCGGTGCAGATGGTGGTAAACAACGTGCATCCCATCGAACAATTTGCGCAAGTGCTCCCGCCGGCTGCGGCGCAGAAGCTCTATCTGAAACTTGCAAGCGAAAGCGATGCTGCCTACGGGAAGACCCGCGCGATTCTCAACATGTTCCCCGGGCAGATGCAGACGGTGCTTTACTTTGCAGATAGCGGCGTGCGTCGCGGCACAAGCTGCGCCCCGCGGGACGATATGCTCGATACGCTAAAGGAACTTCTTGGCGAGGACAGTGTTATTTTGAAATAAACTGCCGCATCTGTAACAAAAACGCTACACATTTGTTACTCTTTATGATATACTATATGGTGAACCGATGATAGGGGAAAGGTGGACGCACAAATGAAGCGGATTATCAGCATTTTGCTGCTTTTGGCAGTATCCGTGTCCTTATGCGCTTGCTTTCTCGACCCTGCGGAGAGCCTTTATGCCGTGCCGAAACAGTCGGACGATTACAACAACCTGCAAAGCGCGATTGAAGCCGCGATGCCCGACGGCGCAAGCTATAGTCCGCCGGTTTCCGGGGACAATCAGCAGGCGGTGCAGATGATCGATTTAGACGGCGACGGCGCAGACGAGGCAATTGTATTTATGAAGACAAGCGCTGCCGCGCCGATGCTCCTTTCTGTGTTTCAAAAGCAGGACGACCGCTTTGTGTTGCTTTCTAAAATCGAGGGCGCAGGAAGCGCCTTCGGGCAAGTGCAATATATCAAATTCGACGACCGACCCGGCTACGAAATTGCACTCGGCAGGCAAATCAGCGATCAGGTGCTGCAAATTCTCAGCGTCTATACCTTGGTCGATGGCGGGCTTGTGGAGCTTGGCAGTGCGAACTATAGCCACTGCATTACGGATGACCTCAATGCAGACGGTCTACAGGATATTGTTGTAATTCGCAGCGATGTGGAAGGGCAAAGAGGTATTGCAGAACTCTACCATTGGGGTCAGGGGCAACTGCTTCGTGAGCGCGAGGCGCTGCTTTCAACAAACGCGACAGCCGTAAAGCGCGTCATCAGCGGCAACGTCTATGAAAAGCGAAGGGCGGTCTTTGTCGCGCAGGAATACGGCGAGGGCGGCATTATCACGGATATTTTCACCTTCCGCGGCGGCGTGTTCAGCAATATTTCAAGCTCGGACGAAACAGGGACAAGCGTTAGCACCGTGCGCGATTACTACGTGTACAGCAGCGATATCGACGGCGACGGGCTCATTGAGCTGCCGCAGATTATCCCCCTGCCGGAAATCGAAGGCGATGAGAATTCAAAATCGCAGTCTTTGGTGCAGTGGTTTAACCTCTCCACCGACGGCAAGCAGGAGAATAAAGCGCTGACCTACTATAACCATGCTGCCGGTTGGTATTTGGATATTGAAAACAGTTGGAAAACCACGCTGTGTGTCACGCGGGGGCAGTCCCCGGGTGCATCGCCATCCTATGAATTCTATTTGGCAGATGCGCAGATGCTTCTGTCGATTGCCTCGGTAACGGGAGAGGACGCTGCGCAGCAGATTGAAGAAGCGGGTTGGACGGTTCTAACCCAAAAGGGCGATGTGTATTACGCCTGCCTTTTGGGATTGAGCGGGGAGCGTCTTCGCTTGAGTTATGAGGAAATACGAGCAATGTTCCACTTTATCCACGAAGACTGGAAAACAGGGGAGACAGGCTAAATAAAGGAGCGCCGGAAATGAAAAAAGTATTAATCTTAGAAGACGAGCTGAGTATCCGAAGCTTTGTCGTAATCAATCTCAAGCGTGCAGGCTATGACGCAATTGAGGCTGGAACAGGTGCGGAAGCCTTGGAAAAGCTCAAGGAAAATCCCGATATTGGGGTTGCCATTTTGGATATTATGCTGCCCGATATCGACGGCTTTGAAGTCTGCCGCAACATACGGGCGACGAATAAGACCATCGGCATCATCATGCTCACCGCCCGCACACAGGAGATGGACAAGGTCACGGGCTTAATGACCGGAGCGGACGATTATGTGACAAAGCCCTTTTCCCCGGCGGAACTGACTGCGCGAATCGACGCGCTCTACCGCCGAATCGGCGGTAGCAGCGAGGGCGATTTGGAGATTATCGTGCACGAGCCCTTCGTGCTCAACACGCGCAACCGCACGTTGGAAAAAGACGGCAGACGCATCAAGCTCACGCAGGTGGAGTACGCCATTATCAAGCTCTTCATTCAAAATCCCGGTCGCGCGCTTTCGCGTGAGGATATTCTTACCTCCGTTTGGGGTCGGGATTACGACGGCGAGCTGAAAATCGTGGATGTGAATATCCGCCGCCTGCGCATTAAAATTGAGGATAACACAGCCAATCCGAATTATATTACCACGGTTTGGGGCTTCGGCTATAAGTGGGGGCTGTAAATTTGCGCAGGTGAGAGGGTGAGCGGGGCAATGAAAGCGAAGAAAAAAGGACTGCAACAGCGCTGGCTTCGTAATACCTTAAGCATCGTGCTTGCGGTCGTTCTGCTGTGCGTCACCGCCCTGTCCATCACGGTTGCAGCCTACTACTATTCCAATATGCAGGCAGGCATGGAGAGCCGCGCGAGAACGAGCACAAGTTTTTTCGAGAATTATATTGGGCAGACCTATAATGAGTTCTACCGTTCCTGCGCAAAATTCGCAGAAACCTTTGAGGATAAGGACATTATCGAGCTGCAATTTGTCAACACCAGCAACCGCGTTGTCGCTTCGTCTTATGGACAGTATTTTTCAAAAACTGCGGTAACCTCCGATATTGCGCAGGCAATCGAAACAAAGCAAATGGCGGTTTACTCCGGCAGCAACCCCGCAACAGACGAGCGCATTATGGCAGTTTCCAGCCCGATTATCTACAGCAACGGCGAAGTGATTGGCGTTCTTCGTTATGTTACAAGTTTGCAGCGCGTAGATATGCAAATCGTCCTGTTCAGTGTGGTGATTGCCGTCGTCGGGCTGTTTGTCCTGCTGATTGTCTACATGTCAGGGAAGTATTATATCAAAACGATTCTTCTTCCCGTTTCGGAAATCACAGCAACCGCGAAGCGTATCGCAGCCGGCAGTTACGGCGTACAAATCAGCAAGAAATTTGACGACGAAATCGGCGCGCTTACGGAAACCATCAACGATATGTCGAATAAAATCGCGCAGTCGGAGAAGATGCAGTCGGAGTTTATCTCCTCCATTTCCCACGAACTGCGCACGCCGCTCACGGCAATCAGCGGCTGGAGCGAAACCCTCATTGCGGGCGGCGAGAGTATGCGAAGCGCCGATGCGCGGCGGGGTCTGAGCATCATCCTGAGCGAATCCAAGCGCCTGACCGGTATGGTTGAAGAAATGCTCGAAATTACCCGCTTGCAGGACGGGCGAATCACGCTGAACGTGAAAATGTGCGATATCCGCGCGGAGTTTGAAGACACGATTTTTATGTACGGTTCGCGCTCAAAGCAAGACGGCATCGAGCTTGTCTATATAGAAAACGACAAAGAAATCCCCGAAATACCCTGCGCTCCGGAGCGGATTCGGCAGGTATTTCTGAATATACTCGACAATGCCGCAAAACATGGCGGCGATGGCAAGAAAATCACGGCGGAAATTGACCGAGACGACGCTTCCGTGATTATCCGCATTCGGGACTTCGGACCGGGAATCCCGGAGGAGGAGCTTCCGTTTATCAAGAAAAAGTTCTACAAAGGCACGTCTAAAGCCCGCGGAAGCGGGATCGGGCTTGCGGTCTGCGAGGAAATCGTCTCTCTGCACGATGGCTCGTTGGATATTGAAAATGCAGATGGCGGGGGAACGCTCGTTACCGTCCGCCTGCCCATTGGGCAGAAATAGAAAGGGAAAACTATGGCTAAAAAAGGCATTACCCGGGAAACATTCAAGACCATGATCGGCGGTCAAGCGCTGATTGAGGGCATTATGATGCTCGGTCCTGAAAAGTCTGCGGTTGTTGTGCGCACAAAAGAGGGGCTCAAGACAAAGGTCGCGCCCCGAAAATTGCCGAAAAAGGGCTTTTCTCTGAAAAAATTTCCCTTTATTCGCGGCGTGTTCAACTTTTGCGCGTCTATGGCGGTCGGCGTACGTGCGCTGATGTATTCTGCGGATCTATCCATGGAAGAGGAAGAAGAGCCAGAAAAGCAATCGAAGGTAGACAAATGGCTGGAAAAGAAGCTCTCGTCGGATAAGGCGCAGGGCGCACTTGTGACCTTTGCGGTGGTTTTGGGCATTTTGTTCTCAGTGGGCTTGTTTATTATTTTGCCCTCGCTTATCGGATCGTCGCTCATCGAGCCGTTTATAAAAAGCACGATTGTGCGCAATTTGGTTGAGGGCGCAGTGCGTATCGCCATTCTGATTCTGTATATGTACCTTGTGTCCCACATGAAAGACATGAAGCGCGTCTTTTCTTACCACGGCGCGGAGCATAAGACCATCCGCTGCTACGAGGCGCGCCTCCCGCTGACGGTCGAAAATGTTCGCAAGCAGACGCGCAAGCACCCGCGCTGCGGAACGAGTTTCCTCTTTGTTGTGATTATCATCTCCATTCTGGTTTTCTCGGTGGCGACCGTGATTCTTGCGCCGATTACGCCGACTTTTTCGTCCGGCATTGTCAATGCGCTCCTGCGCGTTGCCCTGAAATTGCTGCTCCTGCCGATTGTTGTCGGCATCAGTTATGAATTTAACCGCCTTGTCGGAAGATTCGACAATTTTCTCACGCGCTTCCTCTCCGCACCCGGTCTGTGGCTGCAAAACTTAACAACCAACGAGCCGGACGATTCGATGATGGAAGTTGCAATTGAAGCGCTTACGCTGGTTCTTCCCGAAGAGGAGGGCGCGGACAAATGGTAAAGACCTATTCTGACCTCTACTTAGATGCGCGCCGCGCACTTCTCAAGCAAGAGGGCGAATTCGCAGCCAATGTTGCGCGCGAGCTTGTCTGCGCGGCGTCCGGGAAAACGGCGGAGCAGATTATCGCAGACCGCGAGCTGTATGCCTCCGAGGAGATTTGCGAACTGTCGCAGAGCTTTGTAAAGCGGCGCTTGCAGGGCGAGCCGATGCCCTACATTTTGGGGCAGTGGGATTTTTACGGCATGACCTTGGAGCTTACGCCCGATGTGCTGATTCCGCGCGATGATACCATGGTGGTAACGGAATTGGCAATCAAAAAAGCGCTGTACTTAGAGCAAAATCCCCGCATTTTGGACTTGTGCACGGGCTCGGGCTGTATCGGGCTTGCCATTGCCCGCCGCGTCAAGGACGCCCGCGTCACCCTCGGGGATGTGTCGCAGGCTGCGCTGCGCATTGCCCGCAGAAATATCACCCATCAGAACTTGTCCGCGCGGGTGAAATGCCTGCCTGTGGATGCGCTGCAACCTGCAACCGCCTTTTTGGGTAGCTTTGATTTGATTGTTTCCAACCCGCCGTATATCAGCGATGCGCAGATGCTGACGCTCGATCCTTCCGTGCGGGATTTTGAACCGCAAATTGCCCTGCGCGGCGGTGCGGACGGGCTGGATTTTTACCGCGCTATTATTACAAACTACAGCGCTGCGCTGCAGCCGGGCGGCTATTTCTGCTTTGAATTCGGCATGAATCAGGAGGACGCCGTGTGCGAGCTTCTGCGCGGCGGCGGATTTGAAATTGTAGAGTTAAAGAAGGATACTGCAGATATTACCAGGGCGGTTCTCGCCCGGAAGAGAGAGGAAGACTGACATGGCATCGAAAAAACCCGCTTATGAAGCCCCCGCGCCTGCCGAGGACAGAAAAAAAGCGCTGGAAACCGCGCTGCACCGCATCGAGAAGGATTATGGCAAGGGCGCAGTGATGCGTTTGGGCGATAAGCCGGAGATGAATATTGAAACCGTGCCGACGGGATCGCTGGCTTTGGATGCTGCGCTTGGTATCGGCGGTCTGCCGCGCGGCAGAATTATTGAAATCTACGGGCCGGAATCCTCCGGCAAAACAACGCTTGCGCTGCATGTGCTTGCCTCTGCGCAGAAGCAGGGCGGCGAGGTTGCCTTTGTCGATGCCGAGCACGCGCTCGACCCGACCTATGCAGCAGCCATCGGCGTGGATATCGACTCCATGCTGGTTTCCCAGCCGGATACGGGCGAGCAGGCGCTCGATATTACCGATGCGCTGGTTCGTTCCGGCGCCATCGACGTTGTCGTTGTCGACTCTGTTGCAGCGCTCACGCCGCGCGCCGAAATCGAGGGCGAGATGGGCGATGCCTTTGTGGGCTTGCAGGCAAGACTCATGTCGCAGGCGCTGCGTAAACTGGCAGGCACAATTGCGAAGACGAATTGCATCGTCATTTTCATCAACCAGTTGCGCATGAAAATCGGCGTGATGTACGGCAACCCTGAGACCACCACCGGCGGCAACGCACTGAAATTCTATTCCTCCGTCCGCCTTGACGTGCGCCGCGTGGAGGGTATTAAGAACGGCACAGAGCTTGTCGGTAACCGCACACGCGTGAAAGTTATCAAGAACAAGGTCGCCCCGCCGTTCCGTGAGGCAATTTTCGACATTATGTACGGCGAAGGCATTTCCCGTTTCGGCGAGCTGCTCGATATCGCCGTGAATCTTGAGTTGGTCAATAAAAGCGGCAGTTGGTTCTCCATTGGCGACGAGCGCATTGGGCAGGGCAGAGACAGCGCAAAGCGCTATCTGGAAGAACACCCCGCGCTCACGGACGAACTGGAAAAGAAGGTTCGCGAGAACATGGATAA
>JAISIK010000023.1 GCA_031262065.1 Oscillospiraceae bacterium | reverse complement strand
AGAATAATCAGCCCGCGCGTTTGCGCAACCTGCCGCAAGAATTGAAGCAGCTGCTTATCGTTCATCACACCGAAACCCGCGGTCTCGAAAATCGGCGCGTCCACCAACTGGCGCAGGGTATTTTTATCGTAGCGCCCTTCAACGACAATCGCCTGCCGCAACTTAATCATGCTGCGCCTCCTGTGCCAAGCTGAGAATCAGCATCTGCAACAGCTGCCGGGGGTCTCCCGCCGAGGTCTTGAGCTTTACGTCCGTTTCGCAGCACAGAAGCACTGCCTGTTCGCAAAACGCCTGCGACAGGCGCTGCGCCTGCGAAAGGGTCTTCTTCGCGGCATACGGCGCAATGCCGCACACAGCTGCAAGCTCGGCGGACTTTCCTTCTGCAAGAAGCAATTTCGCAGCATGCAGCCTTCGCATCTGTGCGCCAATCGCCGCAAGCACCGCAATTGGCTCTGCATGAAGCAGCAAGATTGTATGCAAGCGTTCAAGTGCGCGGTCGAAGTTTCGCTGCGCAAGGGCGTCGGAGATTTCAAACACCACCGCCTCCAGCGTCGGCGAAACCACCGCGTCAATATCGGCGCGGACAATCTCGGACGCGTCGCTGTACGCACAGAGCTTCTCTATTTCATTGTGCAGCCGCGTCATCGACATCCCGCAGCGTGAGAGAAGGTACATACATAGCTCGCGGTCAATTTGCTTGCCGTGCGCGCGCACATGCCGCGCAATCCACGCGCACAAATCGTGTTCGCTCTGATAGGGAAATTCCGCAATGACTGCATTTTTCTCGATCGCCTCCCAGAGCTTCTTCTTGCGCTTGTCTGCTTTGAAGTCCGCATAGGTCGCAACAAGGCAGCAGTGCTCGGGCAGGTCGGTAAGAAGCTGCGTGAGCTTTGTCCTGTCGTCCTCGTTTAGGGCAAACAGGTCGATATCCTCGAGTTGCACCAAGCTGCGCTGCGCCATCATCGGCAGCGCCTCCACGCTGTCGAAAAGCAGGCGCAGGCTCATATTTTCACTCGTAATATGGTGAAAATTGAAGCTCTCCGTCAGCTCGTCGAGAAGCTCTTTGCGCAAAAGGTCGAAGTAATAGCGGCGCAGATAGTCCTCCTGCCCATGGAGAATATAAAATTTCCCGATGCTTCCGTTTTTCAGGTCGCTTTTCAGGCGGTCAAACCCCGCTGCACTTGCCATAGTTCTACCTCGTAATCGTAATATCCCCGCACAGGTCGGTGCGGTAAACCGTTGCGCCTACCGCCTCGACGCGCGTAAGCACTTCTTGGGTCGGATGCCCGTAGGAATTCTCCCCCACCGAAATCAGAACGATTTCCGGAAGGAGCGCCTCCAACAGTTCCTCACAGGTAGAATACTTTGAGCCATGATGCCCCGCAACGAGCACTTCAACATCCGCAAGCGCGTGCGTATCGAGCAGGCGGCGCTCCGCCGTGGCCCCCATATCTCCCGTAATGAGCATATCATAGTCGCCGAACGACAGCAAAACCGCCAAGCCGTTATTATCCTGCTGCATACCTCGCGGCGCAAAGAGAGAAATCGTCCCGCCATCGAAGGACACTGCGGTATCCGCCTCTATGAAATACAGCGGCGTGCCGCTTTGCTTTGCCGCTTCCTCCACCCACGCGCGGTTGCCGCTGTCGTCGGTGATATTCGGCGCAAGCAGCGCGCCTACCCGTATGCGCGAGAGCAATTGCGCCAAACCGCCGACATGGTCGGTATCATAATGGGTGAGAATCAGGGTGTCCAGTCGCTCCACGCCCTGCGAAAGCAAGAAACGCGCGGCAGTTTCGCCGTCTTCGGAAGCACGATCGCCACCGCAATCGACCATAACATTTGTCCCGCCGCTGCGAATATAGATGCACTGCCCCTGCCTGACGTCGAGCATAGTCACGCTGCTGCCGCCTGCGAATGCAGAAAACAGATTCGCGCACAAAAAGCACAAAACGATGCAGCAAATGAGCGGCGTCGCGCCCCGCCCGCGGGGTTTTCTCTGCGTCAAGAGCTGCGGTTTGTGCTCCCGCCGCTTGCGCTGCAGAAGAAAAGCAGCAATGAGCAAATACAGCGTCACCAGCCACGCAAGAATATACGGATTTTGCGTATAGACAGCCGCATAGGGCAGCGCGGAAGTCCAATCAATCACCCAAAGGACATAGCGAATCAGAATACTCACCGCAGCTGCAATGCCCTTCCCCAAAGGAAGCCACACAAAGCCCGCCAAAGCAGCCAGCCCCGTTAGGGGAAAGCACAGACTCACTGCGCCGAGCGCCAGCAAATTCGTCAGCGGCGCAACCACCGAAACAAGCCCAAAATAGTAGGCAAGCAGCGGCGCAGTGAAGGTTAACGCGCCGAAGGTCGTGGCAAGAATGGCAGTCGCCGCGCGAAGCGGCTTGCCTGCAATCCGACTTTTCCTGCACAGGGCACTGACCCACGATATATCAAGCATCCAAAGGCGAAGTTTTGGCGAAAGCAGCAAGATTCCCGCCACCGCAGCAAAAGACAGTTGCAGGCTCAAGCTCCCTATCGCCCACGGATTTCCTATCAGAATCAAGAACAGCGCGAAAGACAAACTGGTATACGAGTCGTTTTCGCGCCGCAGCAGCGGCGCAAGAAGCAGGACGCTCTGCATCACCAGTGCCCGCGTGACGGAGGGCGAAAAACCCACCATTGCCGCAAAGAACAGCATCACGGGGATACTGATGAGCGCCCCGAGCCGCCGTTTTGCGCCGCACAGCAGCATAATCACGCCCACAAGAAGCGACACGTGCATCCCCGAAACGGCAACCACGTGGCTGATGCCGGTAACAGACATCTGCTCGCCGAGGGTGTAGCTGATATTTTCGGTGTCGCCGGTTAACAAGGCGTAGGCAAAGGGCATGGTATCTTCGGGAAAAATCGCGGTAATTCCCTCTTGCAGCGCATGCAGTGCGCGCTTCGGCGCAGTCCAAACAGAGGGCGCAGTCGCCCTTTCTACCTGCAATTGCCCCTTTTGAAAGCCGATGAGAGAAATCCCGCGCGACTGGTAGTAGAGATTCGACGCCACCGCGTTGTCGTCTGTCGCGCGCACTTGCGCAGAAAGCGTCACGACATCGCCAATCGACAACTGCGCGGGCGGGGCGTCCAAATACAGCAGAATTTTGCCTGCACCCATCTGCGCTATTACGCGACAACCGTAGTCCGTCTGCGTCGGCTTTTCGGATAGCACCGCGCGAATTTGCACCGCTTCCCCGACAAAGGCGCGAAGCGGTTTGATTCTCATCTGCTCGTAGGCATAGCTCCAAAGAAGACCCAGTATAGCGCCGCAGGCAAGCAGCCGGACGCGCAGGGCGGCAGGCACGCTGAAAAAGAAGGAAATACCCGCCGCAAGAAGCAAAACGGCGCAGAGAATCATCGCAGCAAGGGAGGGAAGAAAATACACGTAAGCCGCAGTCGCCGCTGCAAAGGCGGCTGAGAATAGTGCAAGCCTCCGCAATGGAACTTCCCCCTTTAGCGATCAGATACTCTGCGCCGAATGATAAGTTCTAATCCTGAATCCGAATATGCACGTCGTCGAGCTGCTTTTTATCCACAGCGGACGGCGCATCCATCATCAAATCCTGTGCGTTCTTGTTCATCGGGAATGGAATAACCTCGCGTATCGAGTCCTCTCCCGCCAACAGCATGACCATGCGATCCACACCCGGTGCGATGCCCGCATGCGGGGGCGCGCCGTAGCAGAAGGCGTTGTACATCGCGGGGAACTTCGCCTTGACGTCCTCCTCGCCCAAGCCGACAAGCTCGAAAGCGCGCACCATAATATCCGGGTCGTGATTTCGCACCGCGCCGGAAGACAGCTCCACGCCGTTACAGACCAAATCGTACTGGTAGGCGTTGATGGTAAGCGGGTCGCACTCGTTAAGCGCCTGCATGCCGCCCTGCGGCATGGAGAAGGGATTATGGCAGAATTCCAGCTCGCCGGATTCCTCGCCGATTTCGTACATCGGGAAGTCCACAATCCAGCAGAATTCATAGCGTTCTGCGTCCATGTGTCCTTCGACCTGCGTGCCTAAGAGCTTGCGAAGTACACCCGCTGTTTTGACGGCGGTTTTGCCGCAAGACAGCGCCACAAAGCAGTCCTTTTCCAGCCCGAGCCGGGCAAAGACTTCCGCTTTCTTCTCCGCCAAGAACTTCGAGATGCCGCCGACCAGCTCGCCGTTCTCGTCCACGCGGAACCAGTAGGCATTGCCGCCGGAGAGCATCTGCGCATCTGCGCAGAGCTTATCGATGAATTTGCGGGGCTTGCGGAAGTTCGTCACGACGACTGCCTTGACCGTCTGCCCTGCAAAGGGCTCAAACCCGCAGTCTGCAAGCAGTTCGCTTGCATCGCAGACTTCGAGGTCAATGCGAAGATCGGGCTTGTCCGAGCCGTAGCGGTTCATGGCGTCGCGATAGGAAATGCGGGTGAAGGGCGCAGCGCCTACCGCCTGATATTTTCCGAATTTTGAGAAAATCGGGGGAAGCACATCCTCAAGCACCGCGAAAACATCGTCCTGCGTGGCAAAGCACATCTCCATATCGAGCTGATAGAACTCGCCCGGGCTGCGGTCTGCGCGCGCATCTTCATCGCGGAAGCAGGGCGCAATTTGGAAGTAGCGGTCGAAACCAGACGCCATCAGCAACTGCTTAAACTGCTGCGGCGCCTGCGGCAGCGCGTAGAACTTGCCGGGATGATTGCGGGCAGGCACAAGATAGTCGCGCGCACCCTCCGGGGAGGAACTGGTTAGGATGGGCGTCGTAATCTCCGTAAAATTGCGCTCAGTCATGCTGCTGCGCAGCGCGGAAACCACATTGCAGCGCAAAAGGATATTGTCTTTGACGGAAGGGTTGCGCAGGTCGAGATAGCGGTACTTCAGCCGCTGGTTCTCGTCTGCGTCCTTCGAGCGGTTAATCTCAAAGGGCAGCGAATTGTACTTGCAGCGTCCGAGAACCTCCACGGATTCCGGGACAACCTCTATCTCGCCGGTTGCCAGCTTCGGGTTCTTGCTCGTGCGCTCACGCACGACGCCGCTCACACGAATCGTAGTCTCGCGGTTGAGCGGCTTAATGCTTTGCATCATTTCTTCGCTTTCGATGACAAGCTGCGTCGTGCCGTAGAAATCGCGCAGAATGACGAATGCCAAATTGCTGCCGACCTCGCGGACGTTTTCCATCCAGCCTGCCAGTGTGACCTTGCTTCCTGCGTCAGCCAAACGCAACGCGCCGCAAGTATGTGTTCTCGATTGCACCATGTTTATTTCCCCTTATTTCTCTAAAATCACCGCGCCTGCGGACATCTGCGCCGCGCCGTCGCGAATTAATATTGCCGTTTCTTCCTGCGAAAGGCGCAGTTGCTCGCCTGTGCGCAGGTTTTTCACCGTGCATACGTTCTGCGTCAGTTCGTCTTCGCCTAAGAAAATCACGTACGGAATCCCGACGCGGTCGGCGTAAGTGATTTTTGCCTTGAATTTTTTCTCCTCGGCATAAATCTGCGTGCGCACGCCCGCTTCCCGAAGGGCAGTTGCCAGCGCAATGGCGCTTTCGTACTCCTTCGTCATGGGCAGAATCAAGCAGTCTGCCGGCGCGCAGAGCAGTTCCGAATTCAAAAGCCCCTGCTCGCTGAGCACATAAAACAGGCGGGTTAAGCCGATGGAAATGCCCACGCCCGGAAGCTGCCGATCGGTATAGTATTCGGCAAGGTTATCATAGCGGCCGCCGGAGCAGACCGAGCCGATTTCGGGATAATCCAACAACGTGGTTTCATACACCGTGCCGGTGTAGTAGTCAAGCCCACGCGCGATGGTCAAATCCACCGCAAAGTTCTCCTGCGGCACGCCAAAGGCGCTCAAATGCTGCGTCACCGCAGCAAGCTCGGAAAGCCCCAAATCAAAGAGCTCGTCCCTGCCGCGCCACTGCTCCAGCTCCCGAAGAACCGCCGCAGGCGAACCGCTGATGGCGGTGAGCTTCAAAATCTCCTCCGCCTGCGCAGGCGAAAGCCCGTCCTCGCACAGCGCCGCGCGAACCTTCTGCGCGCCGATTTTATCCAGCTTGTCCACCACGCGCATAATGTCGCCTGCCCGCGCAGCCAAGCCCAGCATGGCATAAAATCCGCTCAGGATTTTGCGGTTATTCACGCGGATGACAAAGCGCTTCAGCCCGAATCTACGGAAAATTCGGTAGATAATCGACGGAATCTCCGCCTCGTTGATGATGCCCAGCTTTCCGTCGCCGATGATGTCGATATCCGCCTGATAAAACTCGCGAAAGCGCCCGCGCTGGGCGCGTTCGCCGCGGTAGACCTTGCCGATCTGGTAGCGGCGGAAGGGAAAGCACAAATCATTGGCGTGCAAGGCGACGTATTTCGCCAGCGGTACTGTGAGGTCAAAGCGCAGAGCAATATCCGTATCGCCTTTCAAAAAGCGGTAAACCTGCTTCTCCGTTTCGCCGCCGCCTTTGGCAAGCAGCACGTCCGACGCTTCAATCAGCGGGGTATCCAGCGGCGAAAAGCCGTAGAGTTCATAGGTTTCCCGCAGAATTTGCATCATCCGCTCCATCTGCGCCTGCGGAGCCGGCAGCAATTCCATAAAGCCGGACAAGGTACGGGGTTTGCGTTTTTCCATATAGCATGGGTTCCTTTCAGAAAATCAAATCTTCCAGCGTGTAGCTGCCTGGCGGTTTCCCGGCGATTTCTTCCGCCGCCCTGAGCGCGCCTGCCGCAAAGACGCGGCGGCTTGATGCGCTGTGCGTAAGAGAAAGCATCTCATCTTCGCCGAAGAAGTACACGGTGTGCTCCCCTGCGACGCTGCCGCCGCGCAGGGAAAACACGCCGATTTCGTTTTTGCTCCGCGCACCAGTGACGCCCTCGCGACCGTGCACAATCTGCGCAGTTTCCTGCGGGTCGAGGTCGTGCAGGAGCTGCTTTGCAGTGCCGCTGGGCGCATCCGCCTTGCGGTTATGGTGCATCTCGACCAGTTCCTTATCCCAATCGCGCAGTGCGGGCGCATAGTCGCGCAGCATGCGGCGCAGCACCGCCACGCCGAGGCTGTAGTTTGCTGTCCAAATCACCGGGGCGACGGCGGACAGCGCCTGCAATTCGTCCATATCCGGCTGGCTCAGCCCGGTTGTGCCGCTGACAAGCGGCGTTTTCGTGCGGCGAATATAGGCAGCCAAAGGCTTTCGCGCGCCCACGCCGGAAAAATCCATGCAGGCGTCCGCAGCGGGCGCGGTATCGTATGCCGAAAGGTCGTCGATATCGCCCCTGCCGATAATCTCGTGACCGCGCGCAAGCGCAAGCGCTTCAATCATCCTGCCCATCTGCCCATAGCCGCTGAGAAACAATTTCATTCCTGCGCCTCCTGCACCCGGAGTCCCGCTTCACGCATGATTTGCGCCAGAAGCGCGCGCTTCTCGTCGGGCATTTTGTATAGGGGCATGCGGAATTCGCCCGCTTGCAGCCCCATGAGATTCATCGCTTCCTTCACGGGAATCGGGTTGACCTCCATGAAAAGCGCGTTCATCAAATCCAAATAGCGCAGCTGCAAATCCAGCGCCTCTTGCCGCCTGCCGTCCAGGAAAGCCTGCGTCATATCGTGCACCGCACGGGGCATAATATTCGCCCAGACGGAAATCGTTCCCACCGCGCCGACTGCCATCA
>JAISIK010000057.1 GCA_031262065.1 Oscillospiraceae bacterium | reverse complement strand
TGCAAAAGCGCAGCTTCTTGCTCTTTAAGGTCAGACAGTTCGCTTTGGGCATTGAGGAGTTTGCCCTCCGGTGTGTCTTTGGGGACAACGCTCTTGGCGATACCGCCCAGAATACCGCCGAGATTGCCCAGTCCTCCGAATAAGTTGTTAGCCATTTTGTGTCACAGACTCCTTTCTGTTTGCTTTGCACCTATTATACCGCATATGCAGACGATTTGCAAACATTAACGAATTGACGCGCAGAGCGTATTGTGGTATGCTATCGAAAACATGAAAGGAAGGATGTTCTTTATGAAAAAAGCCGTATTTGGCGGCGCGGTTATCGTGCTGAGCATCCTGATGCTCTGGAGCGGGTTTCAGATTTACAGCTATTATGCAGATAAGCGCGGCAGCGAAAACGCATTCCAATCGCTGCAGCTGCAAATAAACACGTCCGAACCGCCAAGCGAGCAGCCGAGCACGGAACTAGCGCCGACCGCAGACCCTCTCCCCACGGAGCCGACCGAGCCTGCGTGGACGCCCAACGACCAGTACGGCACGCTCTTTGCGCAAAATGCCGATATGATCGGCTGGATTGCCATTGCGGGAACAGATATCAGCTACCCCGTTATGCAAACGCCCGACAACTCGGATTATTACCTCAAGCGCAATTTTGACGGCGAATACAGCAGCCACGGCGTGCCCTACGTGGATGCAACGTGTTCGATAGACCCGCCGAGCGACAATATAACCGTTTATGGGCATCACATGAACGACGGCACGATGTTTGCAGACCTCGACCACTACACCGAGAAATCCTTTTTTGAAGCCCATCCGTATATCGCCTTTGATACCCGCGCGGGCTTCGGCACGTATCAGATTATCGCGGTGTTTAAGGTAAACGCGGGCGAATTCGCCTTTGACCGCATGGTCGATGCGGGAAGCGAAGCGGAGTTTGACGAATATGTGCGCCTTTGCAAGTCGCTTGCGTTTTATGATACGGGCATATCCGCAAGCTACGGTGATGCGCTTTTAACCCTTGCCACTTGCGAATACACGCTCAAAGACGGGCGGCTCGTGGTGCTGGCAAAGCGGGTAGTGGCGCAGTAGAACGACAGGGAGGAAATACGTATGAAGCAGCTGTTTGCAGCGATGATTGACGCGCTGGAGGCGGGGGAGCGGGTGGTGCTGTGCAGCATCCTTGCAAGCTCCGGATCTGCGCCGCGCGGCGCGGGCGCAAAAATGGCGGTTTTTGCAGACGGCACAACGCGCGGCACAATCGGCGGCGGCGCGGTGGAGCGAACAGCGACACTCGACGCCATGCAGATTCTCCAAAGCGGCGGCGAAAAGCTGCAGGCATTCACGCTCAGCCCGAATCAGGTCAACGACATCGGCATGATCTGCGGCGGCGCGGTGACGGTGTATTTCCAGTGCTTTTTGCCGGAGGATGCTGCTGCGCGCCGTACGCTCGAGAGAATCCATACCCTCTTGCAAGGGAATGCCGACGCATGGCTTTTCCTGCAATTGGAGGGCGGCAAGGTTACGAAGACGGAAGCGTACACGCAAGACGAATTGCCGAATCCCGCCCTTTTCGGCAAGCGGGCGCAGCTTATACAGGGCGAGCCGATGGTCTATACAGAGCCGATCGTCCGCGCAGGGCAGGTTTACGTCTTTGGCGGCGGACATGTCGGGCGGGCGCTTGTGCCGATTTTGGCTGGCGTGGAGTTTCGCGTGACGCTGGTTGACAATCGCCCGGAATTTGCGATTCAGGAGAATTTCCCGCAGGCGCAGCGGGTTGTGCTTGGAGAATATACAAACATCGGCGATAAAATCACGATCGGTTCTTCGGACTATGTTGTGATTATGACCACCGGGCATCAGGCAGATTTCGAGGTTTTGCAGCAGGTGCTTCCTGCGAACCCCCGCTATATCGGCTGCATCGGCAGCCGCGCAAAGATTGCCCGCACCAACGAGCGGCTGGCGGAGGCGGGCTTTTCGCCTGCGCAAATCGCGCGTATTCACGCGCCGATCGGGCTTTCCATTCTGGCGCAAACACCGGGGGAAATTGCAATCAGCATTGCCGCAGAAATGATTCGCTGCCGCGCCGAAAATGAATAAGCTACTACGGCAGCCGCGCATTTGCGCGGCTGCCGTAAAATTTAGGTGGTCACTTGACGAACAAACTGCGCGGGGTCTTTCGCGCCGAAGTAGGCGCTGCCCGCAACAAGGACATTCGCGCCGTTTTTGCGGCAAATCTGCGCGGTTTCGGCGTCGATACCGCCGTCTACTTCCAGTTCGCAGGCGGGGTTTTGCGCATCGATATAGGCGCGAATCTTCTGCAGTTTCGGCATCATATCTTCCATAAAGGATTGCCCGCCGAAACCCGGCTCAACGGTCATTACCAAAATCAGGTCGCACAGCGGCAGGAAGGGGAGCACGGCTTCCGCAGGTGTTTTCGGTTTGACGGAAATGGCTGCGCGCACACCGGCGGCGCGGATTTTTTCCAGCGCTTTGCGGGTGTTATCTTCTGTGTCCGCTTCCACATGGATGGTCAGAATGTCGCTGCCTGCCTTACAAAACGCGTCAACATAGCGAAGCGGTCTGTCAATCATCAGGTGCACATCCAGCGGCAATTCGGTGATTTTGCGAATTGCCGCAACAACAGGGATGCCGATGGTAATATTCGGCACAAAGTGTCCGTCCATCACGTCCACATGGACATAGTGCGCACCGGCGCCTGACAAAGCGCGGATATCGCGCTCGAGATTAACAAAATCGGCAGAGAGAATCGAAGGCGCTATTTTTATCATGGTACCCTCCGGCGCGGACAATGCACAGGCATGCGCCGCGCAGCATAGTTATAAATGTGCAGCTTGCGAGGACTCCGCCCACGCAGAAGCAAGGCTGCCGCACAGGAAGCGCCGAAAGGGGCTTCCTGTTTTTTATTATAAGGAAATTTTAGGGAATGTCAAAAGATTTTACCGCCCTTTTTCATTCATAGCGAGAGAAATTCTGCACACACTATCTCTGACAATAAATAAGGAGGGCGAAATCATGCATCACGAGGCAAATAAATGCATCGGCTGTTCGGTTACCCAATGCAGCCACCACTGTGGCAGTGAAAACTACTGCTCACTGAATAAAATCCAGGTCGGCACACACGAAAGCGACCCGTCAATGGACCAGTGCACAGACTGCAAGTCTTTTGACAAGAAATAATAACAAAATCGTCGCAAAAAGCCCCGATGAATACGCGAGGCAACGGTTTGGAGCACCCCTCTAAACTGCTTTCGGCTTACAGAATTTCGATTCTGTAAGCCGATTTTCATTTCTTTCTTCGCTCGAGCAGTTGATTCAAAACACCGCCGTAAAATAAGATGCAAATGCAGCTGTAGAGCCAAAGCATGCAAAGAAGAACGACCGACAAACTGCCGTAAACGCTGTAAGAGCCGAAGACGCCGACATACACGGAAAAGAGTGAGGAAAACAGGAGCCAGCCGATTGCAGCAGCCAATGCACCGGGAAAGGCGCGGCGTAAGGGAATTTTCCTGTTCGGGAAAACGGAGAGTATGGCAGTGAACAAGGCAACCAAAATAATCAGGGTCAATACACCGCGAAATTGCAGTATTTTCGCAAGAAACTGCAAAATCGGCACGTTTTTTGAAGCCAAATAAGCAGTGATATACTGCCCGAAAACGTGAAAAGCCAAGGTTAACAAGAGCGCAAAGATGAGAAAAACCATATACGCCATGCAAACCAGCCGCATATGCAGATAACTGCGGCTCTCCCGAACGCCGCTGATGGCGTTCAGGCCGCGCTGGATGCAGTATACCCCGCGCGAAGACGACCAAATCGCAACAATGGCAGAGAGGGAAATGACCGTTCCGCCGTGCGTTTGCTCCATTTCGTCAACCACATAGCCCAAGAGCGGGTGTAAAAAATTCGGGATTGCGCCGCTGACCGCCGTCAAAAAATCTTCGGAAGAAAATTTTGTGTAAGGAAGGATACTTACAACGAGCATTAAGGCGGGAAATACTGACAAAACAATATAAAACCCTGCATTTGCAGCGTACAGAGAAACATGGTACGAATTGATCCGCCGCAAATAAGGTTGCATTCGGCGATAATATGTCAACTGCATCACCTCCGGAAAATTGGAAATTTTCATCGGTAATTCCTATATTTCGTAAAATTTCATTGACAAATACGAAACAAAGTGCTATACTTCTGAACTGAGGAATCGTACATATTCTACGCGCGATATTCGGATTTCATTCCCTGAGGAGGCAGCAATGGTTTATCAAATCAGCAGCGCAATGTCGAGCTTTTGCCGGCTGACGACAACGCAGCAGGCAATGCAGACCATTGCAGACGCCGGATTTGATAGCTTGGATTTTCCGCTCAGCGTCTACGCGCGCGGGCAGCATGCCCCCCTGCAGCAGGATTCTTGGCGGGAATGGGTGCGCACAGTTGCGGGCTTTTCCAAAGCGTTGGGACTGCCGATTACGCAAGCGCATTGCACCTACGAGCAGACGATTCCCGAGGACTTTCATTATGTAGCCCCCTACGAAATATATGCGCGCTGCATGGAAGCATGCCACATGCTCGGTTGCAGACAGCTGGTTTTTCACCCGATGCTGTACATGCACACGATTGAAAGTGAGCAGGTCAAGCAGCGTATCCACGATTGGAATATCCGCTGGTTTACGGAGCTTCTGCCGCTTGCAGAGCGCTTTGACTTGATTATCAGCTTAGAAAATACCTTTGATTCGCACCATTTGCAGCCTGCGGGCGGCTTGCCCTTTATCTATACCCGCGCGCAGGACATGCTTGCGCTGATGCACGGCATCGGCAGTTCGCGCGTGCAGATTTGCCTGGATACCGGGCATGCCAACATCAGCGGGCAGGACATTCCCGCGATGATTCGCGCCTACCGCGGCAACCTCGCAACGGTGCATCTGAACGACAATTATGGCAGAATTTCCCCAATTTACGAGGATTTGCACTTGTTCCCCGGCTATGGGCAGATCGCTTGGGCAGAAGTGTTTGAAGCCTTGCGCGAGATTCGCTTCCGCGCTCCGCTGAATATCGAGCCGATTGCGCAATTGCGAACGGTGTCGCCGGGTGTGCGAACGATTCAACTTCGCGCTGCTGCGCAGGTACTGCGTGCGCTTGCCGCAGAAAGCACTGCCGTTGCGCCCGGCTGCGCGCGATAGGATTGCAAAATTGCTTTGATTCGACGGATTTTGCGTTTTTTCTGGGAACATAAGAGTATACTTGGGTTTGAGTGTAATCTTTACCGAAAAGCGTAAATCTTGCTATTCTCGCAGCAGTATTTATAGGCATGCAATGGCATTCGATTATGATTGCTTTCTTAATTCTTCGGCATCTGTTTCCTTTTTCAACATTCTTGTGTATGGAAACTGGAAAAGCATGCAAATAGCGGGAAAACTTTGATTGTTCGTCTGGTTTATTTTTTTTATTTTCCCTCTTGCACATTTTGCATCAACATGCTATAATCGAGAAAAGAAATGTGCAATTTAACATTAGAACAGATGCGAACACGCCGCGGTACATATTTTTCAGCGATTTTCGCGTCGGACAAGCATGCCTTGCAAGGCACTTGTAAGTTGGTAACAAACGATCGAGTGAACTCGGCGTTGTTATAATTACTGAGAAAGGAGATTTGTGCAATGAAGACTTTTGTAACTCCTTATGTTGATGTTAAGAAGTTCGATGTGGAGGACATCTTGACCACTTCCGCTGCGGAAGAGACTACGGAAGAGACACCTCCCTCGATACCTAACCTCACAGCAACAGGTTACTGCATGCTTCCCCCCGGCTATTAATGGCTCGAAACGGCAGTATCTGCGCTTTATGCGCAGATACTGCTGTGTTTCAAGGGGATTTTCAGACGAGAAGCACCCATTCGGGGTTAACAAGGGAGATTATTGATGGAAGTGACAAAGACCAACGATGGGTTTATGAATGCAATACATAAGCAGGCGATGGATACCAATACTCCAATCTATGCAATCTTCGAGTTGACCGGTCGATGCAATTTTGATTGCAAAATGTGTTATGTCCATGTGCTTGATGCAGTGGATGCGAAGAAGAAGGAGCTGTCCACGCAGCAGTGGCTGACCGTTTTTGACAGCGCCTATGAAAAGGGCTTGCTTTTCGCCACTCTGACCGGCGGGGAATGCCTACTTCGCAAGGATTTTAGGCAGCTCTATTTGCACTTGTGGAATAAAGGGGTCAAATTGACCGTATTCACTAACGGTGCATTAGTAACCGATGACTATGTTGCGTTTTTTGCAAAATACCGCCCCGAAAAAATCCAAATTTCTCTTTATGGCAGTAACGATGATGGCTACGAGGCGGTTACCGGCAAGCGCGCCTTCAAAAAGGTCGAAGACGCAATTTTGAAATTGAAGGAAGTTAGAATACCTCTCAGCTTGGCAGTGACCAGGAGCCGTTTTATGGAGCCGCACTTTGCCGGAATCCTGCAATACATTAAAGCCGGTAGGTATTCCTTTGATGTCAATCCGGCACTCTTCGCTACCAGAGATTCGATTGAGCGTGAAGACTATTGGCTAACCGAAGACGGCTATGTTGCATCGGAGCGAGAATACCGGCGTATTATGGGTGTGGAGATTGTGCCCAATGCGGTTGTTCCCGAGGCGGGCGGCGGCGGTACGGAGGTTGGCGTCGGACTTCCATGTACTGCGGGAAGAATTCGTCCGCTTGTCACATGGGATGGGCATTTAACACCCTGCCAAGCCATTCCCGAACCGCGCGTCAATCTGTTAGAACATAGCTACAGTGAGGCTTGGGAAATCATTAATAAGGCTGTTCGTGAAGCCCATACACCTATGGAATGCAAGGGTTGCGCTTATGAGAAGCAGTGCACCGTCTGTCCGGCAATTCGCGGCGGCGGGCTCTCCTGCGACCATTGCAAACCCGAGCAGTGTGCGCTGACAAAGCGCCTGTACGCTGAAGGGCTGATTAAAATATAATATATGCTTTTTCAAACGGGTTTCGGTAATTATGCCGAGACCCGTTTTGTCGCGCTATGGTAGGCATACGAGAGTGGCATCGAAGCCGCTCTTTTTGGTCATTTTGACCTTGCGCTACCACAGGCGGCTATTCCCGCGCCAAAAGAAACGCATTGCATTCCGCTTGCGGTTAGTGCCGCAAACTCCACATCCGTTTCTTCCTTTTTCGCGAAATCCGGCAAGCAATCGGCAGTTCGTACGTGCAGATTTGCCCCGATAGGAGCTATGCCCGAAAAGCTCTGTAAAACTAATGAATTTCGACAAGATATCTGCCGCTTCTAACGGGAAACAGTATGCTTGGATATGTGCATAATATTTACCGAATAGCGGAAGTGCCGGCATTTCCGCTTCAATATTTATGATATTCATCTCCTTTTCACATTTTTGCACAAAAATTCTTGGCAAACATGTCTATACATGAAATTCATTTTATTTCCAACCGGTTTGTTTTTTAATTTTTTCTCTATTGCACATTTGGCATCAACATGCTATAATTAAAAAAGAGATGTTAATTTACCATCAGAATGGGCGCGAATATGCGGCAGTACATATTTTTCAGCGTTTTTCGCGTCGGACAAGTATGCCTTGCAAGGCACTTGGAATTTAGTAACAAACGATCGAGGGAAACTCGGCGTTGTTTATAATTACGCAGAAAGGAGATTTGTGCAATGAAGACTTTTGTAGCTCCTAGTGTTGAAATGAGAAAGTTCGATGTTGAGGACGCTCTGACCACTTCCGCGGTCGAGAGCAGCATACCGACACCGACCGCGCTTGATGTCGTAGACGACGAGTCCGGCATTTTGGGTTAAACGATCGGGGCAACGCGGTGTTGTTTATGATTACGCAGAAAGGAGAATTGTGCAATGAAAACTTTTGTAACTCCCTGTGTTGAAATGAGAAAGTTCGACGTTGAGGACGCGCTGACTACTTCCGCG
>JAISIK010000011.1 GCA_031262065.1 Oscillospiraceae bacterium | reverse complement strand
CAATCCACCGCAAAACCGCGGGGCCCGTTACCACAGACCCTCCCGCCGCTTGTATAGAGTTGGAAATGCTATTTTGCTGCACTTTTATAGCTGATATAGATATGGCAGGGGGCGAAGATAAGCGCCGAGAGAATCAGCAGCAGCGAGCAGGAAATCAGCCCGCTGAACAGGAAGATGACAGACGGCAAAATCGACAGGGAAAGCGCCCGAAAAAGGTTGTTTTTTCGGAAGCAGACAATCCAAATCAGGCAGTAGGCAAGAAGCAGCCCTGCGTTAATAAGCAAATACAGCGCAAAGGACGTAGCCGAGCGGAAGCCGAAAAGCTGCGGCGGAATATTGAGAACCATGCCGATAAAGCAGCCGTATCTGCCGACTTGCTCAAGAATCGTGACGGTTCTTCCTGCGCGCACGCCGCCGTCTTTGACCCGGATTGCATAGACGATATTCGGGAGCATAATCAGCCCCATGATTCCCAGTCCGAAGGGGTTAAACACGCCTAAAATGCCCAGTTTCCGTTGCGGAAGAGGGGAACGGTTCTGCCGTCGCGGGTGTGCGCGTCGATGCTGAGGTCGGCAGAGCCGATCATGAAGTCCTCGTGCACCATGGAATCGTTGATGCCCTTTGCGCGGCACTCTTCGAGGCTGTACTTTTCAAAGTCGCGGATGGTGTCTGCAAAGCCCATGCCGAGCGCCAGATGGCAGGCTGCATTCTCGTCGAAGAGGGTGTTGTAGAACAGAAGCCCGGATTCCTGAATGGGGGAATTGTAGGGCACAAGGGCGCATTCGCCGAGATATGCCGCGCCGTCGTCCATAGAAATGAGCTTTTTCAGCAATTCTTCGTTCTTCTTTGCATGCACTTCCACTGCCTTGCCACCCTCGAAGCGGATGGAGAAGTCCTCAATGAGCTGCCCTTGGTAGGACAGGGGCTTTGTGGAATAGACAATGCCCTCCGCCTCGCCGCGCTTCGGGGAGATGAACGCCTCCTCCGTGGGGATGTTCGGATTGAAGAAAATGCCTTGCAGGGAGGTCTCGCCGCCGCCCTTGAAGACTGCGTCTTCAATCATGCCCACGCGCAGATTCGTGCCGTTCGAGCTGTGATATTCGAGGCTTTCAATGCCCAGCGAGTTGAGGTACTCGCAGCGTTTCATCAAATCCGCGTTGTGCGCGTTCCAAGCCTCTACAGGGTCGTCGCCGATGCGCGAAGCAGACAGGATTGCCTCCCACAGCTTCTCGATCGCCTTGCCGCGCGGCAGCGTGGGGAAGAGCTTCTTCGCCCAAGCAGCGCCGGGCACGGCAGCGATGCACCACTGGTATTTGTTCTCAATTTGGTCGCGGTAGGGCTTGATAATCTTATATCTTGCCTGCTGGGATTTTGCCATTTTCTCCTGATTGACGCCCTTGAGCCCGTCGGGGTCTTCCGATATGATATACAGGCGGCAGGGGATTTCCTCGGTATAATGCTTCCAGCGCGCCTCTTCCCACGGCTCGAGCGTGGACAGATTTTTCACACTGCGACCGCGGATATCAATCTTCTCCAGCGGCTGATAGTTCCAGTCCACGACCACGCGCTTTGCGCCGGCGCGGTAGCATTCCTCAACCGCCATTTTTACGAATTCCGGCTGGTCAAGCTCTGCATAGATGAAGACTTCCTGCCCTTTTTGGACATTGATGCCGACGGTTGCAAGAAGTTTTGCGTACTTGCGCAGTACAGTTTTTTTCATGGTGTCCTCCGGTTTTAGAGATTTAGGGCGATACTGTCTTTTGTGCGGTATTGCCTTAGAACGGGCCTTGCGACATCATCGCGTCGGCGACCTTCTTAAACGAGGCGATATTTGCGCCTGCGACTAAGTTGTAGCCCAGCCCGTATTCCGCCGCCGCATCGACGGAGTTTTGGTGGATGAGCGCCATGACGTCTTTGAGCTTCTGATCGACCTCTTCAAAGGTCCATGTCAGGCGCTCGGAGTTTTGGCTCATTTCAAATGCGGAAACGGTAACGCCGCCTGCGTTGACCGCCTTCGAGGGCGCAACAATCATGCCCGGCTGCTCCATCAGATACGCCAGCGCATCGTTGGTTGTGGGCATGTTCGCAACCTCGATGTAATACTTGATATTGTTCTTCACAATGCGCTTTGCAGAGTCAATGAGCACATCGTTCTGCATAGCCGAGGGCATGACGATATCCACCTTGCGCCCCCAGGGCTTTTCGTTGGGGTAGAATTCGCAGCCGAATTTGTCCGCATAGTCCTTGACGCGGTTGCGGCGGGAGTTGATCATCGTGGGCAGGAAGTCGATTTTTTCCTTGGTGCAGACGCCCTCGGGGTCGTAGACATAGCCGTCCGGGCCCGACAGGGTGACAACCTTTGCGCCAAGCTCGGCTGCCTTCATGCAAATGCCCCAGCAGACGTTACCGAAGCCGGAGGCTGCGATGGTTTTGCCTTCGATGGATTCGCCCTCGTGCTTGAGCACCTCGTTGAGGTAATACACCGCGCCGAAGCCCGTTGCCTCGGGACGGGTGTAGCTGCCGCCGTAGCTCATGCCCTTGCCGGTCAGCACGCCGTTTTCGTAGTTGCCCTTGAGGCGGCGGTACTGCCCGAAGAGATAGCCGATTTCGCGCCCGGAAACGCCCATGTCGCCCGCGGGAACGTCGATATCGGGGCCGATATAGCGGTAAAGCGCGGTCATGAAGCTCTGGCAAAAACGCAGAATCTCCGCGTCGGACTTGCCGGTGGGGTCGAAGTCCGAGCCGCCCTTGCCGCCGCCCATGGGCATGCCGGTCAGGGCGTTCTTAAAGGTCTGCTCAAAGGCAAGGAACTTGATGATACCGGGGTCAACATTCGCTTGGAAACGCAGACCGCCCTTGTACGGACCGATTGCGCCGTTAAACTGGCAGCGGTAGCCTAAGTTCGTGTGGTATCTGCCGTAGTCGTCGCACCAGACGACGCGGAAGGTAAACATCCGCTCCGGCTCGACCATGCGGCTGAGAAGATCGACTTTTTCATATTCGGGATGCGCATCAATAACGGGGGAGAGAGAGGTCAGCACCTCTTCGATTGTCTGCACAAATTCCGGCTCGCGACCGTGCTTCAACTTGACCGATTCGATGACGCGTTTGACATAAGCATTCATAGGGCATTATGCCTCCTAAGTTAATCAAAATATACGGCGAAAAGTGGCCGCAGTGCTGCGACCACTTTTGCTTTATGCAAAGGATTCGATAATCGAAACGATTTCCTCGCCGATGCGCATCTGCGCTTCTTTGGTGGCAGCGCCGATATGCGGCGTGCAAGAAACGCTCGGATGGCTGTAGAGGGCATGATTTGCGGAGGGTTCCTGCGCGTAAACGTCCAGACCTGCGCCGCGAATCTTGCCGGAATCCAGCGCGGATAAGAGCGCATCTTCATCGACATTGTTGCCGCGCGAGGTGTTGACAAACACGACGCCGTCCTTCATTTTCGCGATATTCTCCGCGTTGATGAGGGGCTTGCCGTCGATGGCGGGGGTGTGCAGAGAGATGAAATCGGACTTCGCCAGCAGCTCGTCCATCTCAACATAGCGCATGGTGTCGCATTCGATGCCGTCGACATGGTAAATGTCGTATGCCAGAACCGTCATGCCAAGCCCCTGCGCCATGCGACCGAGTGCCTGCCCGATTCTGCCGTAGCCGATAACGCCGAGTGTCTTGCCGCCGACTTCGATGCCCTTGCCGTAAGCCTTCTTCTCCCACTTGTCCTCACGCATGGTTGCGCCTGCAATGGAGATAAAGCGCGAGCAGGAGAACATATGCGCCAGCGCCAGCTCCGCGACGGAGTTCGACGATGCGCGCGGGGTGTTCATCACTTTGATGCCGTTTTCTTCTGCATAGGCTACGTCGATATTGTCCACGCCGACGCCGCCGCGGATAATGAGCTTCAGGCTAGAGCCCTTAGCCTCGTCGATGTGCTTTGCCCGAACCTTGGTTGCCGAGCGGACAACGACACAGTCGAAACTCCGCAGCGCAGCGCCGAGTTCCTCCGGCGCATAGAACTGCTCGACGACCTCGTGCCCGTTTTTAGCAAGGGCGGCGATGGCGGACTTGTCCATGCCGTCTGTAACAAGAATACGCATACTGATACTCTCCTTAATTATTATTTCGCTTCGTATTTTTTCAGGCAATCGACAAGCGCGTATACGCCCTCGATGGGCATGGCGTTGTAGGTTGACGCGCGCAGACCGCCGACTGATTTGTGCCCCTTGAGGTTTTCAAATCCGGCAGCTTTGGTGTAGGCGACGACGTCTGCGTCTACATCCTTGTCGCCGGTGACGAAGGGGATGTTCATCAGGCTGCGCGAGCCCTTTTCCACCGTGCCGCTGAAGAGCTTGGAGCTGTCGAGGAAATCGTAGAGGACTTTTGCCTTTTCGATGTTGATTTTCTCCATGGCTGCAAGCCCGCCGAGGGATTTGAGGTATTTGAAAACTTTGCCGCAAACATAGATTGCCCAGCAGTTCGGGGTGTTGTACATCGAGCCTGCGTCTGCGTGGGTTTTGTAGCTGAGGTAGGTGGGTACTTTTTCGTCCAAATCGTCGCGAATCAGGTCTTCGCGGATAATCACGACAACCATGCCCGCAGGGCCGACGTTCTTCTGCACGCCCGCATAAATCATGGCGTAATCGCTGACATTGCAGGGCTTCGAGAGGAACATGGAGGACTGGTCGGAAACCAAGGGCTTGCCGTTCGTTTTCGGAAGGGTTTGCCATGTTGTGCCGTGGATGGTTTCATTTTCGCAGATGTAGACGTAGTCTGCATCCTCGGGCACGTCGATTGCGGAGCAATCGGGAATATAGGAGTAGTTCTTGTCCTTCGAGGAAGCAGCAACAATGACTTCCCCGTATTTCTTCGCCTCGGAGATCGCCTTCTTCGACCATGCGCCGGTTTCGACATAGACCGCTTTGCCGTTTTTCATCAGGTTCATGGGAATCATGGCAAATTGCAGGGTTGCGCCGCCTTGAATAAAGAGAACCTTGTAGTTGTCGGGAATGCCCATGAGGTCGCGCAAGTCTTGCTCCGCCTCGTCGATGATGGTCTGGTAGACCTTCGAGCGGTGCGACATCTCCATAACGCCCATGCCGGAACCGCGGTAGTTCAGAACCTCATCGCGGACTTCTTCCAGAACGGGGACGGGCATGGTTGCAGGACCTGCAGAGAAGTTAAAAGTACGATCGTACATCGAGATACCTCCTGTTTGTTTTCGTATAGCTTAAGTATACGCCAATTACAGGAAATAATCAACCAAAAAACGACGCAGAATCGGCAAGAAAGCGCTTTTCCTAAAATATCGTCAATTTGACCAAAAAGATTTTTAGTTTCCCGTGCAACTCGCCCATAGAACTGCCGAAGGGATAAAGAACTGAGGGACGCTTTCGCGTCCCCCATGTCCTTTTTTATTCCCCTCGGTATTTTCTGCGTGTTGCCATACCGCCGCGTATGTGGCGCTCGGACTTGTTTTCCTCCAGAATCTCCTTGACCTGCTCGTAGAGTGTGCGGTTGCAGTGTGGCAGGCGGTCGGACAGGTCTTTGTGCACAGTGGATTTGCTGATGCCAAACTGCTTGGCTGCGGCGCGTACGGTCGTTCGTTTCTCGATGATGTACACAGCCAGATCACAGGCGCGTTGCTCGATATTTTCCCTCATGTGCGTAACCCCCTTAGCTGTGTGTGCCAAAACAAGCATATGCACAGGCAGGGGTCGATATGATACGAACCGCTCTGCGTTTTTGCAGAGCGGTTCGAGTGTGTTGAGGGGGTTATATGGTCGTTTCGGTGAGCTTGCCGTAGCACTCGGGGCGGCGGTCACGAAACAGCCCCCACGACAGACGGTTTGCATCCAGCGCGTCTAAGTCGTAGCTTTGCAGAAGCACCGCTTCTTCCTCACGATTTGCCTCGCACAAAATCGCCCCGGTTTCGTCCGACATAAACGACGAGCCGTAGAACAGCAAGCTGGAGCTTTGCCCGCCGTTTTCCGCGCAGGCGCAGACGGATTCCTCACCGATGCGGTTGGCTGCGATGACCGGCATAAGATTTGCTGCTGCGTGCCCCTGCATGCAGCGCCGCCAATGCGGCATCGAGTCGCAGGCAAGAATCGGCTCAGAGCCGATGGCGGTGGGATACAGAAGCAATTGCGCGCCCATGAGCGCCATTGCGCGGGCGGTTTCCGGGAACCACTGATCCCAGCAGATACCCACGCCGATATGCCCGAAGCGGGTTGCGAAGACGCGGAAGCCGCTGTCGCCGGGGGTGAAGTAGAATTTCTCCTGATAGTAGTGATCGTCGGGGATGTGCGTCTTGCGATACACGCCCAGAATTGCACCGTCTGCGTCGATGCAGGCGACAGAGTTATATAAAGTGTTTGCGCTGCGCTCAAAAAAGCTGATTGGCAGCACCACGCCCAGCTCCCGTGCCAGCCGCATGCCCATCTGCACGGCGGGATTCTCCGAAACGGGCGCGGCGTAGGCATAATAGTCGTAGCGGCGCTGCTGGCAGAAATATTCGCGCTCAAACAGCTCCGGGAGCAGGATCACATTTGCACCCTGTAAAGCAGCCTTGCGCACAAGACGCTCGGCGGTTTCCAAATTTGCAGATAGTTCGGGCAGGCAGCGCATCTGCACGGCTGCTGCGGTGACGGTATTCATAGGCTCTCTCTCCTTATGGGATTTGCTGCGTGATGCAGTGGATGTTGCCGCCGCCGGTGAGAATATCGCGGGCGTAGATGGAAATCACCGCGCGGTCGGGGCAAAGTTTGCGCATAATCTGCGCTGCGCGGGCGTCTGCAGCTGCGTTTTCCCCGCCGAAAGCGGGAAGTAAAATCGCGCCGTTGGCGAAATAGAAGTTTACATAAGACGCCGCAAGGCGTTCGCCAATTTCCCGCGTGTCCTCGCCGTCTGCAAAGTCATAGCCGCGCAGCTCCTCTTCGCTCACGCAAACAGGCACATCGGGAATCGGCAGCTTGTGCACGGTGAGCCTGCGCCCCTTTGCATCGCGCACGCTTTCCAAATACGAAAGGCAGGCGGCGCTGAGCGCATACTGCGGGTCGTTCGGGTTGTCCGTCCATGCAAGCACCACCTCCGCCGGGCGGATAAAGGCGCAGACATTGTCCACATGCTCGTTGGTTTCGTCGTTATAAATGCCGCGCGGCAACCACAGAACCGTTTGCGCGCCCAGATAGTCGCAAAGAGTTTGCGCAATTTCCTCGCGGGAAAGCTGCGGATTTCTGCCCGCGCTCAGAAGGCAGGCTTCGGTGACTAAGAGCGTGCCCTCGCCGTCGCTGTGCACAGAGCCGCCCTCGAGGACAAAGGGCGCGGCGTTGTAGCCCCGATAGCCGAAGGCTTCTAAAAACGCGGGGGCGAAGGCGTCGTCCCGCGCCCACGAGGCGTAAAGCCCGTCAATTTCGCCGCCCCATGCGTTAAAGCGCCAGTTCACGCCGCGCACCGCACCGTGGCGATCTGTAACGAAGGTCGGCGCAATATCCCGCGCCCACGCATCGTCGCTGTCTAAGTCGAAGATGGTCAAATTCTCTGTGCCCGCCAGCATTTGCACGGCGGATTCGCGCGAGCGGGCATTGACTGCCAGATAGACATGCTCCTGCGGGCAAATCGCGCGAATCAGCGCGCCGAAAGCCTCCCGCGCCGCCTTTGCGCCGTGCCGCCACGAGCCGGGGCGCTCGGGCCAAATCAGAATGCAGCCGCGATGCGCGGAAAACTCAGCAGGCATAAAAAACCCATCCGCGCGGGGGGTAGAGGATTCAAAGTGCATCTGCAGGCATCCTTTCTATTTTACTCGCCAGCCCAGCTCCGTAGAAATGGCGCGGGCAGCTTGCGCAACCGCCGTGCGCAGGATTGCAAATTCCTTCTCCGGCATCGAGGAAATGCAGATGATGCCGACTGCATAGCTGCACTCGCCATGGCAGTCGAAAATGGGCGCTGCCACGGATTTCAGCCCCAGCTTATACTCCTGCACTTCCTGCGCCACGCCGCTCATGCGGACGCTGCGCAATTCGTTTCTGAGCTTGCTCTCCTGTGTGATGGAATAGGCGGTGTACGCCGTGATAGGCTTGCGCTGCAAGAGGGAATCCAGCTCGCTTGCCGGACGGTTTGCCAAAATCGCTTTGCCCTGCGAGGTGCAATACAGCGGCAGACGCGTGCCCGCTTCCGAGGTTACGCGGAAGCCGTTGTGCGGCTCTTCGCAGGCGACCAAAATCAGTTCACCCGCCGACAGGCGCGCCAAATAGGCGGATTCGCCCACCGTATCGACGATGTGCTGCAAATGCGGCAGCCCTACGGGAAGCACGTCCCAGCTCTGGCTGACCGCGCTTCCCAGCTCGAAAAGGTGATAGCCCAGCCGATATTTGCCGTCTACCGCGCTCTGCTCGACCACGGCGGAATCAATCATGGAGGCAAGAAGCCCGTGAATGCTGCTTTTCGCCCAGCCGGTCATCTGCTCAAGCTCGCGCAGGGAGAGCGGTCTGCGCATCTTCCAAAAGCAGTCGAGAAGCGTTATGGATTTTTCTATCGCATGCACACGTCTGCTGCGTGTTTCCATTTTGTGCGCTCCTTTCTTCTTTTCAGCGCAGGAAAATGCGCTTGCCGCCCGCATAGGGGCGCATAACGCCGATACGCTGCGCGGAGGGAACAGCGCCGCGTAGCGCTTTTTCCAAAGCGTCCGCATCGTGCGGGTGTACGGCAATGAGCAGCCCGCCGGAGGTCTGCGGGTCGTAGAGTAGGTCTTGCACCGCGAGTTCCACTGCGCCGCCATCGACATGTGCCTCGGCGAAATCGCGGTTGCGGTACAGCCCTGCGGGCAAAATGCCCATCCGCGCAAATTCCAATGCAGCGGGAATCAAGTCGATTTTGCTTGTGTCCAATTCCAACGAGAGATTACTGCCCTGCGCCATCTCCAAAGCGTGCCCCAAAAGCCCGAAGCCGGTTACGTCCGTGCAGGCGTGCGTGCGAAAGCGCACCATGGCGTCACGCGCAGCTTTGTTGAGCGTGGTCATAAGGCTTTTGGCAAGGGCGGTTGCCTTCGGCGTGAGCAGCTGCGCCTTTGCAGCGGTGGTGAGCGCGCCGATACCCAAGGGCTTTGTTAAAAACAAGACGTCCCCCGCCTGCGCGCCGGAATTGGTCAACAGTTTTTGCGGATGGACAAAGCCCGTGACGCTCAGCCCGTACTTCGGCTCGTCGTCTAAAATGCTGTGCCCGCCGGTAATGATAGCGCCCGCCTCGTAGACCTTGTCGTAGCCGCCGCGAAGCAGCTCCTGCACCGCCTCTTTCGGCAGGCTTTCGGGAACTGCCATGATGTTCAGCGCGAGCTTCGGCTCGCCGCCCATGGCATAAATGTCTGACAAGGCGTTCGTGGCTGCGATTTGCCCGAAGGTGTAGGGGTCGTCGTCGATCGGCGGAAAGAAATCCACCGTCTGCACGAGCGCCAAGTCCTCGGAAATTCTATAGACCGACGCGTCGTCGGATTTGTCAAAGCCTACGAGCAGATTCGGATCGCGGTGTACGCGGATACCGTCAAGCAACTTTGCAAGCACGCCCGCGCCGACCTTTGCGCCGCAACCTGCGCAGGACGCAAGTTTTGTTAATTTAATCTCTTCCATTATGCCTCCAAAAGCGGGTATGTGCGCAATATTGCCTCGAGCACAGCGCCGCCTACTGCAAGCGCCTTGTCAGACACAGTGTGGCAGTAACGCAGATCACCGCGCGGGTCAACATCGCCGGATTTCATGCCCTTGTGCACGGGCGTGCCGTCTGCAAGGATGCCGCGCAGCACGCCGCCGATTCGGCAGCGCATCGGTATTCCCGCGACCTCGCCTGCAATATCGCCGGGCTGCACCATTGCGCCGATGTCTAAGCAGCTGCGAAAGACGCCGTCCGCAGGCGCGCGTAAAATGCGCTCGTCTGTAAAGCCGCCGATATTGCCGGGGACGCCGCTGTTCGGCAGGGGAGAGCCGCTTGTGATGACTCTGCCCAAGAAGTGCCCGCGCATGGTTTCCACTGCCGCATGGCAGTCAACGCCCGCCGTAAAGCCGGGGCCTACGCCGATGACGCAGGGGGCGTCCGGCAACTTCGTCCCGAGGTTTCGTTTGGCAAGAATGGCATCCACGAGAACGGCGGGCTGCAGCGCAGGCAGGCAGGCGCACTGCGGGTCTGCCAGCACGGCGATTTCGCCGCGCCGCGCAATTTGCAGCGCCTCTTCGCTATTGTGCGCAGCTTTCGCCGAGATACCCTCGACCGCCGCGCTGCCGTGCACAATCGCCTGCGAAAAGCAGACGCTGCGGCGGATTGCCGTGGGGCGCTCGAGGTCTGTCATGATAATCTGCGCGTGGGCGCGGTGAAGCCGCAGGGCAATGCCGGAGGCAATATCGCCTGCACCGCGAATCAATACGAGCATAAAATCTCTCCTTTGCGCAGGGAAACTGCCGCGCAGCGCAGCATCTGCGCCAGCGTTTGGGATTCCTGCGGATACAGCTCCGCTTGGTTAATCAGCACCCGGGTGTGAAGCGCCTCGGCATCCAGAACACGCGCTGCGAGCTGCGGCGTGACAATCGTGTCGAGGCTCGCGCCAGCAAGAAAGGCGTAGCGCTGCGCCCGATGCGCAGCCTCGCCGATGGTTTTGCCGAAGCCGGAAGCGCCCACCACAGCAATCACCTGATTGCTCTGCGCGGGAATGACCGGCTCGTGCGCCGCGTGCGCCTTTAGGGGCAGATTCGCAGAGCCGTCTGCTTCCACCAGCACATAGTCTGCAATACTTGCCAATTCCGCAAAACTCTGCTGCGGCGCAGCAAGTTTGCCGCGCAAGGCGCGTGTGCCCACGCAGACCGCCTGCGGCGCTGTAAGCTGCGAAATTTGTTCAAAAAACGGCAAATGCGCCGGCGGATAGATGCGCGTGGAGGTTGCAAGCACAACCCGCGCGCAGGAAGACAGCTCGGCTGCAAGACGGCTCAGAAGCGCAGTCTTCCCCCCGCTGCCGATAACGGCAGTGATGCCGGGCTGAATATGCAAAAGCTCTGAAAAAAGCGCCAAATTTCCCGCCCCCGTTATTTTGTAATCAGAATAACATGCCGCAAAAAAAATGTCAACTTGTTGACGCTCCTGCGGCTTTGTGTTATATTCTGAATATGGAAACAAAATTACGAACTGTTTTGACCGTCCGCCTGTTTTGCGAAGGCAAGTGCTTTGGACCTGGCGTTGCGCAGCTGCTGCATCGGGTGCGCGAGCGCAAATCCCTGCGCGCTGCGGCGATTTCCATGGGCATGGCATATTCCAAAGCGTGGACGGTCATCAAAAATGCCGAGGAGAGCCTCGGTTTCAAATTGCTCGAATCCACCACCGGCGGCAAGCACGGAGGAGGTGCCTTTCTCTCACCGAACGCAGAAAAACTGCTCGCCGCCTATGAGGACTACTGCGCCCTTTTGCAAGCCTACGGCGAAAAGGAATTCCCGCGCCTGTTTGCGGAGTTTTTGTGATGGACGAAGCGGCGTTGCCTTTTGGCAACGCCGCTTTACGGTTTATTTATCAGATTTTTCTTCCGAAGTTGGGGCTGTTTTGTCCTCGTTTGCCCATTCGTCCGCCTTTTTCGCTGCGGATTTGATGGATCTTACCAGAGATTTCCCCAGCGATTCAAAGGCGCTGCCCAGCTCCTTGCCGGTTTTTTCCCAATCGTTCTTGAGCGATGACATACTTGCACCTCCTTCGCATGGTGAATGCCTATACTATATTGTATAGCCTTTGTGCGCGCTTTGTCAATAGTTTGTCATGTACAGGACGGAATATACGATTTGTAAAAGCGGGTTAGTTGTTGTATACTGTATAATAGATGCACAGAAGGGAATGACCAAAAATGAAGAAGCTGCTCAAGCGATGGATTGTGCGGTTCAGAAACCGCCGCAGCAAGGGCATCAAGTTGGCTAGGGCTTCCAATATTTCTGTTTCTTCGGTTTTTGAGGGCTACAATGTCATTGGAGAAGCAAGCTCGTTTCACGGGCGGCTGGGCTACGCCTCCTATATCGGGTCAAACGCCGCCGTTTCGGGGCGAATCGGGCGCTATACCTGCATTGCTGCGGGCGTAAAGGTGGTCAACGGCTTTCACCCCGCGTCCAAATTTGTCAGCGTTCATCCCGCTTTTTTCTCCACACGCAGGCAGGCAGGATTCACCTATGTCGAAAAGGATCGTTTTGAAGAGAGCAGATATGCGCAGGCGAAGGACGATGTTGTCATCGGCAACGACGTTTGGATTGGCTACGGCGCAACGATTCTTGCGGGCGTTACCATCGGCGACGGGGCGATTGTCGCTGCCGGCGCGGTCGTCACGAAGGACGTCCCAAACTATGCAATTGTCGGCGGCGTTCCGGCGCGTGTGATAAAAATGCGCTTTACAGAAGCGCAGATTGCCTTTTTGAAGGATTTTCAGTGGTGGAAGCGACCGCCCGAGTGGTTGCAAAACAACTGCAAGCTGTTTGAAAACATTGAAGAATTCATGAATCAATAAACATGCAAGAGCGGCCCGGTGCGCCAACCGGACCGCTCTTGCTTTTGAAGGGGAAAGGGGAAAAGAAAAGAACCGCAAAAGTAGGAAGGCAAAGAGCAGGGCTTTCTGCCGATGCTCCTTGCAGCTGTGTCACAGATAGTTCTCTGCCGCACCGCCGCGCGCTCGATATCGAACTACAAAAACTTATAACAGGCATAGAACGAAAACTAACGCTGTATCGATGTATAGTAGCATATTATCACATGCAAAGTGTCTTTGTCAAGCGAAATTGCAGAAAATTACAAAAAGTTTTTAGAAAACGTATTTTTCGATGAACGGTTTTTATCAAAACCAAAAATAGAGCGCCTGTGATATTCCAAACACCGGGATTTTATAAAGAAAATTGTAAAAAAATGTTGCGCCGATGATTTATAAAAGTGTATATTCTTTCTTTTTCGACAACTTTCAGCACAAATTATGTGAGAAATTACATATTTTTGCAAAATATTTGTATATTTTACGCATTGCGCATTTTTTTGAAATCCTCTACTTTATAAATAGGAAGTGCCAAATACACGCCGACTGCAGCGATTGCCGAATACTCGGCATTCGGAAAGCGCAGTCGAGATACGCAATCACTTGTAGGGGGAGGTGGTTTTGAAGCGATTACGCGCATTCTTCGGCAGCGAAAAACCTGCCAATCATAGGGAATCGGACATAAACCGAATTTGATTTTGAAAGAAAAGGAGTGTAAACCATGAAGAAAAAACTGACTGCATGTTTGCTGATATTTGTATTGGTACTCACATCTATTGCTCCAATCAGTGTAGACGCCGCAACCCTCACGTGGCCGATTTTAGAATTCGGCGACACCGGCGCGAACGTGACAGCATTGCAGTATTTGCTCAACTACTACGGGTATGGATTAACCGTCAACGGCACATTCAACAGCAGCACGGACGATGCTGTGAGAGAATTCCAATCACAGGAATACCTTACGGTAGATGGGATCGTCGAAACAGATATGTGGATTGTCCTAACTGCAGTTCCTGCGCAAAGGATGTCGTCGTATAACAGCGATCTGACAAAGGCAATTCAGTATTTGCTAAATAATAAGTTTGGCTTCGAATTACCCGCTGTAAACGGCATCTTTGATCTTAACACAAAAATGGCGGTTATGATGGTTCAGGCAAAGTTAAATCTTCCGCAGAATGGCATGGTGGATGCAAATACGTGGAACAACTTAATTTCCGCATCGGCGCAGGATGTCTACGCTTACTATACGGAAGGGGAGTATGTACGTCTGGATTTGGAATTGTCTTACTATCAGAACATCACCCCCGCGAATTTGAAAGTATGGATCGACCGTCTCGACAGTGCCTATCTTTCTTATGAAGAACTTGTGGGCGCAACCCCCCAAAACGGCACGAAAATCAACATTGTAGACAGTTCCGGGACCTATGGCTGGGCGTGGGTTTACCCCAACACATCGACAATTTATTGGCAAGAAGACTATATCGCCTCTACTTTCGGACAAATTAACAACACCGGCGATTGGAGCTTCGGCATTTTGCACGAAATGGGACATTTGTTTGACCTGCAGAATAAGTGGAACTTCAACGCAGAATTTTTTGCGGTATTCAAGTCGTACTATGTGATAGAACAGTTGTCTGCTGCTGTTATTCCTGATTCATATACTTCTGTACTGTACGTTGGGGATGAACTGAAAGCCTTTTTTGAAACCGACGCCGATTCAAGTTATGACAATGCATTCGCTAATGGGGTATTTTCATGGGGCGGCGCGGAGCATCTGTTTATCATGATCAAAGACGCAATAGGCTGGGAACCCTTTGCGCAGACGTTCCGCTATTTCAGCGACCTACCATCCCCGCCTGCCACGAATCTGGGCAAGTTCAATCTGTTTATGACAAAGCTCAGAGACTTTTCCCACGCGAATGTGCTCGGCAAGATTTCGCCCGAAGATTTGGCTTTGTTTGAAGAGGAGCTTGGCGGCACAATTGCCTATACAAACCGCCTCTTCCTGGGCGATGCAGATGGGGACGGGGATGTTACAGCGGCAGATGCCTCTGCAATCCTGCGGCATGTAGTGTCGATCGCGCCCATTACCGACCCTGAGCTGTTGGTGAATGCGGATGTTAATCTTGACGGCGCGGTAAACTCCGCAGATTCTTCGGCGATTTTACGGTATCTTGTAAATTTGGATACCCTGCCTCCGGGGCAATAAGCTGCCGATTCGCAAAGACGATTTCTTGTGATGCGTTCGGGCGCGACGAAGTAAAACTGCAAAACGCAGGGGAGACCGCGAACGGTCGCCCCTGCAATCTTTATTTTGAGAGGATGCCCTGCTGCGCCGTGAAGGCGTCTATCTCCGCGCGGGTGGGCATGGAGGGCGTTGCGCCGATTTTTTGCACGGAAAGCGCGCCCAGCGCGTTTGCAAAATGCGCTGCCTCGAACAGATCCTTGCCGTCTGCAAGCGCGGTAAGAAGCCCGCCGTTGAAGGCGTCGCCTGCCCCGGTGGTATCGACCGCCTCCACGCGGAAGGCGGGAATCAACGCCTCTTTGCCGCCGCCGCTGACAAATACGCCCTTTTCGCCGAGCGTGATGAGCACATTTTCCACGCCTTTTTCAAAGAAAACCGCAGCTGCAGCCCTCGCGCTGGGCAAATCGCGCACGGCAATGCCCGTTAACGCCTGCGCCTCGACCTCGTTGGGCGTAACAAGCCACACGCCGCGCAGAAATTCGTCGGAAATTTGCTGGTAGGGCGCGGTATTGACAATCACTCGCACGCCGTTTTCCTTCGCAAGCTTTGCGACCGCCTCGTTGGCGTCCTGATTAATCTCCAGCTGCAAAAGCACATAGGCGCACTGCCGCAGGTGCGGCGCAATCGCGCCGATATCCGCAGGCGTAATTGTACTACACGCGCCGGGCACGATAACAATCTCATTTTGCGCCGTGCCCTCATCGACCAAAATCAGCGCGATGCCCGTCGAAACCGTATCATTGTAGAACAGGCAGTCTTTGGGCATGCCCAGCTCGTCCATCACCGCAAGCGCGACATCTGCGAGGCTATCCCTGCCGAGTTTTGTGACCATCCATACCTTTGCGCCCGCCTTGTGCGCGGCGACTGCCTGATTAAAACCCTTGCCGCCCGCCCCCTGCTTGAAAAAGCTGCCTTTTACCGTCTCGCCCGGCACGGGAAGATGCGGCGCTCTGCCCATCAAGTCTACCAAAAAACTGCCGAAAACCATCACTTCCTGCATTGCTCTACCCTCAGTTTTTATATAGTATAGTAAGCATATTCCTATTTTGCCTTCTTGCCAATATGCTGCGGCGTTTTTTGGAGAAACCCACAGTTTTTCTAATTGCTTTTTGGCGCTTTTGCACAAGCGGCGCGGGTCACACAGGAATAGGGTTGACACGCGCAAGAAAGTGTGGAAAAATAGAATGATACTATAAATATACAGAGCACAGGAGAATACCATGGATATAATCAAAGGAAATTGCCCTTACTGCGCGAAGCCCTTGGAAATTCCGGCTGATTTGGCGGAGTTCTCCTGCCTGTATTGCGGGCAGCGCCTGCACGCGGACGAGCTCCAACAGCCCGCAAGCCTTGACGAGGCAGCCTATGCGCAGCAGTTCGCCTTTCTGCGTGAAAATCTGCCCGGCTGCGTGACGAATTATCCCGACTACTATAAGAAATTCTCCAAGAAGCTGTATTTCCCCGCCTTCGAGCAGTACACAAGCGATAATTCCGAAATCCTCGAGCGGCTTGACGCCTGCATAGCGGTCTGCCCGCAGGGCGTCGAGGCGGCAATTGCGGAGATTTGCGGCATGCTCTTGGACGCAATCGATGCGCATATGCAAAACGACAGCCGCTGGAAGGGAAAAAGCGGGCAAAGTAGGGTCTGCTTTGAATACAAATTTGTTTTGGCGCTGTTCTTCACGCCGCTGATTGGGCATCTGCGCCTGCGGGAGAGGGAGCGCTTCTGCAAGGAGCTGCACAGGCAGTGGATGACGCGCTATCCCGCCCAGCCGTGGCAACCGGGGGATTATGAGGTCATCTCCGGCGGCTTCCGCAAGCGCGGCTTCTGCTTTATCACCACGGCGGTCTGCGAGCAGGAGGGAAAGCCCGACGACTGCGCGGAGCTGACCGCCTTCCGCGCGTTTCGCGACGGCTGGCTGCGCGCGCATGCGCAGGGCGCGGCGCTCACCGCGCAGTACTACGACCTTGCCCCCGCAATCGTCGCCTGCATCGACTACTGCGACGATTCGCCCGCCCGCTATCAAGCGATTCGCGAGAAATGGCTCACTCCTTGCTACGACGCTTTGCGGGAAAACCGCTTTGAGGATTGCTTCACGGTTTACAGCGATATGATGCACTGCCTGACAAAACACTATCTGCAATAAGCGCAAGCGAAGGCTGCGCAAATTCCTGCATCTTTACAAGATAAAGATGCAGGAATTTTTGCATATTATGAATACAGTGCGCTTTCGCACACTTCGCGCCTATGGACTTTGTGTGAAGTGTCAAAAAATCATGCGCCGTACATATACAACTTGGTATAATTATACACGAAAAAAATGTTGGACTTTTTTGCGAAAAACTGCTAAAATGTTTCTGAGGTATCACCGCAAAGCAAGGGGCATCCCCCCTGCATTGCGGCAACCAAAATCAAAAAGGAAAAAGGAGACGAACAAATGAGAAAGTTCAAGAGCATGCTTGCTCTGTTGCTGGTTTTTGTGCTCGTCGTTTCTTGCGTGGGCAATGCCTTCGCAGCCAGAAACGTTGACAAAACCCGTAACTTCAGCAAGGTTGCCGACCGTTCTGCATCGGCGCAAAGAGTCGATAAGCAGACAAAGGGATTCAAGAGCGAGACATTCAAGCTCAACAATTCCTACCAGTACGCAGACGATGAGGTCGTTCGCGCGATCGTCGTCATGGAAGGCGATGCAGCAGCAGACGTAGCCGCAAACGGCACGACCAGAGCTGCAGAGCAGGGCAAGAAGGTTGCAAAGCAGCACACAGAGTTCCGCAAGGCAATGGCTGCTTCCGTTGACTTCGAGCTGAAGTACGACTTTACCACCCTCCTCAACGGCATGTCCGTCGAAGTCGCTTACGGCGATTTGGACAAGATTGTCGACATGGACGGCGTAGAGGCTGTGTACATTGCAAACCGCTATGCAGTTCCCATCACCACGCCCGCCATGGAAGGCTCCGGCGTGTTGACCGGCAACACCGCGCTCAATGCAGCAGGTTTTGACGGCGAAGGCATGGTTATCGCGGTTCTCGACACCGGGCTTCGCGTAAGCCACGAGGCATTCCAGGACTACGGCAACCTCGGCGAAGTGTCCATGACGCAGAGCGACCTTGCCAAGGCAGCAGCTCCCGGCGTATATGTCAACGCAAAGGTTCCCTTTGCTTATGACTACGCAGACTTAGACACCGACGTTATGAACTCCGATGTAGACGGACACGGCACGCACGTTTCCGGCATCGCAGCGGGCTACACGGAAGCGGCGGACGGCGCAGTTACCTTCCAAGGTGCAGCTCCGGCAGCGCAGATTCTGGCAATGAAGATTTTCTCCAGTGCGGAAGACGGCGGCACTTACTCCGACATCTACTTCGCTGCTTTGGAAGACGCGTACCAGATGGGCGCGGACGTTATCAATATGTCCATCGGCGCAGACAACGGCTTTACATATGATTCCGAGCTCGAAGGCGAAGTCTACGGCAATATCTATGAAAAGCTCAACAACTCCGGCATCATCATGTCCGTTTCCGCGGGCAACGACGGTTCGCAGGCAGACAATGCAATGAATTTTGCAGGCCCCGGCTACCTCACCGCTGACTATGCAGACTACGGTGTTGTCGGCAGCCCGTCCACCTACGGCGACAACCTCTCCATCGCCTCGGCTGAGAACTTGGAGTATCCCTCCTATGTTATCACTGTCGGCGGAGAGTCCTTCTCCTACGCCGATTCCTCGCCGGATCTTTCTTGGCTGAGCACCTTCGGCGGTCAGGAACTTGACTATGTTTCGGTCGGCGGCTACGGCGAACCGGCTGATTACACCGGTCTGAACGTCAGCGGCAAGATTGCCGTTGTCAATCGCGGCTCGACCACTTTCCAAGAGAAGCACGATGCAGCAGCCGCTGCAGGCGCAATCGGCATGATCGTGGTTGATAACCAGCCCGGCACCATCCTTATGGCAATCGATACCTTCCTGATCCCCGCTGTCTCCACGGTCGTTGAGGCAAGGGCGGCGTTTGATGCGGATACCACAGGCAAGGTTTCTGTCTCGAACGAAGAAATTATCGTTTCAAATCCCCTTGGCGGCATGATGAGCGACTTCTCCAGCTGGGGCACAACCCCGGATCTGACCATGAAGCCGACCATGACCTCCGTCGGCGGCAACGTCTACTCCGCATTCCCCGGCGGCGATTCCGCCTACGGCGTAATGAGCGGCACTTCGATGGCAGCCCCGAATATGGCGGGTACTTTCGCAGTCGTTCTGGAGGCTTTGGAAGAAAAGGGTCATACCGATAAAGTGAAGCGCGCAGAGCTCGCAATCGACCTTCTCGAGAGCGCCGCGCTTATTCTGACAGATGTAGACGGTTACCTCTATTCCGTGCGCAAGCAGGGTGCAGGTCTTGCCAACTCTATGACTGCGCTTTTGACCTATCTCGATGGCGCATATATCTCCAATCCCATTGTTGAGCTGAAGGACGATCCGAGCAAGACCGGCGTTTACAGCTTTGATCTTGAATTGGTTAACGATACGGATGCAGATGTCGAATACAAGGCAGCCGGTGTTGCAATGCGCGACTATGTTATCTTCGATGAGGAAGGCAATCCGTACAACACCCTGACCGCAGACTACATGGATGCAACGATTGACGTAAGCGGCATGATTGCCGGCAGCGACAACAATCCTTGCTACTACGAAGACTTCACAGACTGTGTCGATGCATGGTATCATGAGTCCGTGGACTACGCTGTTGCAAACGGCCTGATGAACGGCACAAGCAGCACAACCTTCGCACCGGACGCATCGCTTACCCGCGGCATGATCGTTACCGTTCTCTACCGCGCAGAAGGCTCGCCCGAAGTTGCGGCACCCGCTACCTTTACCGATGTTCCGACCGGGCAGTACTACAGCGACGCAGTTGCATGGGCGCAGGCGAATAATATCGTCAACGGCATCAGCGCAACCGAGTTCGCGCCGATGGACAATGTCACCCGTGAGCAGTTGGCTACCATCATGTGGCGGTATGCAGGTTCTCCCACGGCAACTGCAGACCTCTCCGCATTTACAGATGCAGCTTCCGTCAGTGGCTATGCAGTCGGCGCTGTGAACTGGGCGGTCAGCGAGGGCATCATCAATGGTTACACCCCGACAAGCATCTCGCCGAAGGGCAACGCAACCCGCGCACAGTTTGCCACCATCATGATGCGCTACTTCGGCGGCAGCTACACCTGCGGCGAAGTTGAAGGCGAAGCAGTTGTGGTTATCCCGGCAAACAGCAGCAAGACTGTCACCGTCACCGTGACCCTGTCTGCCGACGCCAAGGCATCTCTGGACGCTGACTTTGAAAACGGCGGCTTTGTGGAAGGCTATGTAGAATTCTACAATGATGATGTTGCAACGCACGCAACTTACATGGGCTTCTACGGCGACTGGACGCAGGCTCCCGTCCTTGAGGAGTATGACTTCCGCGATGCAGCCCCGGCGGATGCGTATCTGAATGTAACGTATCCGGGCGAAGGCTACGACTACTACAGCCTCCTCGAGGTGAACACCGACGTCAACTACGCCTATTCGTACGACAGCTACTTCGGCAGCGCTTACGGCTGGGCAGGCGACAATATGTTTGTATACACCGACTACTACGAAGAGCATATCGCCATCACCAACGAAGCCAACACCACCGGCACGTACTACTACGCCGATTCGGTCGTTATGCTCCCGACTCTGCTTCGTAACGCAGAGGAAATCTCCATGACCGTCACCGATAAGAACACCGGCGAAGTCTATGAGGATCTCGGCTATGTGGAAACCTACATGCCCAAGACCAATTTCGATGTGGACTACGGTTATTGGAATACCTATTGTGCCGTATTATTCGACGGCTATAACGCCACCACGGGCGAATACCTGCCCGACGGCACGGTCGTAACCCTCAGCTTCGACGCGGTTCTGCCCTATAAGGACACCGTGAAGGAAGATATCTGGAGCTTCGACGTCACCGTAGACTATCAGGCGCCTGTTCTGGAAGACATTGTTTACGACGAAACTGCGCAGACCCTGACAGTTACCGCTTCGGATAACGAATACCTGCAGGCAATCTACCTCTGCGACACAGAGTACAACATCCTTGGCCTCGAAGGCTACTCCTCCGATGTAAAGGGCGAGTCCTTCACCGCAACCTTCGATGTTTCGGAACTCAGCGGCTCGATTTACGTCACTGCACTTGACTACGCAACCAACGAAATCGAAGAGCTCATTAATCTTGATGGCGGCAGCACAGGTGGCGGCGGCGATGAATTGACCGAAAGCGGCTACTACATCGTCGAAGACTACAGCGTTTTGGGCGGCTCCTATGCCATCGTCGGCTGGCCCTACGCGGGCACCGGCTATGATGTGGACGATCCTTATCTCCTGAACAGCAGCGCGGTTGCTGCAAACGCAGTTGCAAACGGCGCAACGATCTCCGAGGAGTACTATGCCTTCTCAATCGAAGATCCCTCCTATGGTTGGGCGATTGAAGCAGGTTCCGACGGCTACTACACCATCATGAATGAGGATACCGGCAAATACCTTGCGCTCAGCGGCACTGACCTTGCCATGGTTGATTCCGCAAGCGCGAACACTGCGAAGTGGGGCATCGAGTGTGTCTATGCATTCGAAGATGGTTTACAGATTGCATCAATTACCAGTGCGGCAGATCCCGATATGATTCTGCTGTTTGACGAGGATGCTCTCGAGTTTTTTGTCACGGATGACAGCGTTGCACTCTACGAGGACGAAGAATATGGACCCGTCTACCCCAGCGACTACTATGTAATCTTCCTGTATGAATACATGGAAGTCACGGGCGGCGGCGAAGGCGGCGGTGGCGATGATCCCACCCCCGATCCCTCCGGTCTGGTGGAAGTTGACTTTGCAGACATCCAGCCCGACGACGAAGTGATCGTCACCATGTATGCTCCCGTCACTGACGCAGAGTATGTGATGCTCAACAACGGCGGTACGGATACCTATGGTCCGGCTGCAATCTTCGACGGCAACTTCGACAGCACCATGACGTGGAACGTTGTTGCTGTTGACGGCGGCTACAAGCTCTGCCCGGCAGGCACAACCGATACATGGCTATACACCACCAACGCAAACAACGGCATGCGCGTTGGCACGGACGTAACGGGCAACGTTTGGACCTTGGATGCCACCGGCTGCTACCTGCAGGCAACGGATTCTGTCAGCGATGTGCGTTACCTCGGCATCTACGACAACAACCAAGGCGATACTGTAGCAACTCCGAACTTCCGCGCATACAAGAACACCACCGGCAACACCGTAGACCAGTACGTAACCTTCTACGTAGTTGCTAAGGGATAATTCCTAATGCAGCTTCTCCCAACCCGGCAGTTGCCGGGTTGGGAAGAACGGCAAATAGCAAGCGCACGGTCGCCATTTGGCGACCGTGCGTTTTTTAGGTTCTACGTCAAAATCATTGTGGTAGAGCGACGCAAGGGGGGTTCTACGTCAACCGTTGGGGCAGAGCGACGCAAAAAAGAAAAACTAAGCGGCAGAGGAAAAAGCCTCAGCGGGAGAGGGTATTTTGCCGCTTCCGTGAAATCATCGGGATTGGCGATGCGCTATTGCCCATCATTCGGGGGTTCTGCGTCTTCCATGCTGCGCAAGGCTTGCGGCGTATCGACGTCCAGAAGCTCGTTTTCCGCAACCTCCAGCAGGGTCAGGCGGTCAGGGTGCGCCTTTATCACGCTGCTGCCGCCGCAATCGCCCTGCAAGGACAAAAGCGCGGCGAAAAATTCCCGCGGGAAGAGATTGGGGTTTCCGCGCGTGCCCTTGCTTCCCAAGCAGGCAATGCGATTCGGGCTTTGCTTCCACATCTGCACGAGCCGAGAAACGGAATCGGCGCTGAGCTGCGGCTGGTCGCCGACGAGAAATAGAATACCGTCGCAATAGGACAGCGCCTGCGTGGCAAGGCGGACGCTGTGGCTGATGCCGAGGGAGGGATTGCTGTTTTCCAGCGCGCAGAATCCGAATTCTTCGGCAAGCGCGGCAATTTCCGCATACTGCGTAACCACCACGACGCTGCAGAACAGCTGCGCGGGAATGGCTTCCATTGCGCGGCGAATGATGGACTTCCCGTTCAGCAGGGCGCACAGCTTATTCGCGCCGAAGCGCAGGGAATTGCCTGCAGCCAGCAAGGCGCAGCCGATTTTATACTCTTGCATCGTAAACCCTCCCATTTTATATAGTATACCATACAACGCCCTGCAAACGCTCTTCGGCATTTTTACAAAAAAAGGGGATTGCAAAACGGCAGACTCCCCGATTTTTGTGCAGATTCGCCAATTCTTCCCGCGGCGTTCGCGATAGCGGAATTCTTCCGATATTCGGGATTTAGGATAACGCTTTCGCTTTTCATCCGGAAAATCTTGTGATATACTACAAGTGAAGTATACTCTCCGCGGGGATTCTTGTGAAAACCCACGGAAACCGGATAGGAGGATTCCGAACATGGATGTTGGTAAAAGCGTCATTCGCGTGGACGCGTTTGACAAGGCAACCGGCAGAGCCAAATACTGCGACGACCTTTGCGACAAAAGTGCGTTGATTGCACGCGTTTTGCATGCGACCATCGGCAACGGCATGGTGAAATCCGTCGACACCACCGAGGCGGAAAAGGTCGAGGGCGTTGTCAAAATTGTCACCTGCTTTGATGTGCCGCACTATAAGTTCCCCACGGCGGGTCACCCTTGGTCAACCGATGTGCACCACCAGGACGTCGCAGACCGCCTGCTTCTGACAAAGCGCGTGCGGTTTTACGGCGATGATATTGCGGCGGTCGTTGCCGAAAATGAAGTGGCTGCGGCGCAGGCACTGCGTAAAATCAAGGTCGAATACGAGCAGTATCCCGTTGTTCTCGATGTGCAGGAGGCTATGCAAGACGGCGCGTCGCAGCTGCATGCGGAGTTTAAGAACAACATTCTTGCGCACACCGACATCCGCATGGGCGATTATGAGGCTGCGAGCAAAGAGCCGGGGCTGATTAAGGTCGAGGGCTGGTACGATACCCCCACGGTGCAGCACTGCCACATCGAAAACCATATTTGCTACGCCTCCATGGAGGCAGGGCGCGTTGTCGTCTACTCCTCCACGCAGATTCCGCATATCGTCCGCCGCGTAATCGGACAGGCGCTGGGCATTTCCTGGGGCAAGGTTCGCGTGGTTAAGCCCTATATCGGCGGCGGCTTCGGCAACAAGCAAGATGCGCTTTACGAGCCGCTTTGCGCGTACCTGACAACGATTGTCGGCGGTCGCCTTGTCAAGCTCGACTGCTCGCGCGAGGAGACCTTTGTCTGCAATCGTGTGCGCCACGCAATCCGCACGCATATTATCTCGTGGCTGCGTCCCGACGGCAGCTTTGCAGCAAGGAAAATCGAGTGCTTCTCCAACCAAGGCGCCTATGCCTCCCACGGGCACGGTATTTGCGCAAAGGGCATGGGCGCGTTCCCGCAGATTTATCCCTGCCCCAATATCGAGGGCGACGCCTACACCGTCTTTACCAACCGCCCGGTTGCAGGCGCGATGCGCGGCTACGGCGTGCCGCAAGCGACCTTTGCGCATGAAGCGCATATCGAGGACGTCTGCAAGGTGCTCGGCGTGGATTCTCTCGAATTCCGCCGCAAGCATATGATGCCCGTGGGCTATGTGGACGGCTTCTCGAAGAACGAGAATTATGCCGACAGCCTCAATCAGATTCTCGACAAGGGCGAAAAATATCTGGACTATTCCAGAAAGCACAAGGAATATGCAGCGCAGACCGGCAATATCCGCCGCGGCGTCGGCGTTGCCCTGCACTGGTACAACACCGCCGTTTGGCCGATTAGCCTGGAAAGCTCCTCCTGCCGCATGGTGCTCAACCAAGACGGCTCGATACAGGTGCAGACGGGTGAAACGGAAATCGGGCAGGGCTGCGACACCGCCTTCGCGCAGATGGCTGCCGACGCGGTCGGGCTTCGCGTGGAGAATGTGCACATGGTCAGTGCGCAGGACACCGACGTTACCCCCTTCGGCACAGGCTCGTATGCCTCGCGGCAGACCTATGTCGGCGGCTTTGCCATTGCGCAGACCGGCGCAATCCTGAAGGAAAAGATTCTCTCCTACGCCTGCGAGATTACCCGCCAGATGCCCGCGCTTTTGGACATTGTCGAGGGCAATATTATCCGCAAGACGGACGGCAGAGTGCTCTTAACGGTCGGCGATCTTGCCACGCAGGCGCTCTACAGTTTAGAACATTCGCAGCACATCACCGCCGAGTCTACCTATCAGATTAAGAACAACGCCTACTCCTTCGGCTGCTGCTTCGCGGAAGTTGAGGTCGATATGGCGCTATGCAAGGTGAAGCTGGTGGATATGATTAACGTCCACGACTGCGGGCGGCTGATTAACCCGCAGCTTGCCGAGGCGCAGGTGCACGGCGGCATGTCCATGGGTATCGGCTACGGCATGTCCGAAGAGCTGAAGTTCGACCCGAAGACGGGGCGCGTTCTGAACGATAACCTGCTCGACTACAAACTCTCGACCTTTATGGACCATCCGCATCTTGAGGCGCAATTTGTCGAAAATGCCGAGCCCACCAGCCCGTACGGCACGAAGGCGCTCGGCGAGCCGCCCGCCTGCCCGGGCGCGCCGGCAATCCGCAATGCGATTCTCAATGCCACGGGCGTTGCCATCGACGTTGCGCCGATGACGCCGCACATCCTCTTTGACAAGTTCAAAGAGGCAGGACTGATTTAAGAAAGGGGGCGCAGTATTATGTATGATCTATCTGCTTTGTATGAGGCATCCTCTGTCGCGGAGGCGGTCGCACTTCGCGTGGCGCATCCCGAGGCGCAGATTATCGCGGGCGGCTCGGACGTGCTCGTGCAGATGCGCGAGGGCAAACGCGCAGGCAAGGCGCTCATCTCGATTTACGGCATCGACGCCATGCGTGGCGTAAGCATCGATGAAGACGAGAATATCCGCATCGGCTCGCTGACCAGCTTTTCGCATATCACGAAAGACCCGATTATCCAGAAGTATATCAACGTCTTGGGCGAGGCGGTCGATATGGTCGGCGGCCCGCAGATTCGCAACATTGGCACAATCGGCGGCAACACCTGCAACGGCGTAACCTCCGCAGACTCCGCATCGACGCTCCACGCGTGGGAGGCGATTGTTGAGCTTACAGGTCCAAACGGCGTGCGCCGCCTGCCGATTAAGGACTTTTATATCAAGGCGGGCACGGTTGACCTGCAAGACGGCGAAATTCAAACCGCCATTCTCATCCCGAAGAGCAGCTATGAAAACTGCTTCGGGCACTATATCAAATATGCCATGCGCAACGCCATGGACATCGCAACAACCGGCTGCTCGGTCAATGTGGTGCTCAGCGCGGACAAGAAAACCATCGAGCGCGTCAGAATTGCCTACGGCGTCGCAGGGCCTGTGCCGATGCGCGCGCCCTCCGCAGAGGCGGTCGCCACAGGTAAGAGCGTCAGCATGGAAACCGTCAACGCCTTCGGAGATGCGGTTCTTGAAGACATCAACCCCCGCGATTCTTGGCGCGCCGCAAAGGCGTTCCGGCAGCATATCGCGGTGGAGCTTGCGAAGCGATGCCTGATTCGCTCGATTGAGCTTGCAGGAGGTGCAGTATAATGGCAGTACAGTATAAACTTGTGCGCTGCAACATCAACGGCAAGGATGTGCAGCAGAATATCGACGTCCGCGCCTCCCTGACAGATATGCTGCGCAACGATTTCCGCCTCACCTCGGTCAAAAAAGGCTGCGAGGTCGGCGAATGCGGCGCGTGTAATGTCCTTATCGACGGCGAGTGCTTCAATTCGTGCATCTATTTGGCGGTCTGGGCGGACGGCAAGAAAATTCGGACGCTCGAGAGCCTCGTCGGTCCGAACGGCGAGCTGTCGGACATCCAGCAGGCGTTTATCGACGAGGCTGCCATCCAGTGCGGCTTCTGCACGCCGGGCTTTATCATGACTGCGGTCGAGATTTTGGAAACCGGCAGGGAATACAGCGACGACGAGCTGCGAAAGCTCCTGTCCGGGCATCT